>NZ_JAFLVX010000009.1 GCF_017316185.1 Candidatus Vagococcus giribetii | reverse complement strand
CTAGTTTGTCTTCAATCTGATATTTTTTAGGGAATTTTCCCTTTTATTAGAAATTTGTGAAAATCTGAATAAGCCATTGAAAAACCATTGCAATTTGTTCAACGATGTAATAAAATAAAATATGTAAAATAGTTCACATAATTTTAAAAACAAAGGATGGTTTGTAATTATGAAAATGAAAAAATTAATCACAGGAACAACAGTTTTAGTTATGTCTACATTATTGTTAGCTGCTTGTGGTGGCGGCAATAAAGATGCTAAAGATACAAAACAATCTTCAGCAGCATCTACTGAAAAAGTAGAAAAAACAGAAGAAACTGCAGCACCTGAAAAAATCGCTGGTGGCGACTTAAAAGATGGTGAATACACATTAGAAGAGAAAAACGAAAACAATGGTTACCGTGCTGTCTTCACAATGGTTGTTAAAGATGGAAAAATCACAGAATCTAAATACGATAACATCAACAAAGATGGTAAATCAAAAACAGAAGATGCTGAATACAACAAAATGATGAAAGAAAAAGCAGGTATTAGCCCAGATAAATTTATTCCTGAGTTAAACGATGCTTTCTTAAAAGCACAATCTGCTGACGGAGTAGACGTAGTAACTGGAGCAACTCATTCAACTGAGTCATTCAAAAACTATGCACAACAATTAATCCAAGCAGCTCAAGCTGGTAAAACAGATAAAATCGAAATCGATAACGGCGCTGACTTAAAAGACGGTGAATATACATTAGAAGAAAAAAATGAATCTAATGGTTACCGTACTGCTTTCACTTTAGTTGTTAAAGATGGCAAAATTGCAGAATCTAAATATGATAACATCAACAAAGATGGTAAATCAAAAACAGAAGATGCTGAATACAACAAAATGATGAATGAAAAATCTGGTACAAGCCCAGATAAATTTATTCCAGAATTAAACAAAGGGTTAGTTGAAAAACAAAAACCTTCTGAAATGGACGTAGTAACTGGAGCAACACATTCTACACATGCTTTCCAAATGTATGCTGAACAATTAATCAATGCAGCAGAAAAAGGCGATACTGCTAAAATTGAAGTTGACAACATCGTTTTTGGTAAATAATAGTTACATTTAAAAGAGCAGCAAGTCAGTTGACTTGTTGCCTTTTTTTATTTGTAATATCAGATAAATTATAGTTAAATGAAAAAAGAGATGGAAAGAAGGGAAAAAGATGAAAAGACATTATCAACGTTTATTACTATTATTATTAGTTCCTATATTAGGATTGACCTTAACGGCTTGTGGAACGGATTCTAAAAAGGCAGAAAAAGCACCAGCCAAAGAATCAACTTTGTTAAAAGAACCGTATAAAAAAGAAGAATTTTTAATGGGGACTTATGTCAGAGTTCAGATTTTTGATAAAGGCAAAGAAGATGTGTTGGATAAAACATTCGCTCGTATTAGAGAATTGGATAAAAAAATTACAGTGAATGAAAAAGGATCAGGTTCAGAAGTAGAAAAAATCAACGAAAAAGCAGGGATTGAACCTGTCAAAGTTTCAGATGATGTGTACCGATTAGTTGAAAAATCACTCTATTTTAGTCAAGATTCTAAAGGTGGGTTTGATTTAACCATTGGACCAATTACTGAGTTGTGGCATATTGGTTTTGATGATGCTAGAAAACCAGAACAAAGTGAAATTGATGAAGCATTGAAGTTAGTTGATTATCACAAAGTGAAATTAGATGACAAAGAAAAAACAGTCTTTCTAGAAGAAAAAGGCATGCGTCTTGATTTAGGAGCGATTGCTAAAGGATTTATTACAGATGAAGCCGTTCAAGTGATGGTGGATAATGGTGTAACTTCAGGTATTGTAGACTTAGGTGGTAATATCTTTGTTTTAGGAGATAGTCCAAGAAGTAAAGATGGCGAATGGAAGATTGGAATCCAAGACCCTAATGAAGCTCGTAATACTATCGTAGGTTCTGTAACTAATAAAAACATGTCTTTAGTAACATCAGGTATTTATGAAAGAAACCTTGAAGTAGACGGTAAACTGTATCATCATTTATTTAACTCAAAAACAGGTTATCCTTTTGAAAATGAGATTGCAGGAGTGACTATTATTTCTGATACGTCTGTTGCCGGTGATGGTCTTTCAACTGCAGTATTCTCTATGGGTGTTAAAGGCGGTATGGAGTATGTGGAAGATAGAAAAGATATTGATGCTATTTTTGTGACAAAAGAAGATGATATCTACTTAAGTAGTGGAGTTAAAGATCGTTTTGTATTAAATGAAGATTCGCCTTACAAGGTGAAAGACATTAAAGAGTTGAAATAGTGAGGGTTTAAGGGATGACAATGAAAATATTTTTTGAATTGGTTGAAATTAGAACGAAGCTAGCTAGTTTATTTCCATTCATCATTGGTTTGTTGTTTTCAGCTGTAGCCTTTGGTCAGGTTCATGGGGAAAATATGATGTTGTTCTTTTTAGCAATGTTGGTATTTGATATGGCCACAACAGCAATAAATAATCTAATGGATTTTAAAAAAGCTAAAAATGATGACTACCAAGAAAACACCAATATTATTGGAACAGCTAAGCTAAGCGAAAAGAAAGTTAGCTATTTAATCTATTCTATGATTGCTTTTTCAAGTTTAATTGGTTTGTATCTAACATTACAAACGAGTTTATTATTACTATTAATGGGTGGGGCTTGTTTCTTAATTGGTATTTTTTATACCTTTGGCCCAGTGCCTCTATCAAGAATGCCACTAGGTGAAATCTTTAGTGGAGTAACTATGGGATTTGGAATTTTCTTTATTACCATTTATTTGAATATCTATGATTTAGGTATTTTAAATTTTGCAATAGCAGAAGGTCAAGTCATTTTTCAAATGCAGTTAAAGGCATTGATGATGATTATTTGGGCCTCTATTCCAATGATATTTACTATTGCTAACATTATGTTAGCTAATAATTTATGTGATTTAGAGCAAGATATCAGTAATCACCGTTACACGCTACCTTATTATATTGGTAAAGAGAATGGAGTTACATTATTCCAAATGTTAATGTATAGTTGTTACTTATTTATCGGGTTAGGCGTAGTCTTTGGTGTGTATCACTGGGCAATGCTGCTTGTTTTAGGAACATTTCCTAAAATTCACGATAACGTGAGAACATTTAGCCGCAAACAAGAAAAAGCAACTACATTTAGTATAGCTATTAAAAATTTAGTATTGTTTAACGGGGCTCAAATTGTAGGACTTATGTTAAGTTTAGTTCTATCATAAAAAAGTAAATAATTAGAAAAGGTGAGACAGGCTATAAGTCATAAAACTTATATCGCAGTCTCGCCTTTTTTATTATATGATTAACTAGAAGATAAAGGAGGTTGAAACGTGTCATCATTTAAATATCATGTCTTAATGTCTAGTGAGACAGTTAAGACGTACGTTCTCACTAAAACAAACATCTTTGCGCCTGATGCCATACTGGAAGTCACAGAAATAGGCGATGGTAATATCAACTATGTTTTTCTAGTAAAAGAAGAGAAGACAGGGAAAAGTGTTGTGGTGAAACAAGCAGATACGTTATTACGTTCATCAGGTCGTCCTTTAGATATTAATCGTAGCCGAATCGAAGCGGATATTTTACGCATTCAATATGAGTTAGTGCCTGAATTTGTCCCAGAAGTGTATCATTACGATGACACAATGGCAGCTTTAATTATGGAAGATATATCAGCTTATCAAAATTTACGGTATGAACTAGAGAAAAAAAGAATGTTTCCTCATTTAGCTAAAGACATCAGTGTCTTTTTAGTTGAGACACTTCTTTCAACGACAGATTTAATTTGGGATCGTCATGATAAAAAACGAAAAGTAGCTCATTTTGTAAATGTCGAAATGTGCGATATTAGTGAAGATCTGGTATTCACAGAGCCTTACAATGATTACAAACAACGAAACGTTATTTTAGAAGACAACCAATCATTTGTAGAAAGTTATGTTTATAGTAATCAAGTTTTATTAAAAGAAGTTGGCGTGTTGAGAAATAATTACATGAATAATGCTCAATCACTAATACATGGTGATTTACACTCAGGTTCTATCTTTATTAATGATGAAGGATTAAAAGTGATTGATCCTGAGTTTGCTTTTTACGGACCAATGGGTTACGACATTGGAAATGTTCTGGCACATTTAATGTTTCCTCTTGCCAAAAATGATTATTTTGAGACTGATTCTTCTTTTAAGGAATGGCTAGAAGAAACCATTAGCTCTCTTTATGAGTTCGTTAAAGACGGATTGAAACAAAAAATGGCAGCAGCTATCACGCTAGAGTTATATAATAATGAAGCATTCATTAATGAATATGTGGCTGACGTAATGGTAGATACACTTGGTTATCTTGGAACTGAGGTCATTCGACGTGTGATTGGAGACTCTAAAGTAAAAGAAATTAGCCAGTCCCCGGTAGGAGATAAACGTCTTGAGATGGAGAGAGTATTACTTCGTCTAGGTATTGATCTAGTGACTCATCGACAAGACTATCAGTCAGGTCAAGATATTTTAAAAGGTTACAAACAAGCAAAACAAAAGGAAAGAGGCGTTACAAGTGAAACGAGCAGATAATCATATGCCTTATTTACTCCAATATGAGAATGTGGCATGGTACAACAATGGAAAAGTCAAAATTTTAGATCGCCGTATTTATCCCACTCAAACGGTTTTTGTGGAGTGTCAGACTCACGTTGAGGTAGCGCAGGCTATTACGGATATGGTGACGCAAAGTGCAGGACCTTACACAGCTGCTGGTATGGGCATGGCTTTAGCTGCTTACGAGGCACAAGAGTTAACTCAAGAAGAACAACTTCTTTTCCTAGAGCAAGCAGCAACAACAATTGGTTATGCAAGACCAACAACAGCTAATCGTATGATACAAATCACGACAAATTGTGTGTCTGTTGCAAAAGAGGCTTTAGAAAAAGGTGAATCCCCAATTGAAGCAATTTTTGAAACGACCATAGAATCACTTAATCGCCGTTACACGATTATGGATCAAGTGGGACGTCACTTGTTAAAACAAATTCCTAAACATGGGACGATTTTAACACAGTGTTTTGGTGAAACTATTGTGGGAACTTTACTCAGAGCAGCTAAAGAAGAAGGTAGTGAATTAACTGTTTATTGTGCGGAAACAAGACCTTATTTACAAGGAGCACGTCTGACTTCTAGTTGTGCTGCTGATTTAGGCTTTGACACCACAGTGATTACAGACAACATGGTAGCCTATGTGATGGAAAATAAGGGAATCGATGTGTTCACCTCAGCAGCAGATACCATTGCCAGAGATGGTCATATAGCCAATAAGATTGGGACAAATCAAATGGCTATTTTAGCTCAACAATATAATGTGCCGTATTTTGTAACTGGGATACCTGACGCTGATAAAGGTAGTAGAGCAGATATTGTAATAGAAGAGCGAGACCCAAAACAGGTGTTAGAGTACCGAAGTATTCCTAATACATTACCTAGTGTTAAGGGAATTTATCCCTCTTTTGATATTACGCCACCTGGAAGAATTAGCGGCGTTGTCACAGATAAAGGGATTTACTCAGCCTATGATTTAGAGAGTTATTTTGAAGAAGAACAAGTTAGATTTTACTAAGGAGAAAAGGAGCTAAGCTAGTGAGATACATAAACGAAAGACAAGCCCTAGTTGACTACGGTAAACAAATGCTAGTAGAAGGACTAACAACAGGCACTGGTGGCAATTTAAGTATTTTTATCAGAGAAGAACAAGTGATGTTGATTACACCAAGCGGAATTCCTTATATGGAAACGACTAAAGAAGATATTGTCTTAATGACTTTAGAAGGGGAAATTTTGGAAGGTGAGCGTAAACC
This sequence comes from Candidatus Vagococcus giribetii, assembly GCF_017316185.1. Classification (GTDB taxonomy): domain Bacteria; phylum Bacillota; class Bacilli; order Lactobacillales; family Vagococcaceae; genus Vagococcus; species Vagococcus giribetii. The sequence continues at coordinate 134,803 of NZ_JAFLVX010000009.1, read as the reverse complement.
GTCTAGTGAGTATGACATGCATCGTATTTTTTATGAAAGAACAACTGATGTGAATGCTGTTGTACATACACACTCAGACTATGCTACAGTTTTTGCTTGTTTACATGAAGATATCTTACCTCTTCATTACATTATTGGTTCAGTCGGTAGTAAAATCAGATGTTGTGGCTATGAAACGTTTGGTACAGAAAAATTAGCAGAAACAGCTTTTGAGTCTATGAATGATGATAAAGGAATTTTATTAGGCAATCATGGAGTATTAGCTATCGGTGAAGATTTAGCGTCAGCTTTCTCTGTTGCTAAAGACATTGAATTTATCGCAAAACTTTATTACAGGGCTAAGTCAATCGGAACGCCAGTGTTATTAAAAGAAGATGATTTAGAAGAAGTTATTGAAAAATTTGGGACTTATGGGCAGCTAAGAACTCACGGTCAAAATTAAGACTGGAGACGGATAGAGATTTTCGAGGGCTCATGATACACTCTCCTTAACAAGAAATGAGGGAGAAATAAAATGGAAAAGAAACAATATCATTGTGACAAATGCGGCAATAACCATTACGTATCAGATCAATTTCAAGCAACAGGTGGTAACTTTGCTAAAATATTTGATGTTCAAAATAAGAAATTTATTACAGTTAGTTGTAGCCGTTGTGGCTTTACTGAATTGTACCGAGCAGAAACATCAGATGGTTGGAATGTTTTAGACTTCTTAATCGGTGGTTAAACACGAAGCTAATTAGCTTTGTGTTTTTTTATTTCATAAAAACGCTACCTTTTTTTAGTGAATTTTGATATGATGGCTTTGGTAAAGGAAGGGGGAACGGTGATTATGAAGACAACAATTAAAGATATTGCCCAAATCACAGGAGTGTCCATAACAACAGTTTCTCAAATATTAAATAATAAAGGTCAACGCTTTAGCGAAGACACACGTCAACGTGTTTTGAAAGCGGTTAAGGATCATGATTATAATCCAGATTATTTTGCTCAGAATTTAATCAAACGAGAATCAAAAACAATTGGTATGATTGTGCCTGATGTGACTGATTTGTTTTTCTCGAAAGTAATTGAAGGGGTAGAAGCCTATTTAACTAAAAAAGATTACATGATCCTATTATGTAATTCGAACCATTCCCATGAAATGGAAAAAAGCTACATTAAGCAGTTACTAAATCGTTCTGTAGCAGGGATTATTTTAGCAAGCCCTAACTCATTAGAGCTTGAGACAAGCTTACAATCAAGTCCCTATTTATTAATTGATAGAGGATTAAATACAAGAGCAGAAGGTAATTTATTAGTAAAAGAGTATGAAGGTAGTTATGAATCTGTTCAGTACTTAGTTAACAATGGTCATAAAAGTATAGGTATGTTAACCAATGAATTAGGCTATTATGAAATGTCAGAGAGATATGAAGCTTATCGTCAATGCTTAACAGATAATCAGATTTCCTTCCAAAGTGAATGGATTGAAGATGGTCCAGTAACAATTGAAGGTGGCTATGAAGCAGCAAAACGCTTGTTGAAGAGAACTAAAGTAACAGCTCTTTGTTGTGGGAATGACCAAATGGCTATTGGTACCTACCGAGCAGCGTACGAATTAGGTTTAACTATTCCAGATGATTTATCTGTTATCGGTTTTGATGATTTAGAGATATCATCTTATTTGAATCCCCCTTTAACAACGGTTGCTCAACCAGCTTTTGAGATTGGCTATACTGCAGCAACGTATTTATTTCAGTCAATTAAAAACCCGGGAGTTAAAATTCCTAATAAGACATTTGAAACGGAATTTATCGTTAGAGGAAGCACACAACCAGTTGACAAATAATCAAAACGTGTGCTAAAATTCTTCTTGTAAGCGCTATTAAAGAAAAACAATCAAAAGTAAATCGTTTTACTAATTGGTTTTATCCCTTTCGTAAATCGTTTTACTAAAAAAGAATTGAGGTTTTTATTCATGAGAATGGTAGATTTGATTCAAAAAAAACGAGATGGTGGCATTCTTTCTGAAGAAGAAATTAAGTTCATCGTTTCAGGTTACACAGATGGTAGTATTACCGACTATCAAATGAGTGCCTTGTTAATGTCGATTTACTTTAAAGATATGACGGATGAAGAAATTACATCTTTAACAATGGCTATGAGTCATTCAGGTGATGTGATCGACTTATCTGAAATCGAAGGTATTAAAGTAGATAAACACTCAACAGGTGGTGTGGGAGACACAACAACAATTGTATTAGCTCCTTTAGTTGCCTCAGTTGGAGCAGCAGTTGCTAAAATGAGTGGTCGTGGATTAGGACATACTGGTGGAACTATTGACAAATTAGAAGCAATCCCAGGTTTTCAAGTTGAAATTCCCAATGATGACTTTATACGCTTAGTAAATGAAAGTTATGTTGCCGTAACTGGACAATCAGGAGATTTAGCTCCAGCCGATAAAAAAATATACGCTTTACGTGATGTGACAGCAACAGTGGATTCAATTCCTTTAATTGCTAGTTCGATCATGAGTAAAAAAATTGCTTCAGGGGCAGATGCCATTGTGTTAGATGTAACAACAGGTGACGGTGCCTTTATGAAGAGTTTAGAAGATGCAGAACGTTTGGCTCATACAATGGTTCGTATTGGTAAGTTAGCTAATCGTCAAACAATGGCTATTATTTCTGATATGTCACAACCTCTTGGAAATGCTATTGGAAACGCTAACGAAATCAAAGAAGCTATTGATGCATTGAAAGGTAATGGACCAGAAGATTTGATGGAAATGGTTTATACATTAGGAAGTCAAATGGTTGTATTAGCTAAAAAAGCAGAAACTCTTGAAGAAGCTCGTCGTATGTTAGAAGAAAATATTGCTAATGGTAAAGCAGTAGATAAGTTTAAAGAGATGATTAGAAACCAAGGTGGAGATGACTCAGTTGTCGACCATCCAGAGAAATTACCACAAGCTAAATATGTCATTGAAGTGCCATCTAAACAAACAGGCGTTGTATCAAAAATGGTAGCTGACCAAATTGGTATTGCTGCTATGTTACTAGGTGCAGGTCGTCGAACTAAAGAAGAAGCTATTGATTATGGTGTTGGTTTATTCCTTAACAAAAAAGTAGGAGACGCTGTAAAAGAGGGCGAATCATTAGTAACAATCTATTCAAATCGTGAAGACGTGGAAGATGTTAAAAAAGTACTTTACGATAACATCGAAATTGGTGAAGATGGAGTAGAACCTATCTTAATTCATAAAGTGATTACCGAATAATAGATAGAGACAAAAAGAAATTGTTCATGAAAATATCAAATCATATTGAAAAAATTCACTAAAAATAGTATCTTTATTTTTGGAGATATAGTTTGATTAAAGGTCTTTTTTACCTAATTTAAAGTGAAATAATATCGCTTCTGAATTCAATAATGAAAGTTTTTTAATGTTAGTAAATGAAGCTATTGCAGATTTAGAACGGTATTCTGATTTTTGTCTTTAATTTTACTGTTTATTGTGTGAAATAATGGTAAAATTGAGAGGGCTTTAAAAAGCGAAAGGAGGCTAAAATTTCGTTAAGGTAATGTCTCAACTTGTTTTTATGAAGCATCTTATCATATCAGTAAGCTTGTTACGTTATCATTTGTGAGATTTAAGAGTTGTATGAACAAGATTTCTTTATTCTTTTAAATAGGTATAGTTAACTGTTTTACCTAGAAAGAATCGCTAGTTATAACAAAGTCTTAAAAAAGAAAGGAATCTTTTAGTATGTCAGCAAAACAAGAATGGATTAACACAGCAATCGAAGCAATGGAGAAAGCCTACGTGCCGTACTCTAAATTTCCAGTTGGAGCTGCTTTGATTACTGAGTCAGGTGAAGTATTTCAAGGGTGTAACATTGAAAATGCCTCATTTGGATTAACAAATTGTGCTGAGCGAACTGCCTTTTTTAAAGCAGTCTCAGAAGGAAACATGTCATTTAGTCATCTAGTTGTTGCTGGAGAGACTGAAGACCCAATTTCTCCTTGTGGTGCTTGTCGTCAAGTCATGGTTGAATTTTGTAGCCCTGATATGCCAGTCAGCTTAGTTAACACAAAAGGCGACATCAAAGAGACAACAGTTTCCGAGCTTCTACCCTACTCATTTGAAAGCGATCAAATGGGCTAGTCAATTACGGTGTTAAAAATTTACATAAAAAAATTCTGGAGGGAATAACACAATGAAAAAAAGTACATTATTAAAGACAGGTTTGGCATTAGCATTAACTTTAACGCTAACAGCATGTGGTGGCGGAAACACTAAGAAAGACGACGCTGCTAAAAAAGATGGCGGAAAAGACGGAGCTAACCATTCAGTTGCTTTAGTAACTGACGTTGGTGGGGTTGATGATAAATCATTTAACCAATCAGCTTGGGAAGGTTTACAAGAATGGGGTAAAGAAAACAACAAAGAAAAAGGGAAAGATGGTTTCAACTACTACCAATCTAACTCAGATTCAGATTTCTTACCTAACTTAAACCAAGCAATCAATGATGGATTCAAAACAATCTTTGGTATTGGATTCAAATTACAACCTGCTATTGAAGAAATCGCAGATAGTAAAAAAGACAACAACTTTGTTATCATTGACTCTGTTGTAGAAGGTAAAGAAAATGTTGCTTCTGTTGTATTTAAAGATAACGAAGCTGCTTACTTAGCTGGTATTGCTGCTGCTCAAACAACTCAAACTAAAAAAGTTGGTTTTGTAGGTGGACAAGAAGGTGAAGTTATCGGACGTTTTGAAGCTGGATTTGTTGCTGGTGTTAAATCAGTAGACCCAGAAATCAAAGTTGACGTTCAATACGCTGGTTCATTTGGTGATGCTGCTAAAGGTAAATCAATCGCTGCTGCAATGTACAAGAGTGGTGTAGATGTAATCTTCCACGCTTCAGGTGATACTGGTAACGGTGTATTCTCAGAAGCTCGTGACATCATGAAAACTAATCCAAAAGATAAAGTTTGGGTAATCGGTGTTGACCGTGACCAAGAAGAAGAAGGTAAATATGATGGCGGAAACGTTACATTAACTTCAACTCTTAAAGGTGTAGGAACAGTTGTTAAAGATATCTCTGGTAAAGCAAACGAAGATAAATTCCCTGGTGGAGAAACATTAGTTTACGGTCTTAAAGACGGTGGTGTTGACTTAACTAAAGGTCAATTATCAGAAGACGTATTAAAAGCTGTAGATGATGCTAAAACTCAAATCATCGACGGAAAAGTTGAAGTTCCAGAAAAACCAACAAAATAATTAATTAACTTGTTACTCAGTTAAAAGTATTTATCCGAAATAGTTAGGAAGTGAAGAAAGTGGATGAATCACAATACGTGATTGAAATGAATAATATTACTAAAGCTTTTGGATCGTTTAAAGCCAACGATAATATTAATCTTAAAGTAAAAAAAGGTGAGATTCATGCGTTACTAGGAGAAAACGGAGCTGGTAAGTCAACTCTTATGAACATCTTATCAGGACTATTAGAACCTACTTCTGGGTCTATTACAATTAATGGAAAAGAAGAAAAAATCGCTAATCCCACAGTTGCCAATAAACTTGGTATCGGAATGGTTCATCAACATTTCATGTTGATTGATAATTTCACTGTAGAGGAAAATATTGTTTTAGGTAGTGAACCAACAAAAGCTGGTGTAATTGATAAGAAAAAAGCTTTTGAGGAAATCATGGCTGTTTCGGATAGATATGGATTTAAGATTGATCCTAAAGAACTGGTAAGTAACATTTCAGTAGGGATGCAACAACGTGTTGAAATCTTAAAAACACTCTATCGTGGAGCCGAAATCTTAATCTTTGATGAACCAACTGCTGTGTTAACACCTCAAGAAATTGATGAGTTAATTGAAATCATGCACGGTTTAGTTAAAGAAGGTAAGTCAATTGTTCTGATTACACATAAATTAGATGAAATCAAAGCAGTGGCTGACCGTTGTACGGTTATTCGACGAGGTAAAAGTATTGATACCGTTAATGTTGCAGATGTCACTCAACAAGAGTTGGCAGATTTGATGGTAGGTCGTTCAGTGTCATTTAAGACACTGAAGGGACCATCAAACCCAACAAAACCTGTGTTACAAATTAAAGATTTAGTAGTAAAAGAAAACCGTGGCTTAGATGCTGTTAAAAATCTTAATTTAGAAGTTCGTGCAGGAGAAGTAGTGGGGATTGCAGGAATTGATGGTAACGGACAAAGTGAGTTACTTCAAGCAATTGCTGGTATGCGTAAAGTTGAAAGTGGTACGATCGAGATTAATGGTAAAGATATGACCAACAAACGACCTCGTGAAATCACTGAAAATAGTATGGGACATGTACCTGAGGATCGTCATCGTTATGGTTTAGTGTTACCAATGACCTTATCAGAAAACATCGCGCTTCAAACGTACTACAAAGAACCTCTAAGTAAAAACGGTCTCTTGAATTACAAGGAAATTAATTCCCATGCAAGAAAATTGATCGAAGAATTTGATGTTAGAACACCAAATGAGTTAGTTCCTGCTAGTGCTTTATCAGGAGGAAACCAACAAAAAGCAATTATTGCTCGTGAAATTGACCGTGATCCAGATATGTTAATGGTTGCTCAACCAACTCGTGGTTTAGACGTTGGAGCGATTGAATATATTCACAAACGTTTGATTGAACAAAGAGATAATGGAAAAGGTGTTTTAGTAGTGAGTTTCGAGCTTGATGAAATTTTAAATGTATCTGACCGTATTGCGGTTATGTTTGATGGTAATATTACAGGTATTGTGAAACCATCAGAAACAAACGAACAAGAACTAGGTTTACTTATGGCTGGTGTACCACTTGAAGAAGTAAGGAAAGGGGCTGTGGCTAGTGAATAAGCAAGAGTCAACACTTAAAAATTTAGCAGTGCCAGTTCTTTCCGTACTTTTCGGATTATTATTAGGTGCAGTGATTATGTTAGCTTTTGGTTACAATCCAATTGCTGGATATAGCGCAATGTTAAACGGAGCTTTAGGTAGCTCATACAACATTGGTGAAGTTATTCGTTTAGCGACACCACTAATTTTAACTGGTTTAGGTTTTGCTGTAGCCAATACAGCAGGATTCTTCAATATCGGTTTGTCAGGTCAAGCTCTATGTGGTTGGATTGTTTCGATTTGGTTAGCAATGTTATTCCCTGATTTACCTAAAGCATTATTAGTTCCTTTATGTATTGTTGCCGGAACATTAGCAGGAGCTCTATGGGCTGGTATTGCTGGGTTCTTAAAAGCACAATTTGGAACAAGTGAAGTTATTGTTACTATTATGTTAAACTATACTATTTTACACATAAGCAATCATTTAGTACGTAACGTCTTTACAAATGATGCAGATGCAACACAACAAATTAGTCAAAATGCAAGTTTAAGAGCAGACTTCTTAACTCAAATGACAGGTGGTTCTCGTTTAAATATGGGACTCTTCCTAGCTCTTGCGATGATTTTTGTTGTATGGGTGTTAATGAACCGTACAACTGTCGGTTTTGAATTACGTTCTGTCGGTCTTAATCCAGACGCTTCAGAATATGCTGGTATGAACTCTAAGAAAAATATTGTCCTAGCAATGTTAATCTCTGGTGGATTAGCTGGTATGGGTGGAGTTGTTGAAGGTCTAGGTACTTTCCAAAATCTCTATGTATTAGGTTCAGTTCCAACAATCGGATTTGATGGTATGGCCGTTTCCTTATTAGGTGGCGGAAGTCCAATCGGTATCTTAGTGTCAGCTTTACTATTTGGTATCCTAAAAATCGGTGGATTGAGTATGCCAGGTAACGCTGGAGTACCAAATGAGATTGTAGAGATTGTTATTGCTTCAATCATCTTCTTTGTTGGTATTAGTTACGCTATTCGTTACTTATTAGATAAAACAACTTCTAAAAAGCAAGCAGTTAAGAAAGGAGATGCGTAGGTTATGGTATCAATACTAGCAATCATTGTATCATCAGCATTAGTATACTCAGCTCCTTTAATTTTTACTGCCCTAGGTGGTACTTTCTCAGAACGAAGTGGTGTAGTTAACGTAGGTTTGGAAGGTATCATGACTGTCGGAGCCTTCAGTGCAACTGTTTTCAACTTATATACAGCTGATACATTTGGCGCAATGACTCCTTGGGTATCGATGTTATTCGGTGGATTAGTAGGTTTGGCATTTGCCTTAATTCACGCTGTAGCAACGATTAATTTAAGAGCAGATCACATTGTCAGTGGTACTGTAATCAACTTAATGGCACCAGGTTTGACAGTGTTCTTAACTAAAATGATGTTTGATGGACATGGTCAAACAGACATGTTAAAACAAACATTTGGTAAATTCAGTTTTCCAATCTTAAAAGATATTCCAGTCCTTGGACCAATCTTTTTTAAAGACACATCAGCACCTGCTTATGTGGCAATCGTAGTAGCTATCTTAGCTTACTTCATTATCTTTAAAACAAAATTTGGTTTAAGATTACGTTCTGTTGGTGAAAACCCACAAGCTGCAGATACATTAGGAATTAACGTTTATGCCATGAAATATGCAGGTGTGTTAATTTCTGGTTTCTTAGGTGGTATGGGGGGAGCTGTTGCTGTTCAATCAATTTCAGGTCAGTTCTCAATTTCAACAATCGCAGGACAAGGGTTTATCTCAATGGCAGCTATGATCTTTGGTAAATGGAACCCAATTAGTGTAATGTTTGCTGCAATTTTCTTTGGATTATCTCAAAGTTTAGCAGTTATCGGAAACTTAATTCCTGGTATCAAAGAATTACCAGCTGTCTACTTACAAGCAGCACCATATGTGTTAACAGTACTTGTACTTGTTATCTTTATTGGTAAATCACAAGGACCAAAAGCAATTGGTAAAACTTATGTGAAATCAAAATAATGATGAACGTGCCAAGGAAACCAATCTTTGGCACGTTTGCTATAAATAAAATTTTTTGGGAAGAAGGCGGACTTTTATGTTTAAAAGAGTTCATTTAGTAGTACTTGATTCAGTCGGTATTGGAGAAGCACCAGATGCTGATAAATTTGGTGATATTGGAAGTCACACTTTAGGACATATTGCTGAAGTTGCTGGTTTAAACGTGCCGAATATGGAGAATTTAGGTTTAGGTACGCTTGAGCCTCTTAAAGGAGTCAAAGCAGTAGAAGACCATCAAGGTTATGCAACAAAATTAGAAGAAATCTCAGTTGGTAAGGATACAATGACAGGTCATTGGGAAATCATGGGCTTAAATATCCAAACACCATTTAGAGTATTCCCTGAAGGCTTTCCTCAAGAATTATTAGACAAGATTACAGAATTCTCAGGTCGTGGTATTATTATGGGGGCGAATAAGCCTTATAGTGGAACAAAAGTAATTGATGACTTTGGTGAAGAACAAATGAAAACAGGGGATTTAATTATCTATACATCAGCTGACCCAGTACTTCAAATCGCAGCTCACGAAGATATTATTCCTTTAGAAGAACTATACAAAATTTGTGAGTACACTCGTGAAATTACAAAAGATGATCCTTACATGATTGGTCGTATTATTGCACGTCCTTATGTAGGTGAGCCTGGTAACTTTACTCGTACACCAAATCGTCATGACTATGCATTAGATCCATTTGGTAAAACAGTATTAGATTCATTAAAAGAAGCTGGTAAAGATGTAATTGCTGTTGGTAAAATCAATGATATCTTTAACGGTCAAGGAATGACTCAAGCTGTTAGAACTAAATCTAATATGGATGGTGTGGACAAATTATTAGACGTGATGAAGGAAGACTTCACTGGTTTAAGTTTTACTAACTTAGTCGACTTTGACGCTTTATTTGGACACAGACGTGACGTCGAAGGTTATGCTAATGCTTTAGAAGAGTTTGATGCTAGATTACCTGAAATTTATGCAGCTATGGGTGAAGATGATTTACTATTAATTACAGCAGACCATGGTAACGACCCAACCTTCCCAGGAACAGACCATACAAGAGAGTATGTACCACTTTTAGCTTATAGCAAAAAAATGACAGGACAAGGAGCTATTAAACAAGGCTTCTATTCAGATATTGCAGCAACGATTGCTGAAAACTTTGATGTAAAAGCAACAGAAAATGGAACAAGTTTTTTAAATCAATTAAAATAAGGAGCTACAATCACATGACATTAAGTGCAAAATTAAAAGAAACAGCAGAATTTATTCAAAGCAAAGGGGTACAAAATGTTGATTTTGGGCTAATCTTAGGTTCAGGCTTAGGTGAATTAGCAGATGAAATTACAGATAAAGTGGTTATTCCTTACGAAGAAATTCCTCATTTCCCAATATCAACTGTAGTGGGACATGCTGGTCAATTAGTTTATGGTAAATTATCAGGAAAAACAGTGTTAGCAATGCAAGGTCGTTTCCATTATTATGAAGGACATTCAATGCAAACAGTGACTTTCCCAGTACGTGTGATGAAAGCTTTAGGAGCTGACTCTTTAGTTGTAACTAATGCAGCTGGTGGAGTTAATACGTCATTTTCACCTGGAGATTTAATGTTGATTACTGATCAAATTAACTACACAGGAGACAATCCATTAATCGGATTAAATGAAGATGACTTAGGACCACGTTTCCCTGATATGTCAGAAGCTTATGATAAAGCGTATGGTGAAGTGGCAAAACGTGTGGCTGCTGAACTTAAAATTACGTTACAAAAAGGTGTTTACATGGGCTACTCAGGTCCAACTTATGAAACACCAGCAGAAATTAGAATGTCTCGTGCTTTAGGAGCAGATGCAGTTGGTATGTCAACTGTACCAGAAGTAATCGTAGCTAAACATATGTCTATGCGCGTTTTAGGTATTACTTGTGTGACTAACTTAGCAGCAGGTATGCAAGCTAACTTAAATCATGAAGAAGTAGTTGAAACAACAGAACGTGTTAAAGCAGATTTCAAAGAATTAGTAAAACTGACTTTAGAAAGAATTTAAGGAGAGAGTTCATGAGCGTACATATTGGAGCTAAAAAAGGTGACATCGCTGATCGTATTTTATTACCGGGAGATCCTTTAAGAGCAAAATACATTGCAGAAAAATTCTTAGAAAATCCAGTTTGTTATAACGAAGTTCGTGGTATGCTTGGCTATACAGGAACTTACAAAGGTGTAAAAGTATCTGTTCAAGGAACAGGTATGGGAATTCCTTCAGCATCTATTTATACAAACGAATTAATTCGTGAATACGATGTGAAAAAATTAATGCGTGTTGGAACATGTGGAGCCCTTAAAAAAGATGTACACGTGCGTGATTTAGTTTTAGCACAAGGAGCTGTAACGAATTCTAACTTCATGAAAGCTGATTTCCCAAATCATACCTATGCACCAATTGCTGATTATGAGTTGTTATCAACAGCTTACGGGATTGCAAAAGAACGTGGCTTTAACATTCATGTAGGAAATGTCATTTCAGATGATAGCTTCTACAAAGATGATTTGTCTGATACATTTAAATTAGCTGATTATGGTGTATTAGGAATCGAAATGGAAGCTGCTGTCATTTATTACTTAGCAGCCAAATACGGTGTTCAAGCACTTGCTTTAATGACTGTTAGTGATCATATGATTACTGGTGAAGAAACAACATCTGAAGAGCGTCAAAGTTCATTTGATGAAATGATGATTGTTGGACTTGAAACATTAATCCAAGACTAAAATAAAAAGACTGAGACGTAAGTATTTACTTATGTCTCGGTCTTTTTTTAGATTTGTTTATTAATAATGGAGCGTGCAATTTTTTCACGCATATTTAATTCGTCCACACCATAGGTTTTTTCATAATAGGTGATTAATAGATCCATAGCAAAAATTTGAGAGACTTTTCCAGTCAGTGAACCTCCGTTTAATAGGTACTCTTCAATAGCTGTTTGGATAACGACGTCTCCAAGCTGAGCAATTGGAGACAAGATATAATTAGAAATAACAATAATTTTTGTTTTGTTTTCTTTAGCGACACTCAAAGCGTCATAAATATCTTGGGTCTTTCCTGTTAAACTAAAGGCAATAATCAAGTCGTTTTCAGTACAAAGAGAAGCATTCATGGCTTGGTAGTGAGGATCAGTAATAGCTCTGGCTTGTAAGCCGCCTCGTAAAAAACGAGATTCCATGTCAACTGCAGTGATACCTGAGGAACCAACACCAAATATATAAATATGTTTAGCTTGATTAATCAGAGCAGCAGCAATTTCTAATTTACTTTCGTCAGCTAACTTAGATGTTTCCTGAATAGCGCTTACTAAATGATTTTCTACGGTATTGATAAATGAGGTGTTTGTCGTTTTTGAATGGTGGAATCCTTCTTTAGCAATATCAATTTTTAGATCTGAGAAACCACTATAACCTAACTTTTGACAAAAGCGCACAATGGTAGCATCCCCTACCATTGTGGCTTTTTTAATATCTAATAGTGTTTGATGTAAGACTTTTTCTCCAGAAGAAACAATGAAATCAGCGACTTTTTTTTCTGATTTAGTTAGCTCCTCATAATGGGCATGTATGGCATCAAGATAACTCATATAGCGTTCATTCCTTTTAACTATTCTTATCTCTATTTTCCGATAAAAAAAAATAAAGTCAATTTAATTTTTTCTCCATATTTACATTTTTGGAGAACGATGTTATATTTTATTTGGAGATGATCTCCTAATAATTAATTACGGAGGTAAAAATGGAGAAAGAGGAGTTTTTAAGTCAGATAAAAGACGGTATTATTGTGTCTTGCCAAGCCTTAGAAGGAGAGCCTTTGTATTCAGAGTTGGGCGGTATTATGCCTTTAATGGCAAAAGCGGCAGAGGAAGCTGGAGCAGTGGGGATTCGAGCTAATTCTGTAAGAGATATTTTAGAAATTAAAGAGGTAACAGATTTACCAATTATTGGTATTATCAAACGTGACTATCCACCACAAGAGCCATTTATCACAGCAACTATGAAAGAAGTAGATGAGCTCTATGAAGCAGGGGTAGATGTGATTGCTCTAGATTGTACGAAGCGGGAACGTTTTGATGGTAAAACAGTTGCTGAACACATTAAGGATATTAAAGCTAAGTATCCAAAGCAATTGCTTATGGCTGATATTGCTACTTTTGATGAAGGAGTAGAGGCTTATGAAGCTGGAGTGGACGTTGTGGGAACGACACTTTCAGGATATACCCCTAATAGTCGACAAGAAGCAGGTCCTGATATGGTTTTAATGGAACAATTAGTTGCTGCAAAAATACCTGTGATAGCTGAAGGAAAGATCCATACTCCAGAACAGGCAAAACGGATTAAAGAGTTAGGGGTCTCAGGAATCGTGATAGGTGGGGCTATTACACGTCCTAAGGAAATTGCCAAACGTTTTATTGATGGATTAGGTTTATAAAAAAAGGAGGAGTATTATGTTTAAGAAATTTTCTCAATTAGGTCGAGCATTTATGCTACCGATTGCTATTTTACCAGCAGCCGGTTTGTTACTTGGAATTGGAGGCGCTTTATCTAATGCTAGTGCAGTACAAGCTTATCCGTGGTTAGATCAGGCTTGGTTACAAACCATTTTGACAGTTATGAGTAATGCAGGAAATGCAGTTTTCAGTAACTTAGCGTTAATTTTTGCTATTGGTTTAGCAGTTGGTTTGGCTAATGGAGATAAAGGAACAGCTGGTCTAGCTGGTGGGGTATCATTCTTAGTTTATACAGCAACTATTAGTGGGTTATTGCAATTATTTTCACCAGACACAGCTATTGATACAGGTGTTGTGGGTTCAATTGCCATTGGGGGGACAGTGGCTTTTCTCCACAACAAATACCGAAAAATTGAGTTGCCACCATTTCTAGGATTTTTTGGAGGCTCACGTTTTATACCGATTGTGTCATCTATTGCCGCTATTTTTATTGGGGTAGCTTTTTTCTTAATTTGGCCACCTATCCAACAGGGAATGACAACCATTGGTGAAGCTGTGGCGGAAATGGGAAGTATCGGAACTTTCCTTTATGGCTTCTTATTACGCTTGACAGGCGCAGTTGGCTTACATCATACGATTTATCCAATGTTTTGGTACACGTCTCTTGGAGGCGTTGAAGTGGTAGCAGGGGAGACCATTTCAGGTGCGCAAAATATATTCTTTGCTCAGTTGGCTGATCCAAATCACACTGGTTTGTTTACTTATGGGACACGCTTCTTTGCAGGTCGTTTTGCTACAATGATGTTTGGTTTACCAGCAGCTTGTTTAGCAATGTACCATGCGATTCCAAAAGAAAACCGTAAACAAACAGGAGGCTTATATGCAAGTGGTGCTCTAACTTCTTTCTTAACAGGGATTACAGAACCTATTGAGTACATGTTCTTATTTAGCGCTCCTTGGTTATATGTGATTCATGCCTTCTTAGACGGGTGTTCTTTTTTAGTAGCCGATTTATTAAATATTAGGATTGGTAATTCTTTTTCAGGTGGTTTAATTGATTTTCTTCTTTTTGGTGTGTTTCAAGGAGAAGCCAAAACACACTGGTTGTACGTTATTCCAGTTGGTATTGTTTGGGCACTTGTCTACTATGTTGTTTTCTCATTCTTCATCCGTAAATTTAAAGTCTCTATTCCTGGAATGGAAGCTGTTGAGGTAAGTAGTGGTGAAGAGATAGTTGCAACAGAAGGAAGCAGTCGTTTACATCAAGAATCACTTATTATTATTGAAGCATTAGGTGGGGAAACTAATATTGCGTCAGTAGGAGCTTGTGCGACACGACTTAGGGTAGCTGTTGTCGATAATAAAGTGGTTGATAAAGCACGTATTCAACAATTAGGAGCTACTGCTGTATTAGAATTAAGCGGTGGGATCCAAGCCGTTTTTGGTGGAAAAGCCGATTTATATAGTCAAGAAATTAATCAGATTTTAGGGCATGATAATTAATAAAAAATGGTCATGATATTAAGTAAATGACTAACTAGTTTAAGATGATAAATTTGAGATAACTCTCAGATTTGTCATCTTTTTTTGCCTATAATAGGACCGTTTTGTTCACAAAAAGAAGGTATAAAACAAATAACTGTATAATGTAGATTTTCGGTACGTTAAAGTACTATTTTCAAACGAAACATACTATAATGAACAGTAATAGATACCTTGATAATAAACTTAATGATGATAACGTTTTTCTGATTATAAACCTACCTTTTATAATTTTTGAGGAAAAATGTTGTCATTTTTTGTTTATTGTCCTTTCTATCGTCATAAAAAGCTAATCTGAGAGGAGTAATCTCCTTTATACTAGCTACAAGAATAACTTGTTATATTAATTCGAGTAAAAATAATAGGCTTATATAGATTTAAAAGAACGGTTGAGTGGTATGAATTTAAAAAATAAAGATGCATTTATTGAAATGATTAATTCGGAATAGGTAGTTAGAATATGGAGGAGACTTATATGAAAAAACAAAAAGCTATTCTTATGTTGTTCGTGATGCTGATGAGTGTTATGACTCAATTTGGTTCATCTATTTTAACGATACAGGCATTCGCAGCAGAGACAGGGAGAGATATAACAGGACTGCCAAGTGCGGATCAATTACCTGTTGATAAAAATAACAAACGAACAATTATGACGTTAGAAAAAATGGAAGTCAAAAATAGTGATGGTTCAACAGAAACAGTGAATGACGCTAGGCCTCTTAATGTGGGAGAAACATTCTTTATTTATTATACATTTAGACTACCTAATGATCTGGCTCATGAAGTTCAAGATGGGGATTACTTTAAGTATCAATTGCCAACATCAGAGTTTTTGTCTTTAACAGAAGATCAATCCGGTGATTTAAAGGATCCGGACAATGGTGAACTTTATGGTAGATTTGAAGCTAATACAGATGGTGAAGTAACATTAATTTTTAATGACAATGTTCATAGGCATGATGATGTAGATGGTCGAATTTATTTTTCAATGTCGGTGGAAAATAAAAAAATCACGATTCCAGGTGGCTATCCAATTACAATCCCAGATGTAACGAATACGGAAGATACGATTATCTGGATTGCTGGAGACAATAAAAGTTATATTCAAAAAGAATTTGTGGAGTTAAAGGGAGACGTACCAACGTGGAAAGTTTTAATTAATCCTAACTCTTTAAAGATGAATGATTTACGTCTAGAAGATAAAACAACTCATAAACCAGAAGAAAACAGTGGTGGAAATAATGCAGCAGAAAGTATTAAAATTACTAAGTTAGTTGAGGCAACTGTCTATATGGATGGACGAGTTGAAGAAGGTAGAGAAATTTCTGTTAATAACCCAGTTGCTGGTAAAGATGGACTGCTAGATATTGGTATGACATCTATTGATAAGCCTTATGTGATGTATTTAGAAACACCTTTAATTTACGGTGCTAAAGGGGAAGTAACCAATCAAATTTTTCTAAATGCTAACATAGGTACTAGTGGAAAAAATGTGGGAGAGTCTGCTTCAGCTTCTTTTGAAAGAGATAATAAATACAACATTATTGAAAAAGAAGCAGGGGAGTTTGATGCGGATAAACAAGAGATTGAATGGAAAATTATTTATAATCCTAATGGGCTACACATTAAACAAGAAGATGCGAAATTTACAGATACGCTAACCTACGGAACAGTCATTGAGGATTCAATTACTGTAGAACCAAACTTAAAACATACAGTGACAACAAAAGATGAAGGTAGATCTTTTGATTTTCAGTTTGATGAAGATGTGAATCAAAGAGTAGTGATCACCTATAAGTCAAACAGAACTAATTTGGCTGCTAGCTATGCTAAGAATACAGTTATATCAGGTGGGCAAAAAGTAATTGTTCAAAAAGACACACCTAATGATGGTGGAGAAGGACCGGGTCCTGGACCAGGTCCGGGAGACGAAACCAGTTCAGTGAGTAAGACACATAAAAAAATGGGTGACTACTTAGTTAATTGGACAGTGGATGTGAATAAAGAAAAAATAGCTTTAGACAAATGGCAAATAGAAGATTTATTGAAGAATGGTGAATTTAAAAAAGACACATTGGTCGTGACTAATAAGACAACCGGACAGGTTGTTTCACCTTCAGAATATAAGGTTCAGTGGTTAGGTCCGCATCCTGATTTACCAGAGATTGACCGTTTTGTACTAACTTATGATCATCCAACAAGTGATCATTATAGTATTAGTTATGATTCAATGGTTGGTCGTGGCTCAACAGATAATAGTGTGACGTATGATTATTGGCATAAAGGAGAACAAGACGTAGATTACGCATTTGATTATATTCATACAACTGGAACAGACATTACCATAACTAAATCGGGTAAATTGATTCCAAAGGAAAATGAAATAGAGTGGACAGTAACTGTCAATGGAGATGGTAAAACACCTATGGCAGATCAAAATTTATTAAGAGATCCTATTCAACCTGGACAAACCTATGTAGAAGGTTCAGCAGAGCTATATTCTGGGACAGGACAATTACTACGACCTGATTCTAAGGCAAAAATTGACTATGACAGTCAGACAAATGAGTTACAAATCACGGATATGGAAGCTTTTAGTGGAGAGAAGTTAATTTTTAGAACAAGCCTTGATGATCCACTAGCTCCGTATCAATCAGAACCAATAACGAATACAGCTTACTATACAGACCGTCTGCAAAAAGAAGAAGTAAAAGCGTCAGCGTCTTTAAGTATTGGTAATGTCAATGAGTCCTTCTTGAAAAAATCAGGAACGAATGTAGACGGCAAATACGTGGACTGGCAAGTTGATATCAATGAACATGGTTATCATTTATCAAATGTTACTATTTATGACGATAGTTGGGAAAATCAACGTGTTTTACGTGAAAGTATTGCCATAAAAGATTTATTTGGTAATAGGTTACTAGAAGGTATTGATTATGATTTAGATCACACAGAACGTTATTTTACAATAAAAATGAAAAATGATGTGACGCAACATTTGATTCTAACGTATCGTGGTGAGATTTTCTTTCCAAGTAATTCTTATCCGTTAGACAATGTACCGATTAAAAATAGTGTTCGAATTACAGCAGATCGTATTATCACAACAGGTAAACCAATCAAAATTCAGGTGCCAGTTCAAGTACCTGGTAGTGGTGGTGAAATTATTGGTAAAACACGAGATTTAGTGATTGAAAAAGTGTCAGCAAGTAATGCAAACACAAAATTACGTGATGCAGAATTCACACTATATCGTGGGGATAAAAAAGATATTAATAAGGTAGTTGATCACGGGACAACAGATGGTGATGGTCGAGCAAGATTTACTAAATTGACCAGTGGTACATACTTATTAGTAGAAACAAAAGCGCCATCTGGTTATGAGATTTCTAACGAGCTTAAAGAAGGCAAAGTAATTAATGTGTCGGGGGACAGTACGAATGAATTTGTTCAAGTAATTGAAAACCCTGAGGAAGGAAGTCCTCCAGTTGATCCAGAAATATTTATTGATATACCAGTGGAGAAACAATGGAAAGAAGTTCCGAGTAGTAAACCAACACCAAATGTAACTGTTAGATTATTTGCTAATGATGTTGAAAAAGAGGCCATGATCTTAAGAGAATCTAATAACTATAAAGGAGCGTTTAAAAACTTACCTGAAAAACAAGGCGGCAAAGAGATTAAATATGAAATAAAAGAAGATAAAGTAGATGGTTATACAACCTCTACTTCAGGAAATAATAATGGTTGGGTTGTCACCAATACATATATAACACCTGATTCAGTGAGTGTACCTGTTCAGAAGATTTGGGTGAATGCACCAGGAGCGACACCATCTGTAACAGTTGTTTTATACGCCAATGGTACAAGAGAAGCTTCAGCAGAGTTAAACATGTCAAATGATTACAAACATACCTTTACGAATTTAGCTAAAGAAGATTCTAAAGGAAATGATATTACTTATACCATTGAAGAAGTCGAAATTCCCAATTATACAAGTGGAGTAGTAGAGACGCGTGAGGGGTGGGTTATCACCAATACCTACATTGAGCCAGGGATTGAAACTATCAATATTAAAGGAAAAAAACACTGGGATGATAAAAATGAGAGTAAACGTCCTGCTCATCTAATCATCACCTTACAACAAGATGGTACCGAAATTGATTCAACAGTAATAGCAGGCCCTTATTGGGATTATGAATTTAAAAATTTACCAAAAGACGATGGCAAAGGTCATGATTACGTTTATACGATAGATGAAGTGAATATTCCTGCGGGATATGAATTTAGTAGTGGGCCTGGAGAGTATGATATTACTAATACGTATAAAGAAGTTGAATTAATTTCTAAGTCGGGTAAAAAAACTTGGTCAGGAGACAAAGTAACTGATCGCCCTGGTTCAATTGAAGTCCAGTTATTAAGAAATGGTAATAACTATAAAACTCAAACAGTGACATCAGCTAATGATTGGTCATACACATTTAAAGATTTACCAAAAGATGATGGGGCAGGAAATGACTACACTTATACAGTGAAAGAAATCAGTGTACCAAATGGTTATGATTCTGAGGCTAATGGTATGGATATTACCAACACTTACACACCACCTAAAGAAGAGGTTGTAAACCATAAAGTAGTGAAACATTGGGTGGGTGATAAAGAAATTAATCGTCCAACTGAAATAGAAGTTCAACTTTATCGTTATATAGGTGCTGAAGATGAAGAAGCGTATCTAGATACAGTGAAACTTAACAAAGAAAACGACTGGTCATATACTTATAAAAATTTACCTAAAAATAAAAAAGGAACATCAGATGAATATCGTTATTTTGCTAATGAAGTAAAGGTTCCAATAGATTATGTAGGTAAGAACGAAGAATCTAGAGGTACGTCAACCATTACCAATACATATAAAGGACCGGAATTAATTTCAAAATCAGGTAAAAAAACTTGGAGAGGGGACAAAGAAAGTAACCGTCCAAGTTCAATTGATATCCAGTTATTGCAAGATGGCAAACTGTTTAAAACAACGACAGCAAAAGCGGATGATTGGGAATATCGTTTTGATAACTTACCAAAAAATGATGGTGAAGGCCATACTTATGAGTACACAGTAAAAGAAAAAAATATACCAGAAGGCTATACATCTGAAATTAATGGAATGAATATTATTAATACTTATAGTAAAGTCACTGTTTCAGGTGAAAAGAGATGGGTGGGTGATGAAGATGATAAAGAGTATCGTCCTTCATCTATTACAGTTAACTTATTAGCGAATGGAAAAGAGATTAAATCAACGACAACTAATGCTTCCAAAAATTGGAAATATGAGTTTGCCGATTTAGATGCTAAAGACTCTGATGGTAATGATATTATTTATACAGTAAAAGAAGTTAAAGTTCCTGGTTATGAGACAATGATTAGTGGTTATGATATTGTGAACACTTTTGATTCATCTGACAAAGTAACGATTGTTGTCAAAAAAGAATGGGCGAATGATGAAGCAATCAAAGGGTCCGATAGATATCGTCCAAGCGTATCTGTCGATCTTTATAGAAACGGAGGGTATATAGATGTAGCCAATTTAAATGAGTATAATCAGTGGCAACATGTTTTTACTGATTTAGATAAGTATGATGAGAATGGTGAAGAGTATGAATATAGTGTTAATGAATTTTATAAACCTACTGGTTACACACCGTCCTATTCAATAGATGGAAAAACATTAACTGTAACAAATACTTATAAAGATATACCAAAAACAAAGATTAATATTGCAGGAGAAAAACATTGGGAAGATAACGATGATAGTAAACGACCAAGAGAAGTAACAATTGACTTGTACTGTAATGGTTATGAAATTGATTCAACAAAGGCAAGAGCACCCTATTGGGAATATGAGTTTAAAGATTTACCAGAGTATGATGAGATGGGTGATAAAAATACTTATAGTGTAAAAGAAGTTAATGTACCAACAGGGTATGAGCAAAGCGGAGGACCTGGGAAGTATGATATTACTAATAAGTTAAAAGGGCCAGAATTAATCTCTAAGTCGGGTGAAAAAACTTGGTCAGGAGACATAGCAGCTAATCGTCCTGGTTCAATTGAAGTTAAGTTATTACAAGATAACACTGAAATAAAAAAAACAACGACTAATGCTAACAAGAATTGGGAGTATACCTTTAATGATTTACCAAAAGATGATGGCAAAGGTCACACATATAATTACACAGTAATAGAGGGAAGTGTTCCTCCTGGCTATACATCAGAAGTAAATGGTATGGATATTAAAAACACATATGACCCTAAAATTAATATTTCAGGTGAAAAAGAGTGGATAGATAATAATAACTCCTTTAAGAAACGTCCATCATCAGTCAAAATTTATTTGCTACGTGATGGTCAAAGAGTAAACGACGCTAATAATGAAGCTATTTATACAGTAGTAGATGAGTCTACTGATTGGAAGTACAGTTTTACGGATCTATCCAAAATTAATAAAGAGACAAAAGAAGACTACGTTTATACAGTGGAAGAAGAACTACCAAAAGACTTGGTTGGCTCAGATAGTCAACCTGGCTATGTCCCTGAGTACAGTGGTTATGATATTAGAAATGTCTTCCAAAATACTGCTAAAGTCGATGTGTCAGGAACTAAAACATGGGATCATGGTACTAATGAGGCAAGTAAGCGTCCGGATGCAGTGACAGTCCAGTTATTACAAGACGGATCACCAATGACTGGTAAGACACAAACAGTAACAGCAAAAGAAAATTGGACTTACGAGTTTAAAGATTTACCCCAATTTGATGATTTTTCTCATGAGTATCAGTATACAGTCAAAGAGATTGGCATAACTGTTAATGGCAAAGACGTCTCTGGAGATTACAAAACAGTGGTTACAGGAACAGATATACATAATACCTTTAATAAACCAGTTAAAACGGCTATCTCAGGTGAGAAGATTTGGGATGACTATGACAACAAGTTTAAAACACGTCCGTCAAGCATTAAAGTCGAACTAATGAAGAAAGACAATAAAACAAATCAAGTTGTTTCTACTGGTCAAACACAAAAAGTAACTAAAGATCTTAGAGGTCATTGGAAGTATTCATTTACTAGTTTAGATAAATTCGATACTGATGGAAAAGTAATAGAGTATTCTGTTAAAGAGGTAGAATCAACTGCTCTCAACCAATATGAAACAACCATCAATGGTAACAATATCTATAATACATACGTCAATACAGATAAAGTGAAAGTTGATGTGATGAAGAAGTGGTTTGATTACAAACACAATGAATTATCAGAAGCACCAGTGGGTAAAATCAAAGTCACTTTATTGCAAAATGGTAAAACTGATTTTGAATATTCAGGGAAAAAAGTAGTGGAGCTAAATCAAAAAAATAACTGGCAACATACATTTACTGACTTACCAAGATATGACAACAATGGTGATAAGTATGAGTACACAGTTATTGAAGAAGGTATAACTGATTATGAAACGGACTATGAGTTAGCTATTGATAAGACAACAGGAGACACAACAGTTGTGATTAGTAATACAGAGCCTAAACCAGATATGACTATTATTAGTGGTATCAAAATTTGGGATGACCATAATGACGTGGCTAAACTTCGTCCAGAAACAGTGGAGATTGAAGCCTTACGAAATGGTCAATCATTCTCAGAAGAAGCTGGTAAAACTAAAACAACCACAACGACTAGTGCTAAAGATAATTGGGAATATTCTTTCCAAGACTTACTCTTAAATGACGAAAAGGGTGAGAAATATACATACACTGTTGTTGAACATTTACCAAAGGATTCTGTTTATGAGTCAAAAGTAGAAGGAACCAACATTACTAATAAATACCATCGTTCAGCTCAAGCTAATGTGACGGTGAAAAAAGAGTGGAATCACGATCATAATGATGCAACTAAACGTCCAAAAAACATTGTGGTTCAATTACTAAGAGATGAGACAGTCTTAGAAGAAGCTATCTTGAATGAAGCTAACGACTACCAACATACTTTTGAAAAATTAGAAGTCTATGACGGTGTTGGTGTTGAATATCGTTATGATGTGATCGAAAAAGTACCTGAAGGGTATGACAACGAGCGTAAGCTTGAATCAGATGGTAAAAACAACTACACAGTGACATTAACTAACACCTTTGTGGAAAAAGAATTAACCTCAATTAACGGGGAAAAAATTTGGGATGACTATGACAATGATCATAATACTCGACCAAGTGCTGTGACGATTCAATTATTCGCTAATGAAAAATTCTTAAAACAAGAAAACATTCATGGAGATGTATTGAATCCTGATGCTCCTTGGACATATAACTTTGATAACTTAGATAAGTTTGATAAAGACGGTAAAGAAATTGAGTATACCGTTAAAGAAGTAATTTTTGTTGATCCTAAAGAAGTATTACCAGGTCAACAAGTAGAGTATACGGCAGAAATCATTGGAAATGAATCCATTGTAAACACGTATCGTAATAACAAAACAGTTAACTTCTCAGGTAAGAAAACATGGAAGTATGACCAAAATGTATTAGACAAACGCCCAGAAGCTCTGAACATGATGTTAGTCAGAGATGGTCGCTATGTCGTTGATATGACAACGACTAACAAAGAGAGTAAATGGGAGTATGAGTTTACTAATAAGGGGGCAGGATATTCTGTTTACCGACCAGATGGTAGCTTGTTTGTTTATACGTTGAGAGAAGAAGCTATTGATCAAGAAGGCAATGTTATTTTAGGAATTGAAAACTACCGACCAAGTATGGAAGTAATTGGCGATATATCTAAAGATAATAACGTTGAAATCAATGTGACAAATACGTATGAACACACGGAAAAAACACAGTTCTCTGGAAGTAAGACATGGGAAGATGCAGATGACAAATTTGGTCAGCGACCAACAGAATTAAAAGTAACTCTATACGCAAATGAGAAAGTTGTTAAAACAGAAACACTGAATGAAGCTAATGAGTGGAAATATGAGTTTAGCGAATTGCCAGTCTATGACAAAGAAGGCGAAAAAATTACTTATCGCATTGAGGAAGAAACAACTACTGGGTATGAGCAGATTCAAGGAGCACCAAACTTCTTCAATAGATTGAAACAACTGGATGAAAAAACAGCTATTTCAGGTCAGAAAATTTGGAAAGATCAAGATAATAGTCTAAACAAACGACCTGATAGTGTGACGATTGAACTTTATCGTAACGGCATACCAATGATTGATGTGGTGACAGGTGAAGTAGTTAAGCAGGAAATCAAGGGTGATGATTGGACGTACGAATTTAAAGACTTAGCTAAATATGATAGTAAAGGAAATGAGTACATCTATACTGTTGAAGAAGTGCCAGTATCTAATTATGAATCAACAGTAGATGGAACAACTATTATAAACACATATATCAACAATGATAAGACGTCTGTTTCAGGTCAGAAAATCTGGAAAGGTGATCAATCAAATAAAGTTAACTCGCGCCCTAAGGCTATTACAGTTGAGTTGTATCAATTGAATCCAGGTCAAAAAGAAATTGAGAAGGATCAACAACCTTTCAAGACCCAATCAGTGACACCTGGTAAAGATCAAAATTGGGTTTATACATTTGAGAATTTACCAAAATATAATGAGGAATTAAAAGAATATACTTATGTGATTAAAGAAGAAGATGTGCCTCATTATGATTCATCTGTTGAGAATGCGCCTGATTATACGATCACAAATACGTATAAGAATGATGAAGTAACAGATTTTAGAGGTAAAAAGATTTGGGTCGATAAGGGCAATAAATTAGAGACTCGTCCTGAAAGCATTACGATTAATCTCTACCAACTAGTCAAAGGTCAAACTGACATAACAGAAGGTCAAGAAGTCTTTGCCAGTCAAGAAGTTAAACCAGATAAAGATGGTAATTGGACCTATGAATTTGATAACTTACCAAAATACGATGAGAAGCTAGATGCTTATTCTTATATTGCTAAAGAAAAAGCAGTCCCTAACTATGAAACAACATCATCTGATGGTGGTCATAGAATTACTAATACGTACCAAAATATAGACAAGACAACTGTAACCGGTGAGAAGACATGGAAAGGTGATTTTGATAATAAAATCAAAACACGTCCAACGAGCATTGAAGTCAATCTATATCAAAATGGTGGAAAAGAACCTTATCAAACTCAAACAGTCAAACCAGATAAAAAAGGTAACTGGACCTATGAATTTAAAGATTTACCAAAATACGATGAGAAACTAGATGCTTATACGTATACGGTAACAGAGACAAAAGTCCCTGGATATACCACAGAGTATGATGAGAAAGAATCTGTGGTGAACCTAACGAATACCTATATTAATGACCAAAAAGTAGAGGTATCCGTGGTTAAAAATTGGCATGGTGATTTAAATAATCATTTAAACACGCGTCCAGAGTCGATCATCATTGAGTTGTATCAAAATGATTCCTTAATGTCAGAGGGAACAAAAGAAATTAAGCCAGACAAAGAGGGGAATTGGTCATACACATATAAAGAGTTACCAAAATACGACCAAGAACTAAATGAGTACATCTATACGGTGAAAGAAAAAGAAGTCGATGATTACACAACAACGATTGAGCAACCAACTAAAAATGAATTTGTGATTCACAATAGCTTTGACGGAGCAACAACAATGGATATCACTGGTAGAAAATCATGGGTAGATGTTGATGAAGCCAATCGTCCAGAGTCAATCAAGATCCAACTTCAACGAACAACTGATAAAGAACTAACGACAAGTACGAAGTGGCAAAATGTTGATAAAGTGACTGAAGTAACACCTGATAAAGATGGCAATTGGGAGTATAACTTTGTTGGTCAGGACATTGTTGATGATGCGGGGAATTATTACCAATACCGTGTTGTTGAGATAGGAGATGACGGTCAGGTCAATACACAAATCACTGGTAAAAACGAAACAGTTTACCAACCAACTACAACGGATAGGGATATTGTTAATACCCAGCAACAACGTAAAATCTCTATTCCTGTCATTAAGAAGTGGGATGAGCCAAATAATAACTTAAGACCAGAATCGATTACATTGACTCTCTTTAGAGATGGCGTTGCATTCAAAGAAGAAGTTCTTACAGGAGATAAGGCAAGTGCTAATTGGAACTATACTTTTACAGAATTAGATGAATTCAATCCTGAAACAATGGTGAAATATATCTATACTGTGAAAGAAGATGCAGTCCTTTATTACGACACAACGATTACAGAAGATGGGTCAAATGGCTTTACTATTACCAATAAGGCAAATCCAAGGACAGAAGTAGAAGTTGACGGAGAAAAAACATGGGCTGATAGTGACAACGGTTTTAACAAACGACCAGAATCAATTAAGGTGCACTTGTTACAAGATGGTAATGAGTTCAAGCAAGAACTAGTCACTGCACCAGATTGGACATATGCGTTTACTGGTTTACCAGAGTATAATCCAAAGACATTAACGAAATATGTCTATACGGTTAAAGAGGAATTGAGCGAAGATATCATTGCTACTGATGAGCAGTCCGGTTATAAACCAACTTACTCAGGACATGATATTAATAATGAATTCCAAAATACAGATACAATTAGTGTTGCTGGAGAAAAAACATGGCATCACGGTACGAATGCTTTAGAAGAACGTCCAACATCTGTGACGATTCAGTTATTACAAAATGGTAACCCAATGTCAATTGATGGTAAGTTAGTTCAAGCAGTTGCAACTGAAGACACTGATTGGCGCTATGAATTCAAAGAATTACCGAAATTTGATGAAACAGGTAAGGAATATCTTTATACAGCAGAAGAGATTGGTGTACCAAATGGTTATGAATCAGTAACAGATGGGATGAATGTGACAAATACTTTTACTAAACCAGTTAAAATTTCTGTTTCAGGTGAGAAGACATGGGTTGATTACAACGATAAATTTAAACTACGTCCTGAAAGTATTACTGTGAACTTAATGAAAGAGGTTAAAGACGCAGAAGGTAAGGTAGTGAAAGAACAAGTTGCTAGTCAAGAAGTAACAGGTGATGAATGGAAATATGAGTTCAATGACTTATTCAAATACGATGAAGCAGGTCTTGAAATCAAGTATTCCATTGAAGAAGATAAAGTACCTGAATATGAGACAACTATTGAGGGCAACAATATTACCAATACATACACCAACAAAGAAACAACGAAAATCTCTGTTCTTAAAGTCTGGGATGATACAGACAATAAAGATAAAGAACGTCCAAAAGAGATTCAAGTGCAATTGTTGATGAATGGTGATTATGATCTAGATGATGATGGTGTCGTTGATCAATCAAAAATGTTAAATGACAAGAATAAGTGGTCACATACTTTTGATGAGTTACCAAAATACGATAACAATGGTGAAGAAATCGACTATATGGTTGTGGAAGAAGGAATCAGTGGTTATCTCACAACGTATCAGGTAAATCCTGAAACAGGAACAATTGAGAAACAGATTGTGATTACCAATAAAAAAGCTAAGTACCAAGAGACAGCTATTAGTGGTTTGAAGATTTGGGATGACTATGGTAACGCTCATAGTTCACGTCCAGAAGACATCACCATTAAGTTACTACAAGATGGCAAACCAATGCTTGATGAGAATGGTAAAGAAGTCACTACAACTATTAATGAGAGCAATGGTGTTGACGGTAACACATGGAGTTATGCCTTTGATGGCTTACCAAAAAATCGTGATGATGGGACTCAATATGTTTACACAGTAGAAGAAGTTCATGTGGATCACTACAAGACAACGCAAAAGAAAAATAGTACCAATATCACAAACACTTATCGCAATGAGGAAAAACTACAAGTGAAAGTGAAGAAAACATGGGATCATAGTAAAAATCAATTAGACGCTCGTCCAGAAAACATCACTGTTTATCTAAAACAAGATGGCAGAAGCATTGATACAAAAGTGTTAAATAGCTCAAATGAGTGGCAACATGCTTTTGAGAACTTACCAAAATACGATGAATCAGGTGTTCTGTATCAATACGATGTTGTGGAAGACGTGCCTAATGGTTATGAAAATAAACGTGAATTGATCCAAGCTAGTAATAATTACACCGTTCAAATGACCAATACCTTCACAGAAGATGAGACGACGGAAATTGAAGGGACAAAAGTCTGGGATGATTATGAAAATAAATTCAACACACGCCCTAGCTCAGTCACTATTCAGTTATTTGCCGATGGTGTTTACCAAGAATCACAAGTGATTTCAGTGGACCCACTTAAACCAGATGAGGATTGGGCGTATCATTTTACGAACTTAGATAAGTACACGACAGAAGGAACTTTAATTGAGTACACCGTTCAAGAAGTGATGATGACTAATTTGATTAAGCCATTAGGTGTTATAAACGCAGAGTATACTCCTGAAATTGTGGATAATGATTACATTATTAACCACTATACGAATCATCAAAAAGTGATGTTCTCGGGAACTAAGACATGGAAATTTGACCAAAATGTTTTAGAAAATCGTCCAACAGCACTGAAAATTAGTTTAGTTAGAGATGGTCGTTTAGTTGTTGATACAGCTATCACAAGCGAGGCAGATGCTTGGCAATATGCCTTTACAAATAAAGGTGAAGGTTATCCAGTGTATCGTCCAGATGGCAATCCTTATCACTACACAGTAAGAGAAGAGGCCCTAGATGAGAACGGAGAAGCCACATTAGCGATTGAAAATTATCATACTAAAGTAGAGGTTGTTGGAGATACGAAAGAAGATGAGGAAGTTAAGCTTAACTTAACTAACTTCTACAACCATACAGAAACGACTGAATTAACAGGAAGCAAGGAATGGCAAGATGTTAATAACAAGTTAGGTGATCGTCCTGATGCGTTAGTTGTGACATTATTGGCCAATGACGAAGTAGCTAAGACAGCGACAATGACTGAAGCAACTGGTTGGACTTACGAATTTACGAGCTTACCCGTTTATGACGCTAAAGGTGATAAGATAACATATCGTGTTGAGGAAGAGAAAGTAGACGGATACGAAGAAATTCAAGGCGCGCCATACTTTGTTAACTACTTGACTAAATTAGATGATAAAACATCGATTAAAGGAACCAAGACATGGGATGACCAAAACGATAAGTTAGGTGGTCGTCCAAATGAGGTAACTGTTGTCTTACTACGTGATGGCGTACCAGTGATTGAAGACAATCAAGTAGTCACAACTAAAGTTAGTGCTAAAACAGATTGGACTTACGAATTCAAAGACTTACCAAAATATGATGGTCAAGCCAATGAATATGTCTACAGTGTGAAAGAAATCAATGTGCCAAATTACATCACCTCAGTAGATGGTACTAATCTTGTGAACACGTACCACAGTAGTGAAGTCGTGGCTGTTAAAGGAACGAAAAGCTGGGTGGATCAAGATGATAAGTTAGGTGATCGACCAAAAGAAATTTTTGTTGAGTTGTATCAAACAACTAAAGATCACCCAGAAGTAGCAGAAGACCAAGCACCGTACCGAATGAGTAAAGTTACAGCAGACACTAATTGGACCTATGAATTTAAAGACTTACCAAAATATGATAAGCAGTTAGATGAATATCTCTATACAGTGAAAGAGCATCAAGTAGCAAATTACACTTCAAAAGTGGAGGGCTATGATATTACTAATACCTACGACAATTCAACTACAACTGAAGTTAAAGGTCGAAAAATCTGGAAGGATAAAGACAATTTAGCTAGTCTTAGACCAAAATCAATTCACGTTGACTTGTATCAAAATGGTGGTAACTCACCAATTGATAGCGTAGAGGTTATGGCTGATGAGACAGGTGATTGGCATTATAGCTTTAAAGATTTACCAAAATACGATGATCAGTTAAATGAATACACGTATTCGGTAAAAGAAAAACAAATACCAATGTATTATGAGAGTAGTGTAGCTGGTTATGATATTACGAATACTTATATTGACCGTGAAGTAGTTAAACGTCATGTCAGAAAAGTCTGGGATGATGGGGATAATAAACATAGCACACGTCCTGAGTCAATAAAAGTGAAAGTCTATCAAGAAAGTCCATCAAAAGCTATTCAAAGTAAAGAGCCATTTATTGAACGTGATATTGTACCAGACGCAAAAGGTAATTGGGAAACGCGTTTTGATTACTTACCAAAATTTGACGAAAACAATCAGGAATATGTGTACACAATTGTGGAAGACATTGTTGATAAGTATGATCCAAATGTTGTTGCAGCAGGAAATAATGTGGTGATTACTAATCATACGAAAGATGCTGAGTTGACTGAGATTTCTGGTAAGAAGATTTGGCAAGATAAAGAGGATAAACTTGGCTTACGTCCAGTAAAAATTACTGTTGATCTATACCAAACTTTAGAATATCTGCCAACACCATTTGCTAAGAAGGAGCAAGTTCCTTTTGATACAATAGAAATCACTGCAGAGGATAGTTGGGAATACTTCTTTACGGAGTTACCAAAACACGATGACTATGGCAATATGTATCATTACGAAATCGTGGAACGCGATGTGGCTAAATATGATAGTAAAGTAGAAGGTTACGATATTATTAATACAGTCAATCCGGATAAACCAATTGATCCGAAAGAACCGAAAGAACCGAAAGAACCGAAAGAACCGAAAGAACCGAAAGAACCAAGTAAACCAACTGTTCCATCTAATAACAAATCAGGTTCTTATTTACCAAAAACAGGTGAGGTAGAAGATGCTCAGTGGCTAGCGACGCTAACAGGGTTATCACTGATGTCACTTCTAGGTATGATTGGTTACCATAGAAGAAAAAACGAAATAGATTAACGTGATAAGAATAAAAAGAAACAGCAGACTAACAATAAGTCTGCTGTTTTTTTGTCAAAAAACGACTAGCTAAGTAGTCGTTTTAGGTAAACTTTTTTTATATTTACGAATGAGTTTAAGTGCCCAATCATAATGTGAAGAAGTGGCAGAAACAGCGTAGCTTCCTAAGCTAGTTGAGCCAG
The DNA here is from genome assembly GCF_017316185.1 of Candidatus Vagococcus giribetii. Lineage (GTDB taxonomy): Bacteria > Bacillota > Bacilli > Lactobacillales > Vagococcaceae > Vagococcus > Vagococcus giribetii. The sequence continues at coordinate 103,753 of NZ_JAFLVX010000009.1, read as the reverse complement.
TCCAATTGTAGTATTTTTTAGTGAAGAGCTCTTCATCTGAAAAATCTCTGATGATAGCTAATGTTTCCTCGTGACTTTTTTGAAGTAAGTCTTTTGCTGAGGCTAAATCTGTTGTTTGATGAGCATTGAAAAAACCGATATTCATGTTTGGATAGGTTTTCCAATTGTAAGGTTCAGGTAAGAAAGGAGTTGCTTCACCAGAAGTGTTAGCCTTCACCCACTTAATAAAAAGTTGATGCCATTCATAGAGATGACAAAGAGAATCTCTAATTTGTCGATCACGTGAGTCAAAGGGGAAGGTACCTACTTGTTCTTCAGGGGATAAACTATCGATTAGTGTTAGTAACTTTTCATAATTAAGTTGTCCTTGAGTGAGTAATTCCTCTTTTGTTGTGGGACGTACCATGTGTCTTCCTCCTCTTAATTGTTTAAAAAACCTCTTTTTCTTATTATACAGGAAGATAAGCTTGGGCGTAAAAAATCAACACAAACGAGAGGAGTTGTCTGTGTTGACCATCTTTCTTCAGCCGTGTAGTTACTACATGGAAGAAATATCGATGTTTCCTAAAATGATTAATACCACTGCAGCTAAAGCAGAGACAGTTAATAAAATGGCGAATACTTTTTCTACTTTAGTAAAGAGTAACTTATCTCCTTCTTTTCTAGCTTTGATAAATAATAGGAGACCAGGTGCAAATAGTAGACTTGTGACAAAGAGGTACTCAAATCCAGAAGCATACAGGCAATACCCCATATAAATCGAACTGATGGCTCCTAAAATTACATTTCGAGTTATTTTCTTATTTTCCCATTTCCAGGAAAGCCGTAGTTGACTTAAGGAAACGAAAAAGTAAGGGATCAGCATGGTACTAGAGGCTAGCAAAGCCATAAAATTGTAAGCACTGCTATTAATCAGTAATGACAGGAAGAAAAATTGAACTAAGATATTACTAATAAGCAGACCTGACACAGGTGCTCCATTTTTGTTTTCTTTGCTTAAAAACTTAGGGAAGATATGGTCTTTAGCACCCTGGAAGAGAATTTCTCCAGCAAACATGGTACAAGCAAACCAAGCACCCGTGGCAGAAATAACCACACCTCCGTTGATTAAAATAGCCCCCCATCTACCAACGACACTTTCAAGGACTTGAGCCATAGCTGGCTTAGATAAAACAGCTAATTCAGATTGAGAAAGTACGGCAAATGACAACACTGTTGATAGTAGATAAATCGAAGTGATAATGGTGAAACTAAGAATTGTCGCTTTACCAACTATTTTTTTATTTTTAGCCCTAGCAGAATAAACAATGGCTCCTTCAACCCCAACGAAAACCCAAACGGCATAAGTCATGGATTTCTTAACTTGAATCATGACTTCACTCCAATTGAAATTACCTGTGATGGTACCCCAAACGTCTTGAGTAAAAAGATCATATTTGAAGCCAACCATTAAACAAATAATAAAAATACCAAGAGGAATGAGCTTCGCAATCGTAATGAAGCCATTAATTTTAGAAGCAAAATTAGACCCTCTTAGAATTAAAAAGTGCATGGCCCAAAGTAAGACAGAAGCGCCGATAACAGAGTAGATGTTTTGACCATTCTCAAAAACCGGGAAGAAATAACTAAGTGCACTAAATGCTAGAGAGCCAAGGGCAACATTTCCTAAGAAGATAGATAACCAATAACCAAGGGCACATAAAAAGCCAACAAAACTACCAAATCCTTCTTCTGCATAACTGTAAATCCCTGCATCTAAGTGAGGCAGTTTTTCGTTTAAGTTTTGCAGACACATCACAAAAATTCCCATACCAATCCCTGAAATAATTAAGGCAATTGTTACGGGACCGACAGAGGCAACTTTTGCCATGTCAGACATGAGGTTAAATATACCGCCACCAACAACAGAACTAACAGTGAGGGCGATCAACCCCGTTAAGCCAACAGAATTATCTTTTTTCATGGTTAACTCAACTCGCTTTTAATAAATTTTTTACCAACATACTGGGAATTTGTTGCATAGAGTAACAGTTCGTACTCAATATTAAAGGATAAAATATCCCCCACTTGATACGTCTTGTCGCTATCAGTGACGTCAACTATGGTGTGATCGCTACTGCCGCCGATTGCTTGAATTTTTTTATCATAGGGAATTAGTTTAGTCATATCACCTAAATCTTGGCGACCAATTCCGATTAAGGCTCGCATTCGGTTTCCAATATTGGTGTATTCAGCAGCATTTCCAAAGGCATCAACTGAAATGTGGCCAATTGGATAACTTGGTTTTTCTTTGATTTCGAGAATTTCGGCTTCAATGGTAAAAGCATCTCCATACATTTCAGGGAAAGTGTAGTCAAAGAAAGCTTCCATGTCACGTAAGAAAATATTATCTCCTACGCGTAAATGATTAATTCGTTCAGGCAAGGTATCGTTTAAAATCAGTGGCACAGTAGTCGAAGCACCACCAGAGATGATTTCTAAAGTTCTGCCAATATCATGTTCGATATGCTCAGCTAATTGAACTAATCTACCTAGGTTGACTTCATCAGGTTGAATCGAGCCGTAGCAACCAAGGTTTGTACCAATACCTTTTAGATGCAAATGAGCTAATTCTTTTTCAACTAAATGTGCGGCACTAAATAGTTCTTCCTCATCGAAGAACCCTTCTCTTAAATCGCCAAGGTCCATCATTAAAATGACACTATGAGTGATGCCTTGTTTTTGACAGACATGGTTGAGCTCATTAAGTGTGACCCACTCAGAGTTTAAACTAATATCAGAGCACTTCACCATACGGTCTAATTCAGATAACATAGGGATTCGAAGCATCATGGTTTGGCTTTCAGGATGCAGTTGTTTAGTCAATTCAAGTTGCTCTAATCGAGAAGAGCCAATGGTTTTGATACCACCTTCAATAAAGGTGTCAATAATTTCAGGCAAGCCATTTGCGCCTTTGATGACACCAGTTATATCGACTTGCTTTTCACTTGCTTTATGGATTAATGTTTCAACGTTATGTTTGATTTTACTTAAGTCAACGACAATACGTGGGTATGTACTACTCATGGTATTCTCCTTTCTAAAAAACGTCATTTATTTCCTAATTAAAAATAAATGACGTCTTTTTTATCAGTAAAGTCTTTAGAAACGTAGGGACAAGCAGCTTAAACCACCATCAATTTTACGATACTCAGAAGTATCAACAACGAGTACTTTATAACCGAGTGCTTCAATTTTTTGTTGCACATTAGGATAGCCTTCAGGAACGATTACATATCCATTCATCCAGATACAGTTAGCACCATAAGCTTCTGATATTTCCACTTCAATCTTGTTAAAGTCTTTGAATTCAGGAGCTGTTTTGAATTCACCAGCAACTAATAAATTGTTGTTTTCTAAATAAGCCAACCCTGTTTTTAAGTGAAGCATTTCTTTCATTTCAACCATTTGACCGGATAAGCCATGTTTTTCTAAGATGGCAATCATTTGTTTGGCGCCTTCTTCATTCGTACGAGCAGAAAGACCAATATAGAAGTGATCGCCAACCATCATAATGTCACCAGCTTCGATTGTTCCAGGATCTTCAATGTATTCAATAGTGTCATAGAATTTCTGTAAAGCCTCTAGCATATCAGGTAAAGCAGCTTCTTTACGTCGACTAAGAGCTCCTGGTCGTGTAATAATGGCACACTTACTAGTACATAAGGCAACGTCTTCAACAAAGCAAGAATCTGGGAAATCATCTTCAGGCCCAAGAACAGTAACATTTACACCTGTTTTAGTTAAAGCGCTTACATAATTTTCGTGTTGAACTAATGCTTTTTCGTAGATTGGTTTTCCTTCATCTGCACTGGTTAAGCCTTCTGAGATAGTTTTTGATGGGACACGAACAATGACATTTTTAAACATTTGAATCATCCTTTCTTATTAATTGTATACAGTATACAATGTTAAAAATGTTATGTCAAACTTCTTTGTGTTTTTTTTGAAAAAGATTTATAATGATAAATAAGCGATAGTGATAATAAACGAAAGGTAAGATTTTATATGATAAATAGTTCTAGTCAAAAAGAAAAAGTCTATCTTTTTTTAACTGAGCAGTTACGTAATGGCGAGTTACAGAAAAAAGATAAACTATCAGAACAATACTTCGCGGAAAAGCTAAACATTAGCAGAACTCCCGTAAGAGAAGCCTTATTCCAGCTGGCAGCAGATGGCATTCTTGAACATACTCCTAGAAAAGGTTTTAAAATAAAAGAGATAACTGAAAAAAATAGAGAAGATATATACGAATTGATTGGAACCTTAGATGGTAAATCCGCCTTTCTTGCAGGTCCTCACCTAACTGAAAGTGATTTCAAGCATATGCAATTTCTTATAGAAACGATGAACTCTGCCATAAAAAACGAATTGTATACAAAATACAATGAACTGCAACGTGAATTTCACAATGTATATCAATCTAAGTGTCAAAATGATCTTATTTTTGAAAACTTAGAAAAGTATAATCGATTTTTTATTGATGAAAATTACAATATCAATTCTAGTCAAATACAGGAAATTTTATACAAAACAAATTCTGAACATCAAAAAATTCTTGATTATTTCATAGCAGGTGATTTTATTACATTGAGAGAATTTATTGAAAAAATACATTGGAGAATCGAGGGAGCCAAGTACGATACATGGTAGTTTTCAAATAAGTTCTATTTGAAACTCCTAAAGGGAGCTAAGCAGTACATACTCTATATAAAGTTAGCCAGAGAGACAGAAATCTCTTTGGTTTTTTCAGTATGTGATGAACTCAAGGGGTTGATGGGAAGACCTATTTAAAAAGAGGACAGCAGAAAAAACACTTTTACTTTTAAACTTTGCAACAAAACTAGATTTTTAAACAAACTAGTTCTGATTCCACCGAGCCAGAAGAGTTTGCTCATTAATGAGCTTGTTGCTGTAAACTGATTGCTACGTGCTATTTACGTGCAACGACTAAACACGATTCTGTAATCCAGTTATCAGGATGTGGTTCTTGTGCTTTTGAGAGGTGATAGATATTAATCATTGGCCCAATCATTCTTAATTGATTGACTTCCACCCAAATGCCTAAAGCTTCTAAGACTAGAGGCATTTGCTCGTAGTCACCTTGGAATGTAGTTGAGGCCACAAGGGTTTCAGGTACTGTTTTAAAGATAATATTGTCAGTATCTTGGTAAGTTCCAGTGACTTGGCACTGAAGTTCTATGTCAATTTGTTGTTCTTTAAAAGCATCGTCATGATAGATTACTTGTTTTAATGGAGGAGAAGTCAAAATGACTTGTTGTTTAGAGCGCTCTTTATAGAAGTCACTCCAAAGAAGACTTTCTTGTTGATAGTCGGAAATGACACGACGCAAACTCATGACGTGCCTTTTAGGTAGTGTTTTTAATACGACGTGGTAGTTTAAAAAGCGATTATCTTCAACAAAAACATCTGACACAGTGGTGAGAAGTTCGTATTGATAATCTAATTGTTTAATCTGTTCTTCTAACGTTGCTTTTTGTAATTTAAAGTAACACTCTAATTCTTTAGGATTTTCTTTAGACAAAATATCTTTAATCGCACTAAGAGAAAAACCAAGTTCTTGTAGTGTTCTGATTTGAGCAACTTTTTTTAATTCCTTCGCAGAATAATTGCGGTAGTTGTTATTTTGGCTAGAACGCTCAACGTCTAAAAGGCCAATTTGCTCATAATAACGGAGCATCCTAACACTTGTGTTAGCCAATTTAGAGAAGTGGCTGATTTTCATAGAACCCCTCCTTTTTCCTATTATAAAGGTTGACACAGTGTGAAGGTAAAGAAAAATCAACACAAAAAATAACGAATTTGTGTTGATTCACTGATTTTTCTATAAGTATTTCATAATAAATAAGGCGATTAGAATACCTAATCCTAAGGAAACAGTTCGATAGATAGCCTCTTTTTTAGGATCACGGTTGTTGTTATCATTTAGCTGGTTCATCAGATATCCTCCTTAAAAATAGTAAATGAATAAACTAACGAGTGCAAATAAGTTGAGAACCACTTCTTTTGTTCGTGGACTTTTTGATTTCACGAAGGAATAAATAGCACCTAGATTACAAAGCACAAAGATGAGTAACTTCCATAGAGCAGTTTCATGGGCTAAAAATTGTGAAATTAATAAGTAATACAGAAAGACTAGGCAACTAGCTGCTAGAAATAAGAACCAACCATGTCTTTTTAAAAAGGAGTACATACCTTGTGTCAAAATAGTGATAAATAAAATCAAGACAAAAGAAAAGATGAAAGGCTTGATTAAACTAAATTGATAATCAAAAGGATAGTTGATTGTCAGCAATTGATTAAAAACAATGCCTTTAAAGAATGCATTTAGTAAGGAATACAAAATCGAATCAATATAGAAAAATTGTTTTGAGAAAATCAATAGTTGGAATAACTCGTAAGCTACTAAGATAACAGCAAATTGATAAGCTGTTTGCTGAGCAATTAGAAAAATTAAAATGGTTGAGATAATTAATTTGACCCCGTACACAGGTAAAGAAATGAAGGAGCCTTTTTTGTAAGTGGATTTTCCAATAAGATGGAAGAAATCACTAATGAGTAGATACAATACCATGTAAGTTAAAATGGCTGGTCCACGACTGCTATTTCTTAAAAATAGCATACCAGGTAACAAGGAAATCAGTGTCTGAGTCAAAGTAGTAAAAATTAAAAAGGGTAGGATGGATAAACTATTTTTATTCGTGTTCAATGTGTTAACCTCTTTTGTTAGTCTTATTAGTTTACTTTAGGATAAGAAGGAAAAAAGGTCAACATATTTAGTAGGTAAAACATTTTTTATCTGTTATACTGTCAATGTTGCAAGATTCCCGATAGGATTTACGTCTATGTGTAAAGATTCCTTGTAACCGAGAAAAATTAGGGGGAATACCGAAATGTTAGAAAGAAAATTATTTACATCAGAATCAGTCTCAGAAGGACATCCAGATAAGGTAGCAGACCAAATCAGTGATGCGATTTTAGACGCGATTCTAGCAAAAGATCCAGAAGCCAGAGTGGCCTGTGAGACGTCTGTTACAACAGGACTTGTCCTTGTATTTGGAGAAATCACCACAACAGCTTATGTGGATATTCAAAAAGTAGTACGTGAGACGATTAAAGGTATTGGTTATACACGTGCTAAATATGGTTTTGATGGGGATACCTGTGCTGTTATGGTAGCCATCGATGAGCAATCACCAGATATTGCTCAAGGGGTTGATGCTTCTTTAGAAAAAAGAGAAAGCCAAGAGGAAAAAGAAGATCTAGGTGCGGGGGACCAAGGGTTAATGTTTGGTTTTGCGATTAATGAAACACCTGAGTTGATGCCTTTACCTGTTGCTTTAAGTCACCGCATTACCCACAAATTAGCAGAGCTTAGAAAAAATGACACGCTAACGTATTTACGTCCAGACGCGAAATCTCAAGTTACCGTTGAGTATGACGAAGCCGGTCAACCACTAAGAGTGGATACGATTGTTGTTAGTACTCAGCATGATGAAGAAGTGACTTTAGAACAAATCGTTCAAGATGTGAAAACATTAGTAATTAATGAAGTTATTCCAAATAACTTATTAGATGGTGAGACGAAGTACTTTATTAACCCGACTGGCCGTTTTGTGATCGGTGGACCTCAAGGAGACTCAGGTCTAACAGGACGCAAAATCATTGTTGACACTTACGGTGGTTACGCAAGACACGGTGGTGGAGCATTCTCAGGAAAAGACGCAACAAAAGTTGACCGTTCAGCTAGTTATGCTGCTAGATACATTGCTAAAAACATTGTAGCTGCAGGATTAGCTAGTAAATGTGAAGTGCAATTAGCTTATGCCATTGGTGTGGCTCAACCAGTTTCTATTTCTGTTGAAACGTTTGGAACAGGAACAGTTGCTGAATCAGCTTTAATTGAAGCGATTAGAGATAATTTTAATTTATCACCTGTGGGCATTATTGAAATGCTTGATTTGAAACGACCTATTTATCAAAAAACGGCAGCTTATGGTCATTTTGGCCGTGAAGAAGAAACGTTTACTTGGGAAAAATTAGATAAAGTGGAAGATTTAAGAGCAAGTTTAAGTAAGTAAACAAACGAGGGCTCTTTGTTAGAGATAATTCTTTAACAGAGGGTTCCTTTTTATTTAGGAGGTAGAAGAGGAGAATGAAGAAGAAAGAAACTAATGTTAGGATTATTACCATATGTGTGTTCATTGCCACGTTTATGACAGCTGTGGAAGGGACCATTGTTTCAACGGCCATGCCAACTATTGTGGGTTCTTTAGAAGGCATTGCCATTATGAACTGGGTTTTCTCGATTTATTTATTAACGAATGCCATGATGACCCCAATCTATGGGAAACTGGCAGATAAAGTGGGACGAAAGCCCATTTTTATGATTGGAATCATTATATTTATTATTGGATCAGCTTTGTCGGGTATGAGTCAAAACATGATTCAGCTGATATTGTTTAGAGCCATTCAAGGGATTGGAGCAGGTTCTATTGTGCCGGTGTCTCTAATCATTATTGCGGATTTATATCCTGTTGAAAAAAGGGCAAGTATTTTAGGTTTAAATAGTGCCGCGTGGGGAATTGCGAGTATTATTGGACCGTTAGCCGGTGGATTTATTGTAGATGCTTTGAGTTGGCATTGGATCTTTTTAATCAATGTGCCAATCGGGTTAGTTTTAATGTTATTGATTTGGTTGTACTTAAACGAAGAAAAACGAGAAGTGGATAAAGCACCAATTGATTACTTAGGAAGTGTGAGTTTAGTAGTGGTTCTGTTGTCTTTACTATACGGCTTCCAAACACTAAGCGAAGGCTTTACACCTGTTACGATTATTTCCTTTGTGGTCTTTCTAGTATCCTTTGTAGTCTTTATTCAAATTGAAAAGCGCGCCAAAGACCCGATTATTACGTTAGAATTATTTAGTAATCGAACTTATGTGTTAGTTAATTTAATTGCAGCGCTAGTCAGTGGCTTTTTAATGGGAGTCGAAGTGTATATTCCCATGTGGATGCAAGGCATATTAGGTAAACCAGCAGCTTTAGGTGGCATTGTTTTAGCACCAATGTCAGTGATTTGGATGTTTGGTTCTTTTGCAGGTGGAAAAGCCATGCAAAAATGGTCAGCCCAAAAAGCTATTTTTATTAGTATGTTCCCAATACTGATTGGTTCCTTATTCTTAGCATTAGCCAAAATAGACACAGCTTATGGTCTGTTCTTTATCTGCTCAGCTGTTTTGGGAATTGGTTTTGGTATGACCATGACTATGCTAACTGTTTTAGCACAAACATCAGTTGATGAACATCATATGGGAGTCGCAACGTCATTTTTCACCTTATCACGAACCATTGGTCAAACGGTGATGATTTCTGTCTTTGGTTTAGTTTTAAATGCATCGATGAATCAAGGTATAGAAGCTAAAAAAGAATTAGGTGTGACAAAAGACATGATGAATAAGCTAATCAACCCTCATACAGTAGACTCTCTACCAACTAACTTAATTGGTGAGCTACGTGATATTTTGTATAACAACTTACATCAAGTCTACTTAGTAGGGATTGTCTTACTAGTGATTGCTTTTATTCTTAATTACTTACAAAAAGAAGAAACACCTTTAGCTTAAAAAATAAGACGACCAAAAGAGGTCGTCTTATTTTTTTGCTTTAAAGTTACTTTTCAATAGAGAGTAACGATTCATATCTCTAAATGCTCCGTGGATAAACACATCTTCTTTTTCAGTCGAGACTAAAGTAAAACCTGATTTGATAGCGACTTTATTACTAGGTTGGTTTTCTGTATCCGCCACAATCGTTAGTTTGTTTAAATCAAGATGATTAAAACCAAACTCACATACCTTATGAACTGCTAAGGTGGTGATACCTAGGTTAGTAAAACTAGAATGAATCCAGTAACCAATCTCAGCTTTTTGGTTTTTCGTATCAATGAAATGAAGGTCAATAGTACCTGCTAACTGTCCTTTGTAGTGGATCAAAAAGAGGTAGTCAGTCCCATTGGCCACGCCTGTTAATTTCATTTTTAAATAGGCTGTCTCGTCTTCAACTTTATTGGTTAGGTCAACAAAATCTAAGAAAGTTCCTAGATGTTGACGATCACTGTCAAGTAAGGAAAAAATGGCCTCTGACATGTTGAGAGTTGGTTGAACAAGTGCAATGTCATCTGTAACAGGTAATGATAAATAGTAGCTCATGGTAGTACCCTCCTTTTAAGTATTGTTATTGATTATATCGGAGTTGCCACCTAAAGGAAAGTCATTTATCAACATACAAGGAGTGTCTTCTGATAGTTGAACAGTAGAAATGACCATATCGCCTTTTTTATACACATAGGTATCAAAAAACTCAAATGTGACTAAGGTAATATTAGTTAAAGCCAGGTTGAACTTAGTGACTAATGCTTGAGCTAAAAAGTTTCCATGTCGTTTTCCCAAATCACTATAGAGATAGATATTGCGTTGATTTGCTTTAGGTTGTGTTAAAGGAAATGTAATCAAGATCAAGTAACACAAATAGTCAAAGGAATAATCAGAACTCATCTGAAGTTCTTTCATAGCAGTCATAAGTTCTGTTTTTAATTGTTTGAATAAAAAAGGGCGTTGTTCAGCAAGCTCACTGACAAAGGTCTCATGACGATTAAAAAAGATTGATTCGTGATTTGAAAATAGAATTTCTCTTTTTTTTACAAAAATAAAAAGACGTTCAATGTCGTCTAATTGATTGAAATCAATATCAAGAAACATTTGTGTTTGTTGGATAAAGCGTGTCATCACAGTGATTAGATTATTAGGCATTGGTATTTCTTTGTAAATATGAAAAAAATCATCAAATAGATTAGCTTTTCGATTGGCCGGATGAAAACTCATCATTTCTTTTAATAGAAACAGAAAATGTTGCTCTTCTTCTAAGTGAAATGGATAGAGTTGATAAAAGGCTTCATAGTCTTTTGCTGAAGTGAACTCGGGAAGTGATAAGGCATAGAGTTCTTCCAATCCTTTAGTTAAAAAGATATACAGCTCAATATCTGAATCACTAATCAATCGGTATTTCTTTTGTTTGTTTTGAATCACTAAGCCAGCCTCTTTTAAAATGGGGGTAAATTTCTTAATGGTTCGATACAAAGTTGCAGGACTTGTAAATAGTTTTTGAGCATAAAAAAAGATGCTTTGATTAGGGTAAGCAAACAATATTTTCACTAATTGAACCCCAGGACTACTGAGGCTGATTTCTCGAATGACTTGGTTGATATTACCACTTGTTCCACAATTCAGGATAACATGTTGTTTTTTGTTCACGGATAAGGTGATTGATTTTGAAAAATGATTATTGAAATAATCAATATCGTTTAGAATAGTTGATTTAGAGCAGTTTAGATAAGTCATCAAGTCGGTAATAGGCATAGTGTTCTGTTTGTTTAGTTGGACTAGGAATTGGACAAGGCGATGTTCTCTGTTATTTATTAAGCGTGTTTGATTACTTGTTATAGCCATATGTTTGTTATTTATACCTTTCTGTATTCTAATGAGAATCTGCACTGTCTTATTATATATGAAAATCTAATAAGAGGGAAATAAAATAAATTAATAGCGCTTTATAATTCGGAAACATTTGTTTTTTTAATTTATAGCTCTATTTATCATTTTTTGTAAATTTTTTAAATAGTGATAAAATACCGTTTTATAAACATTGGCAGCGTTTTATTCGAGACGTTTGCGCATCGATGAGTAACAAATGAAGGTTAAATAAAAACACTGGGTTTTATAATCGATTTTGTGCACATCGAGAAGAATCGTCGTGAGGACGAAATAGAAAGGGAAATTTGTTTATGAAACGTGTATTTAATTTAGTTGCAGTATTTATTATTGCTTGTTCACAGTTAATTATGCCAGGATCAGTGTTAGTTAACGCTGAGGGAAGCAATGATGTTTCCTCGTTATTATGGCAGAATATTTCTGTGGACCATCAAGACACAAGTGATGGAAGTAGATTGAGTGTTACAGCAACTTTTGATGATAGTCAGAAAAAAATTACTGCCGGAGATGAGATTTATTTGTCATGGCCTCAAATAGGTAATGCCACAATGCAAGCTTATGCTTCGACTAAAGATATTATCTATAATGGAGTTAATATCGGACAAGCTGTTATTACCAGCTCTGGAGTTCGATTAGTTTTTAACGAAGGAGTTAATCAATTTGACCAAGGGACAGTCCATGGAGGAATTGAGTTTAAAGTTCAAGTAAATAACACAAACAGTGTTACATCTACAGAAAATATTAATATTAATGGAGGAAACATCTCCGTTCCAATTTCTGTCTCAAAAGAAGTTTCTGACGGGGGAACAGGCACTGGAACACGAAATTTTAGCGATAAAAACGGAGTTATATATGTTAGTGATCCAACACGAGTGATGTGGGATATCTCTTTAAATAGTAACAAAGAGCCTATGGTGTCAAATATTGTGATGGCAGATACAATCAAAGACAGTCCAGGAAGTCATACGTTGTTACCAGAAACATTTTATATTGAAGTTGCTAGTGCAAATGGTTCTAGTAAAACATTTCGTGGAGTAGAGGGTGTAGAAGAAGTAAAAAATCAGTACGGAGCAACTTTTGATTATTCAGTCGAACAAGGAACTATCAATGTGGTAATTCCTCAAAGTGCAGCTACTTATAATTCATTTCGTATAGTGTATTACACACAAATCACTGATACAGATGTAGCTTCATTTACGAATAACTTAGAAGTAGATTACCAAGTACATGGTCAAGCGCCACAACATGATAGTAGAGACAAAGAAATTGAGAATATTAATAGTAACGCTTGGGGTGAAGGTAGTAAAACAAGCCGTTTAACAATTCTTAAACAAGATACAGAAGGAAAACCTTTAGCTGATGCTAAATTTGTATTAAAAGATAAAAAAGGAAAAATTGTGAAAGCAGATTTAGTTTCTGATGCAGAAGGTAAAATTGAAGTCACTCAATTAACTCCTGGTGAATACTATTTAGAAGAAACAGATGCACCAAAAGGATATAAAATATTAACAGAAGATGTGTATATCAATGTTAACAAACCAACAATTGAAGAAAAAGTGACTAACGAACGCGAAGTTGTTTTAGGTCGTTTAGAAATTAATAAAGTAGAAACAAATAAAGAAGATACTCATTTAGCTAATGCTAAATTTGTCTTAACATCAAATGAAACGGGCACAACTTATGAAGTAACAACAAATGAAGCAGGACAAGGGATTATTGAAGGCTTACCTTTAGGCGCTTACACATTAAAAGAAATTGAAGCACCAGCAGGATATGTCTTAAATAACACAGAATACCCTATTGAGATTAAAGAAGATGAAATAACAAAAAATACAACACAAATAACTGTTGCAAATGACCCAATTATTCCAGTAGGTCAATTAACTATTGTAAAGGTGGATGCTAAAGATAAAGAGGTAAAATTATCTGGAGCAGAATTTACTTTAACATCAGCAACTGATGGACAAACGTATCATTTAGTAACAAATGACCAAGGTGAAGTAACAACAGGAGAAATTCCAGCAGGTGATTACACATTAGTTGAAACAAAAGCACCAGCAGGTTACTTATTAAATACAGAATCAAAAGATGTGAAAATTGAAAAAGACCAAACAATTAAGCTTGCAGTAGAAAACACAAAAGTGTTACCTTGGACACCACTAGAGCCAAGTAAGCCAATTTTAGGAAGTGTGGAAGTAACAAAAGTGGATGCTGAAGATAATACAAAAGTGTTATCAGGAGCAGAATTTAAATTAACATCAGTAAAAGATGGTAAAGAGTACACATTGGTAACAGATGCAGATGGAAAAGCGAAAGTATCAGATTTACCAGTAGGAACGTATACATTAGTAGAAACAAAAGCGCCAAAAGGCTACGTATTAGATGAAACACCACAAACGGTAGAAGTTAAATACGATGAAACAACAAGCAACGTTACGGCACTTACAGTAAGTAACGAAAAAGAAACACCATGGACGCCACTAGAGCCAAGTAAACCAATCTTGGGAAGTGTAGAAGTAACAAAAGTGGACGCTGAAGATAATACGAAAGTATTGTCAGGAGCAGAATTTAAATTAACATCAGTAAAAGATGCTAAAGAATACACACTAGTAACTGATGTAGACGGAAAAGCGAAAGCATCGGATTTACCAGTAGGAACGTACACATTAGTAGAAACAAAAGCGCCAAAAGGCTACGTATTAGATGAAACACCACAAACGGTAGAAGTTAAATACGATGAAACAACAAGCAACGTTACAACACTTACAGTAAGCAATGAAAAAGAAACACCATGGACGCCACTAGAGCCAAGTACTCCTTTAGGTAGTGTCCGAGTAATGAAAGTGGACGCTAACAATCAATCAAAAGTATTGCCAGGAACTAAATTTAACTTAACATCAAAAACAACTGGTAAAATCTATAGCTTGATTACTAATGATAAAGGGATAGCAGAAGTAACTAACCTACCATTAGGTAAATATGATTTACAAGAAATTCAGTCAGCAGCAGGTTATTTATTAGATAGTAAAATTAAAGAGCTTACTATTAAAGAAAACAAAGATACAAACAATGAAGTGAATTTAACTGTTACAAATACAGCCGTTTTACCATGGACACCATTAGAGCCAAGTACTCCTCTAGGAAGTGTAGAAGTAACAAAAGTGGACGCTGAAGATAACACGAAAGTATTATCAGGAGCCGAATTCAAATTAACATCGAAAGCAGATGGCAAAGAATACACATTAGTAACTGATGCAGAAGGTAAGGCAAAAGTATCTCAACTAGCATTAGGAGAGTACACATTAGTAGAAACGAAAGCACCAGAAGGTTATGTGTTAGATGAAACACCACAAACCATTGAAGTTAAAAAAGATGAAGCGACTAAAAACGTGTCATCAATCACAGTAAGTAATGAAAAAGAAACACCATGGACACCATTAGAGCCAAGTACTCCTCTAGGAAGTGTAGAAGTAACAAAAGTGGACGTTGAAGATAATACGAAAGTATTATCAGGAGCCGAATTCAAATTAACATCAGAAGCAGATGGCAAAGAATACACATTAGTAACTGATGCAGAAGGTAAAGCAAAAGTGTCTCAACTAGCATTAGGAGAGTACACATTAGTAGAAACGAAAGCACCAGAAGGCTATGTGCTAGACGAAACACCAAAAACGATCGAAGTAAAAAAAGATGAAGCGACTAAAAATACGGTTCAAGTTATGGTCGAAAACAAATTGAAACCTGGTGAGGTAACGCCAGAGCCAAAACCTTCAGTTGATAAGAAACAACCTGGAAAAAAAGAACCAAGTAAAAAAGGTTCTAGTAACCAAAACAACCAAGGTTTACCAAAAACGGGAGAAATGACATCGTCAACAGGTATAGTTATGTTAGGAAGCCTATTATTAATTGGTTTCACGATGATGTTTGCTTCAAAAACAAGAAGAAAAGATTAAGAGAGAAGCGACTATTCTAAAGAGTAGTCGCTTTTTTGTTCGACAAGAATTAAGAAAAAGACAAGAATTAATTTACTTATTTCATGACTTTTAATTGATATGCTAATTGTGAGGTGAGGGAGATGAAAAAATTAATCAGTGTAATTCTTTTGTTAGTATTAGTTAGTTTTGGCGGCTACTATGTTTGGGCGAAACAGAAGCCATTTAATATCAGTCTGCCTACTAAAACGACAGATACATTAGGTGTTCTGGATAAAGTACATAGCCAAGGTGTGTATTTGAAAAACTTAAGCAGAGGTGAGATATTGATTCAAAAAAATACCCAAAAACCAGTTAGTATTGCGTCACTAACTAAATTAGTTACAGCTTATTTACTATTAGAAAATGAACCTGATTTAACTAAAACTATTCAACTAGATCAACGAATTGTGGATGAGTTGATAGGAGAAGGAGCTTCTCTATCTGGATTTAAAGGTGTAGATGTGATAAGTATCAAAGATTTAGCTTACGGGATTGTTTTACCATCTGGAGGAGATGCAGCTATTGCAGCGGCAAATGATGTTTCTGGTAGTGAAGAAACTTTTGTTTCAGAGATGAATGCTTTCGCTAAGCAAACAGGCATGAAACAAACGACTTTTAAAAATGCGACAGGTTTAGATGAGAGTGGTCACGTGTCAACGCTTAAAGATTTGGGGTTATTTATGGAAGTAGCTCTAAAAAATCAAGAATTTAGAGGACTAGTGACAACGACAACTTATCAAACAGAAGGGACTCCTTTTACACCAGAAGGTTACTACTTAGAAAGTACGCTACTGAAAGAATCTTCTGATTTAAGTCTAGCTAATGGGCAGCTATTAGGAGGTAAAACAGGCTATACGAAAAAAGCTGGCCAATGTCTGATTAGTCTAGCTGATATTAAAGGTGAGATTTTTCTATTAATCACTACAGGAGCAAAAGGATCTCCCTCGACAGAACAGTTTAATATGACTGATGCGAAAATGATTTATAATCATCTGTAGAGATGAAAAAAAACACTGCCAGAAATCTTATGATTTCTTTGACAGTGGTTTTTTCTCGATGCAAATTAATGAAGGTGGATTATTACGTTGATTGATAAATTGATAGTTCATGACACTAAATTGCTCTTGAGGCAAGTTCTCAACAAAAGAAAGAACTTCTCTTTTTTCTTGTTTGCCTTCTTCATGACCATCATAAATCACCAAAATAATACGCCCAGTTTCTTTTAAACGAAGCAATAAGGCTTCAATAGCTTGAATAGTGGTGTCTTCATGAGTCACAATCGTTTTGTCACTTTTAGGTAAATAGCCTAAGTTAAAGACAGCTCCACTGATTAAGGTAGTCTCAGGAATCACCTCTTTGATGGTTTCGTGACCTTGTAAAAGCAACACAACTTGCTCTGTGCAGTGGTGTTCTGTCAAACGATTGGTGGTAGATACTAAAGCTTGCTCTTGAACATCAAACCCGTATACTTTACCCGATTTCCCCACTAGTTGAGCAAGAAACAAGGTGTCGTTTCCGTTACCCATAGTAGCATCAACAACAGTATCGCCTTCTTGAATGACTTCTTTAAGTAAGTCATGGCTATAGCGTAAAGAAGTTTTAAGCATTAAGAGTCACTCCTTTTTTGTCATGAGCATAAATGCCTTGATAGGTGCCACGGCGAGCTAATTCTGTATCAAAGCCATTAAGCACTTCCCATTTTTTTAGACTCCACATAGGTCCAATAATGGTGTCTCGTGGAGCGTCACCAGTCAATCGGTGGATAATAATATTAGCAGGAATAATTTCCAATTGATCGCAAATAATCTTCGTATAATCTTCTTGGGTTAATAACTCTAAGCGACCAGCTAAGTAATCTTTTTCCATACGCGTATTCGTCATCAAGTGAAGCAAATGAAGTTTAATACCTTGTATGTCCGAATCTGTGACCGTGCGTCTAACATTTTCCATCATCATTTCGTAAGTCTCACCAGGTAGCCCATTAATAAGATGGGTACACACATTAATATTGTGTTTTCTTAATTTAGCAACACCATCAAGGTAGGTTTGGTAATCATGAGCGCGATTAATTAAAGCACTTGTTGATTCATAAGTGGTTTGAAGACCAAGTTCCACCCACAGATAGAGGCGTTCATTCAACTCAGCTAAATACTCAACTACTTCATCTGGCAAACAATCAGGTCTAGTACCAATGGATAAACCAACCACACCTTTTTCATTAATCACTTGCTCAAAGCGGTGTTTAATAACATCAATTGGTGCATGGGTATTAGTAAAGTTTTGGAAATAGACGATGTATTGATTTGTAGAAGGCCATTTTTGATGCATTTGATCCACTTCTTTGCGAAATTGAATCGGTAGAGGATCACTAGGGGCAACAATCATGTCACCAGATCCTGATACACTACAAAACGTACAACCGCCATGGGCGACTGTTCCGTCACGGTTTGGACAATCAAAGCCACCATCAATGGGCACTTTAAAAATCTTTTCATCAAATTGTTCTCTTAAAGCGTCATTCCAAGTATAGTAACGCTTATTATCTCCTTTGTTGAATGTAAACATAGCAACGATCCCCTTTTAATGTGCTAATTCATCGTATTTTTTAAAATGAGGAAATGAGAAACTTAGCCAAGCAATCCCCATTAAGAAACCACCAATCACGTCAGTTGGGTAGTGTACCCCTAAATAAATTCGACTAGTGCCAACAGATAAAATCAGAAGGCCAAGTAAAATTTGAAGACTTAAGCAAAGTGGTTTATTTTTAATAAATTTTGGTAACAGTATAATCAAAGTACCATATAATAACATACTTCCCATAGAATGCCCACTTGGAAAACTAGTGCCACCAGCACTTACTAAATGCTCACCAGCAGGTCTTGGACGGTTGAAAATAAATTTTAGAGCTGTGTTACCAGCTCCTTGAATAATAGCTGAGTTGATAACTAGCCAGATAGCACTGACTTTTTGTTTAGCAAAGTAAAGCACAGCTGCTAGACCAACAGTTAATAGAACCACTGTTGAAGTGTCTCCAAATTTAGTCATTGTTTTAAAGAAAATAGTTTTTCCATCAGTTAAAGTCCCGCGAACAAGTTGAATAATGGGTTGATCAATACTTTTTAATAAGTTCTCATCAATAACCACACATGTTGCGATAATTGAAAATAGAAGTAAGCTGATACCTGCTATTAAATAGCAAGAAAATTTGTTTTTAGTCATAAAAAACCTCCGTATTTGAAAAATAAATAGGCCCTGATAAAGGGCCTATTGTATTATAACATGATTTTAATGCGCACCGTACTCAGTGTCGTCTTTATCTAGCTTATTCACAACAATATCACCGTTTTTAGAGACGGCTTTGATGCTATTTTTTCCTTTATCTCTAGAGAAAGTTGATTCAGATGATAAATTTTCATTAAATATTGAAATAGCGCCGTAACCTGTTTGGAAATCGACTTTATTTCGCTCATAAGAAGTGTCATCAATCTCAATCAGGATATTTCCGTGAGTCGTTGCTAGATCCACGTCGTAGTTCACTTGATTGGAGTGAAAAACAATATCGCTGCTTTTATTATCGACTGTGACTTTTCCTTTTGTGTGGTTGATATCAGTATTACCAGAGTTGTTTGTAATACTCATATTTCCTTTAGTATTTGCAGTTAAAATATCACCATTCTTCAGATTAGCTGATAAATCAGAGAAGGAAGTGTCTTCTAAAGTAACATCTCCACTATTGGCGTTAATGTTTAATCCTTTTTCAACCTTACCACCGTTAAAGTAAACATCTCCGTGAGTAGTATCAACGTTGAGTTCTTCAGTTGTTAAATTATCGGCACTAATATTACCGTGTTTTGTTGTAATATCAAGTTTTGAAAGAGATAAATCGTAAGAATTAATATCTAGACTATTTCCTTTAATCGTGATTTTTTTATAGTTTTCAGGCAAGCTTAAAGAAATACTATCATCATAGATATCGCCAAAACTAAAGACAGTTGGCTGCAAGCGTTGTTGCATGTTTTTGTTATCAATGGTCACCACTGTTTGGTTACCTGATTTTTGAATATCCCAAGTTGTCTCGTCATTTTTAGTACTGCCATAACTTAGTCCTTGTTTTTTCATGTGAACATAATCGTCCTCAGAAGTACTTAAGTAAAGAGTTGCTCGGTTTTTAACATTTAAAACAAGTTCTTCTGAATTATCGTATTTAAATTTCTTGTTAATATCGCTTTTTGCTCGTTCAGCTTCTAGACGTTGAAAGTAAAAAATACTACCCGTTGCCCCTGTGACAATTAAAGCAATCGCAAGGATTAAAATGAACCAAGTTCGTTTTTTCATAGGGCACGTTCTCCTCTCAAGACTTGAATGTTCCATTTAGTGTAAACTCCTAAAAGTTTTAGAGATACCTTAGAAAATGGTGTCATGATGAGTAAGCCGATTAAACCAATCCCGCAAAGAAGTAAGGAAATAAACAATTGGAAGAACCCGTAAGAAGTTGTTAAGCTCATTAAACTAAATGCGCCTAGAATAGGACTGAAGATAAAGGATAAGCTAACAACCCATCCAACGAATAAACCAATTGCCCAGCTAAAAATTAGCCAAAACATGAAGAAGAGGTTGAGGCAAATAATGCCAGCGACTTGAAAGAAACGAATAAAGCCTGAGCTTGGTTCTTGATAGCTCTTTTTTTCCTCAAAATAGGGATGAGGATTGCCTTTTTCAGTCATTTCTACCCAGTCATTATTTTCTTTAGGGGCATCTACTAATTCTAAGTTGAACTCATTTAAAATAGCCACGGCAATTTCTTTTGGTGAGTCTAGTTCTTTAGTGATTTGATATTCAGTTAAGCCTTGTGCCATTTTTTCAGTGAATAGATCATCGTATTTTGTCAAAATAGCTTGTTGATCTACTAGGGAAAGTTGACGCAAGTGCAGTTTTAATTCAATTAAAAAATGCTCTTTATTCATGATAGAATCCCTTCTTATTTCCGTATTATTAATGTTAATATACCGTCTATAATGCTTGATAACAAGAGGTTTAGACCAAAATCGGGCTAAAGTATGAGCAGATAAAATAATAAAAGAACTGACGTATTTTAATTTAATGTGTCGTAGAGATTACAAATTATTAATAGTAGCCTATCTCCCTTGAATTCTGTATCTTAAGATGATTTAATAAAAGTAGACTATACGAAAAATTAACATAAATAAGTGAGTTATCAGTTAAAACTGAACAAAGGGTGGAAGTATAAATGAAAAAGAAGGAAACAAGCAATTTATTAACGAAACAACCAGTTCTTAAAAATGTTTCTCTGATAGGAACAACGATGATGATTTCATCTTCTATACTGGTTCCAGGAATTACTGTGAAAGCTTATGCAGAAAGCGCTAATGAAGCCGCAGAAGACAAAACAATCTCTACAGATAAACAACAAACACCAGGCATGACACTAAAACAATTTGACCTAAATTCAAATCACATTAAAGAAGAAGCTAATCAATTTGAGATGGCTCTTATTTTAAATGCCCAAAGAATGGAAGATCTGGACACAGTGATTCAAGTATCACCTAATGTGACGCTACATTGGGATGAGACAAAAAAAGATATCAAAGATGAATTAGGCAATGTAGTCGGACACTACACGATTGATACAACCCTTAACCAAGTTAAATTAAGTTTTACAGGACAAGGGTTTACTCAAGCTAAATTACAATTACCAGCCTCATTAAAAAAATTCGATTTAACAGAACAAATTATGACCGTTTCTATTGGAGAAAGTATGTTGTCTCAAACAGTGACAGCAGAACGCCAAGTAGAGACAGAAGAGACCGTTGTTGAAGAAGAGCAAGCAACTTCAGAAGAAACAGTCACTGAAACAGAAGAAACAACTTCAAGTGATAAAGAGTTAGAGTCAACAGAAAGTTCAGAAACAAAACCTTCTGAAACAGAAGAGACTATTCAAGATTCATCTTCTGATACGTCAAAAGAATCAGAAACAACAACTAACAGTGAAGAAAGCTCAGAAACAAGTACAACAAATGACTCAAGTACAGAAGAGACAACTGAAAGTACATCAAGTTCAGATTCAACTAAGGAAGAATCAAAAGAAAGTTCTACTGAAACAACAGAGTCTACGACTAAAGAAAAAACAGAATCAACTAGTACATCAGAGTCTAAAGAAGTAACAAAAGAAAGCTCAACACCTAAAAAAGAAGTCGTTAAAGAGCTTGTTAAACAAGTAGCAGCACCTAAAAAAGTGATGGCTAGTCCAAGAAGTCTAAGTGCCCCTGCGCCTATGATGGGTCCTCGTACTTTGAGAGCAGCAACACCACAAGCTCAGTTTATTGAAGACACAGCTTATCACGCACAACAAGTAGCAGGAAAAAATGACTTATACGCATCAGTTATGATTGCTCAAGCTATTTTAGAAAGTGGCTATGGTTCAAGTACATTGTCATCACCACCAAACCATAATTTATTTGGGATTAAGGGAGCTTACAATGGTCAATCTGTGACGATGCAAACATGGGAGCATTTTAACGGACAAAACGTTATTATCAATGCGCAATTTAGAAAATACCCATCTTATCGTGAGTCTTTTGAAGACAACGCACGTGTGTTAAAAACAACTTCTTTTTCACCAGGAAATTACTTTTATGCTGGTTCTTGGAAGTCAAATACAAACAGTTACCAAGATGCGACACGTTGGTTAACAGGCCGTTATGCAACAGATCCAAACTACAATAATAAGTTGAATAACTTAATTGTGGCACACAACCTGACTCAATACGACACACCAGGTAGTGGTGGTTCAAACAATAACAACTCAAATAACAATAATAGTAACAACAATAATAATTCAAACAACAACCAAAATGTAGGGAATGCTAAAACACATCAGGTTGTTAGTGGGGACACACTTTCAGGTATTTCAAGAAAATATGGTGTTACTGTTAGTCAGTTGAAACAATGGAACAACTTGAAGAGTGATATGATTTACGTGGGACAAACGCTTAAAGTATCAGGTAACGCAGTTAAGCCACCTGTTACAACAGATAAAGAACCAAGTAAACCAAATACAGACAAGCCTGCAACTAATACAAGTAAGCACACAGTAAAAAGTGGCGATACTTTATATGGTATTGCAACTAAATACGGTGTAAGTGTGGCACAAATTAAACAATGGAATAACTTGAAGAGTGACATGATTTATGTGGGTCAAACGTTAGTGGTTAAAGGAGGCTCATCTAATAATACAAGTAAGCCTAAACCGCAACCAAAACCACCAGTCACAACAAGTCAAACCCATACAGTAAAAAGTGGTGATACTTTATACGGTATTGCAACTAAATATGGTGTAAGTGTGGCACAAATTAAACAATGGAATAACTTGAAGAGCGATACGATTTATGTGGGTCAAAAGTTATCTGTTAAGGGAGGCACATCGACTCCTCAAACACCAAAACCACAGCAACCAAAACCACCAGTTAGTACAAATACAAGTAAACACACCGTAAAAAGTGGAGATACATTATCAGGTATTGGTTCTAAATATGGTGTAAGTGTGGCTCAATTGAAACAATGGAATAACTTGAAGAGTGATGTGATTTACGTAGGACAACAGCTGAAAGTTGGTGGTTCTCAAAGTAACACGACTCAAACTCAAAACAAACCTAATACTTCAACATCAAGTAAAACTCATACAGTGAGAAGTGGCGACACGCTTTATGGTATTAGTCTGCGTTATGGTGTGAGTGTGACTGATATCAAGAAAAAAAATAACTTGAAGAGTGACATGATTTACATTGGTCAGCAATTAGTTATATCAGGTGGATCAAGTGCATCAACAAACCAACCTGTTACCCAACAAACAGTGAATAAAACAGCTAGCACTTATACGGTAAAATCAGGGGATTCTCTTTACAAAGTATCCTTGATGCATAACGTGTCTGTAACTGATTTAAAACGAGCTAACGGGTTATCAGGAGATATGATTTATGTGGGTCAAACCCTTAAAATTCCTGGTTCAAGTACAAGTAAGACACAAGCAAAACCACAAACAGCAAGTAACAAACGCCATAAAGTCGCTTCAGGGGATTCATTATGGGGCTTGTCGACTAAATATGGTGTGAGTGTGAAACAAATTAAACAATGGAATCGACTAGCAGGAGACATCATTTACACAGGACAGACATTAAGAGTAGGTTAACAAACACTGAGTAAGTGCTGTAGTTGAAAAGTCAATTTGATTCTGTTATTATGAGCTTAATATAAAGGACGATGACGAGAAGTAGTAAGATAGAAACTTTTTTAGAGAGTGTATGGTTGGTGAAAATACATAAAGAAAGACGTCTGAACTTAGCTCCGAGTTTTGCTAATATAGCCGGGATCAGCCCGTTATCATGAGGTAGAGATGCTAGGATTTCTAGCATAAAAATAGGTGGTACCACGTTAAAATCAACGTCCTATAAAAGCTTTATTTGAGCTTTTATAGGGCTTTTTTTATTATTTTTTAGGAGGAAAAAGAATGGCATACAATTATATTGATATTGAAAAAAAATGGCAAGATTATTGGAGAAATAACGAGACATTTAAAACAGAAGAGACATCTGACAAGGAAAAATTCTACGCATTAGACATGTTCCCATATCCATCAGGACAAGGGTTACACGTAGGACATCCAAAGGGCTATACATCAACAGATGTGTTATCTCGTTACAAACGAGCAAAAGGTTATAACGTTCTTCATCCAATGGGATGGGATGCTTTTGGTTTACCTGCTGAACAATATGCATTAGACACAGGAAATGACCCAGCTGAATTTACAGCAAAAAACATTCAAACATTTAAACGCCAATTAAACTCTTTAGGATTTAGTTATGATTGGAACCGTGAAATCAATACAACAGATCCAGGTTATTATAAATGGACACAATGGATTTTTACTAAGCTATTTGAAAAAGGGTTAGCTTATGAAGCAGAAGTAGCTGTTAACTGGTGTCCTGCTTTAGGAACTGTATTAGCCAATGAAGAAGTTATCGATGGTAAATCAGAGCGTGGGGGTCACCCTGTGTACCGAGTACCAATGAAACAATGGATGTTAAAAATCACTGCTTATGCAGACCGTTTAATCGATGATTTAGATGACATTAACTGGCCAAGTAGTGTGAAAGACATGCAAAGAAACTGGATTGGTCGTTCTGAAGGAGCTAACGTTACTTTTAAAATCAAAGATACAGATAAAGAGTTTACTGTTTTTACAACTCGTCCAGATACGTTATTTGGTTCAACTTATGCTGTTTTAGCTCCAGAGTTAAAACTAGTTCAAGAGATTACTACACCAGAACAAAAAGAAGCTATTGATGCTTATATCAAAGAAGCTGAAAAGAAAACAGATTTAGACCGTACTGAATTATCAAAAGAAAAAACAGGTGTCTTTACAGGTGCTTACGCGATTAACCCAGTTAATGGTAAAGAAATGCCAATCTGGATTGCAGATTATGTGTTATCAACTTATGGAACTGGAGCAATTATGGCTGTTCCTGCTCATGATGAGCGTGATTACGAGTTTGCTAAAGCCTTTAACTTAGAAATTGTCCCTGTTTTAGAAGGTGGCAATATTGAGGAAGAAGCTTTTACAGAAGACGGTCCACATATTAATTCTGACTTTTTAGATGGCCTGAACAAAGAAGACGCAATGGTTAAAATGATTGCTTGGTTAGAAGAGCATGAAGTGGGTAAAAAAGAAACAAGTTATCGTTTACGTGACTGGTTATTCTCTCGTCAACGTTATTGGGGTGAGCCAATTCCAATTATTCATTGGGAAGATGGAACGATGACAGCTGTTCCTGAGGAAGAATTACCATTAGTTTTACCAAAAGCTACAGATATTAAACCAAGTGGAACAGGTGAATCACCATTAGCTAATATGGAAGAATGGATTAATGTCGTTGATGAAAAAACAGGTATGAAAGGTCGTCGTGAAACAAATACAATGCCACAATGGGCAGGTAGTTCATGGTATTACCTACGTTTTATCGACCCACATAACACAGAGATGTTAGCGGATCCTGAAAAATTAAAAGAATGGTTACCAGTAGATGTGTACTTAGGTGGAGCAGAGCATGCGGTTCTTCATTTACTATACGCTCGTTTTTGGCATAAATTCTTATACGATATTGGTGTGGTATCAACTAAAGAGCCATTCCAAACGCTTTATAATCAAGGTATGATTTTAGGTGAAGGTAATGAGAAAATGTCTAAATCTAAAGGGAATGTTGTCAATCCAGATGACGTGGTTAACGAGTTTGGTGCCGATACATTAAGACTTTATGAAATGTTTATGGGACCACTTGATGCATCTGTTGCATGGAGTGAAAAAGGTCTTGAAGGAAGTCGTAAATTCTTAGACCGCGTTTGGCGTCTATACATTGATGAAAATGCTGTATTACGTGATCGCATCACGACTCACAATGATGGTAAATTAACAAAAGTTTACCACCAAACAGTGAAAAAAGTAGGAGAAGATATTGAACAACTTCACTTTAATACGGCGATTTCTCAATTAATGATTTTTGTGAATGAAGCTTATAAAGCAGATGCTTTACCAGTTGAATACATGAAAGGCTTCTTACAAATGCTTGCACCAATCGCACCATTTATTGCAGAAGAACTATGGGAGCGTATGGGCAACAAAGAAAGCATCAGTCTAGCAGCATGGCCAGTCTATGATGAAACAGAACTTGTTGAAGACGAAATTGAAGTGATTTTCCAAGTAAATGGTAAATTAAAAGCTCGTGTTAACGTACCTAATAACGCAACGAAGGAAGAACTAGAAGCGTTAGCTTACGAAAATGAGCAAGTAAAATCAGCAATTGAAGGAAAAACTGTCCGTAAAGTGATTGCCGTTCCTAATAAATTGGTTAATATTGTAGCTAACTAAACTGCCTCATCAAAAAGTGTTTAAAAATTGTTAAAATGGTTTGCATAACGCGGGTTAAATCGCTACAATTATAAGCAGTATGATGAAGAAAGTTGGATAGAAACATGCCGAATCAAGAGGCCTCTTTTGAGGGAAACTCTAAAGAGTTAAACGCTAAAGAAAAAATGGTTCGTGGTTCCTTATGGATGACTATTGGTAATGTGTTATCCCGTTTGTTAGGAGCTATCTACATTGTTCCCTGGTATTTATGGATGGGGGAAAATGCTAAATTAGCGAACAGTTTATTTAATAAAGGTTACAACATTTATGCCTTGTTTTTAATGATTGCTACAGCGGGAATTCCTGGAGCAATTGCTAAACAAATATCCTATTACAATTCCCAAAATGAATACCGAACAAGTCAGAGATTGTTTAAACGAACTCTTATGATTATGGCTGGTTTTGGTGTCTTGTGTGCAGGTATCATGTACGTCTTATCTCCTGTCTTAGCAGCAGGGGATAAGAACTTGATTCCAGTGATGCGAGCTTTAAGTGTAGCTGTTCTTGTGTTTCCTAGTATGAGTGTTATCAGAGGATACTTCCAAGGAAATCAAGACATGATGCCAGCAGCAGTGTCACAAATTATTGAACAAGTTGCTCGTGTGTTTTACATGTTACTGACAGCCTTTATGATTATGAAGATGGGCTCAGGAGATTATGTAGCTGCCGTTGTTCAATCAACCTTTGCTGCTTTTATCGGTATGCTTGGAGCGTACGGGGCACTTATCTGGTTTTACATGAAACAAAAACCAGAAATGGATCGCTTGATTGCGGGTAGTAGTAATCAAATAGAAGTATCTGAAAATCGTTTAGTCAAAGAGATGATTAAAGAAGCGATTCCTTTTATTATTGTAGGATCAGCGATTACGATTTTTAAATTAGTGGATCAATATACCTTTGAGCCAATCATGGCAAGCTTTACTAATTTTTCAAAAGATCAGTTATCGGCTTTGTTTAGTATTTTTAGTGCCAATCCAGATAAGCTAGTAATGATTATTATCTCTCTAGCAACAGGAATGGCTATGACCAGTCTACCTTTAGTCACAGAAGCTTTTACTAAAAAAGACGAAGCCGGCTTAGCTAAACTGATTAGTGATAACATTCAGTTGTTATTCCTGATTATGATGCCAGCTACTTTTGGTATGGTGACTCTAGCACAGCCTATGTACGTTTTCTTCTATCAACCAGATGTCTTAGGGATTAACGTGTTGATTGAAGCTAGTTATGTGGGACTGATTATGGGATACTTCATTTTAGTGTCAACGACTCTACAAGGCCTATATAAAAATGGCGATGCTATTTTTTATCTAGGTGTAGGACTTTTAATCAAGATTGTCTTACAATACCCAATGATTAAAAGTTTTGAAGTTTATGGACCTTTACTTGCTTCAGCTATTGGATTTACTGTCTCAGCGTACTTGATGACCAAGAAAATTCATCACATAACGAAGTTTAACTATTCATTAACGATTAGACGAATTTTATTGATTTTTATTCTTAGTTTATTAATGTCTGTTACAGTCTTCCTTGTTCGTTCGTTCTTGTATCTATTCTTAGATCCAGAGCGTAAGTTCCAATCTATGTTGATTATCCTCTTCTCTGTCTCAGCAGGAGTCGGTGTCTACGGTTGGTTAACGTTAAAAACACGATTAGCTGACAAGTTATTAGGTGCTAAAGTAGGCAAATTAAGAACAAAATTTAATATTAAATAAAAAAGAAAGTGTGACAAGAGTTGGTAAAACTTGCGTGGCACTTTTTTTTGATAGATGGAGGTACATTTATGCGGTTAGATAAATTATTGAGTCATACAGGCTTTGGCTCACGAAAAGAAGTCAAAGAGCTCCTTAAGAAAAAGCGGGTCAGTGTGAATGATGTGATACAAAAAGACGGTAAGCTGAGTGTGAATGAATACGAGGATAGCATCTGTGTAGATGGTGAGCAGCTAATCTATCAAGAATTTGTTTATTACATGTTAAATAAGCCAAAAGGGGTTATTTCAGCGACAGAAGACCCAAGCCACCGAACAGTGGTGGATTTAATTGGAGAAGGAGATCGAAAAAAGGGTTTGTTTCCTGTGGGACGCTTAGATAAAGACACAACAGGCTTTCTTTTGATGACTACAGACGGTGAACTAGCCCATCAATTATTATCGCCAAAGAAAAAAGTACCTAAGCTATATGAAGCTAAAGTGAAAGGGATTATGACTGAAGCAGACGTTAAGACGTTTGCTAGTGGTATGACTATTAGTGGGGCCGAAGTCTGTCTACCTGCTAAATTAAAGATAACAAGCGTCACATTAGAAGAGGATTATTCGGAAATTTCTTTAGAAATCATGGAAGGTAAATTCCATCAAGTCAAACGGATGGTTGAGGCTGTAGGTAAGAAAGTAGTTGAATTGCACCGAGTGAGCATGGGTGGATTGACTCTTGATGAGACATTAAAACCGGGTCAATATAGAGCCTTAAATGAGAATGAAATTAAAAAATTAAGGGTTGATTATTAGAAAAAATCGCCAAATCATTATCAAATTTAATAAAAAAATGATATGATGTCTTCATATAAAGGAAACGATGGAGGGATTACCAGGATGACAATTGATTGGAGAAAAGAAGTCGAAGCACGTCGCGACGACTTAATGAATGACTTATTTGATTTATTACGCGTACCAAGTGTGAGAGAAGACGATAAAGCAACAGAGGATGCTCCTGTAGGACCAGGACCCAAAGCAGCTCTTCTTAAATTTTTAGAGATTGGTGAAAGAGACGGTTTCTTAACTAAAAACGTTGATAACTACGCAGGACATATCGAATATGGTGCAGGAGACGAGACTTTAGGTATTTTTGGTCACGTTGATGTGGTACCAGTAGGTTCAGGATGGGATTCAGAACCATTCTCACCAGAAATTCGTGACAACCGTATTTATGCGCGTGGTGCAAGTGATGACAAAGGGCCTACAATGGCAGCTTACTATGCCTTAAAAATTATTAAAGAATTAGAGTTACCTGTTTCAAAACGTACACGCGTCATCATCGGGACAGATGAAGAGAGCGAATGGAAATGTATGGATCACTACTTAAAAGTAGAAGAAACACCTGATTTTGGTTTTTCACCAGATGCAGAGTTTCCTATTATTAATGGTGAAAAAGGAAACACAACAATTTTACTAGAAGTTGCTGGTAAAAACGAAGGGACACTACGTTTAGTGTCATTTAACTCTGGACAACGTGCTAACATGGTGCCAGATTTAGCTGAAACAGTTGTTGAAGTTTCTGGAGACATTGAAGCATTTGCGAAAGAATATGACGCTTATTTAGCAGAATTACCTGTTACAGGTGAGTTATCAATCGAAGGTAACGTGGCAACAATTAAATTAATCGGAACAGCCGCTCATGGGGCAATGCCTGAAAAAGGAATCAATGCTGGAACATATCTAGCTAACTTCTTAAGTTACTATGATTTCTCAGGACCAGCGAAAGATTTCGTGACAATGGTTGCTGATTACATTCATTTAGATACAGAAGGAAACCGTTTTGGTGTGAACTTTGTTGATGATATCATGGGAGCTTTATCAATGAACGCTGGTGTGTTTGTGTTTGATGAGAAAAAAGATAATAACACAATTACACTGAACTTCCGTTTCCCTAAAGGTATCACAGCAGATGAGATTGCAGCTGCGATTGAAGAAAAAGTAGCTAATACAAGTGCGAAAGTTATTTTAACAAGTAGCAAAGAACCTCATTATGTATCACCTGAAGATCCATTGGTTAAAACACTTTTAGCTGTGTATGAAGAACATACAGGTCTAAAAGGTCATGAACAATCAATCGGTGGTGGAACATTTGGACGTTTACTAGAACGTGGTGTGGCTTATGGAGCTATGTTCCCAGATAGTATCGATACAATGCATCAAAAAAATGAGTTCATTTCAGTGGACGATTTAATCAACGCGACAGTGATTTATGCTGATGCGATTTACCGTTTAATTAAATAAGTAAAACCCACAAAGGGACGTTTATTAGAACGTCTCTTTTTTTGCGCTTATTTTTAAGAAGGAACCTTGATTTAATCATATTGTAAGGGCTGTTTTTTGTGAAAATTGAACAAAACAATATTGTGCTTGTTTTTAAGGTGATATTAATGAAAAACGGTCTAGATAAGTTATTTAATATTGAGAAAAAGATATTTTATACACAGAAAAAATATGTTTAACAGAAAAATAAAATAAATAAAAATTGGCAAAAAATGTAAAAAAGTGATGTTATTTAATTTGAAATATTCTTGTTTTTTTAAAAAATAACAAAAGAAATTTAATTCACAATGGGGATTGAAGTACAAAAAATGAACAAAGTTTGCATACGGAAAAGGATAATGATGTCTTTAAAAATCAATAAGACAACGAAATAGAACACCCTTCCCTTTTTAATACATACTATTCGTTATAATTACATATTATTTAATTCACAAACGCCAAAAGGTACATATTAATATGCAAAAGTTAGGGGATTTATTTAATTATTTTTCACTATAATTGTAATCGTTGTGTAAAAAATAGGTAAATAATTGTAAGAAAGGGAAAATGAATAAAAATAAAAAATGGTATTCACTATTTTTAGTGTTACTGATTTCAATGACATCTGTTATTCAACCGATTCAAGCAGTAGCGGCTGTGGCGAATTTGGAAACAGCATCAAGTGAAACAGTACAATCTGAAACAGTGAATGCTGATCATTCAAATACATCGGAAACAGCGTCAAGTGAGGCTGTTCAAGAAGAACCAAAACAAACGGAGGAATCAACAGCACCTTCAAGTGAGGAAGTTGTTGCTGAAACAACTCCTTCAGAAGAAGTTTTGAAAGAAGAAGCGTCAACTTCTTCAACTTCTGAAAAAACAGTTGATAGCTCAACTGAAGAGAAAAAAGAAACAAAACGTACGAAACGTTCTGTTGATAGAGAGCCGATTGATATTAAGAGAGAGTTAAAACCAGGTGAAAGTTTTCTATCTAACGTAACGTTTAAAGCAATAAAAGATGGTCAACCAATTGACTACACGAAAGAATCTATTCCTAATGATACGTTAATTCAATTAATTTATGACTATAGTATTCCTCAGAGAATGCTTGATGAAAAGTTACTTAAATCAGGAGATTACTATGATATTAAAATTCCTGAACAAATTCGATTAAAGAATTTTAGTGGCGAGTTAAAAGGAGCTCAAGGTGTTTTTGGACGTTATGAGTTAGTAAACGGATCTATTCGTTTAACGTTCAATGAGAAAGTGGAAGAACTGAATGAGATTAGTGGTTCTGTCAATTATGCTGAGAACTTTAAAGACACTGTTCAAGCTGGAGAAAATGTTATCAAAATACCTTTAGATGGCAAAGAGGAGACAGTTAACGTCAATATTAAACCTAATGGTGGTAAATCTATTAGTAAACTTGGAGACGCTAATCCACAAGAACAAACAGTGAGATGGGACGTATCAATCAATACTGAATTGAATACATTAACTAATGCTGTAGTAACTGATGCAATGCCTGAAGGATTGTTATTTAAGAATGTTAAGGTCTATCCACAAACAATTAACCTAAATGGAGAAGTTGTTGGGGTAGGCGAAGCACTAAGACCAGGTGTGGATTATGTTGCTTCAGAATCAGGAGATAAAGTTCAATTTATCGGAGATTACGCTAAAACAAGTAAATCATTTAAATTAGTTTATGAAACAGATGTAGATAAAACAAAAATCCCAGAGCAAGGTGGAGACGTTAGATATGATAATACAGCCACTTTAAGTAGCGAGGGTAAAGATGATGTTTCGGCTAGTAATAACGCGAGTCTAACTTATGGCAAGTTAATTGAAAAGCTACCGCCAAGTTTTGTTAATGATGAAAATGTCAAAGGTCATGTCTATGACTGGACAGTTAAATACAACTATGGTTATAAAAAGTTACCAGCTAATAGTTCAATCACTGATACAGTTTCTAAAAACTTAGCTTATATTGATGATTCAGTGAAAGTAACAACAAAAGATGGTAAAGTATTGAGCCGTGGGACAGATTACGCGGTTACTATTAAAGATAACCAAATGAAGATTGAATTTCTTAAAGAGTTAGATACTGCAGTTGATGTTACTTACCGAACAAAAGTTGTTGGTGATGTGGCAGGAGATACAGAGGATGTTAATTTTACAAATAACGTAAAAACAGATGGTGGATTTGAATCTAATAATGGTGGTCAAATTGCCACTGATGGTCTTGTTAAATGGGGAGACGTTGATTATGAAAATAGAAAAATCAATTGGTCTATTCAGGTTAATAAATATCAGTATCATATGACCAATTGGAAACTATCAGATACCATGTCACCAGGATTAACCTTTAATGCAGATACATTTAGAATCTACAATGAACAAAGTAGAGAAGATTTAGTCAAAGATACACATTATACACTAAAAGAAACGACTAATGGTTTTGATGTAGCCTTCATTGGTGATTTAGCTACTAAGGGAACTGACTCAACGTATCGTATTATGTATACAACTGATTTTGAGCCCTTGAAAGATAATTTTTCAAATACAGCAACGGCTGATTGGAAAGACAGTACAGGGAAAGATCGCCATGAATCAGTAACTAGAGATGAACCAATTAAGCTACCTTTTGTTAAAGATGTTATTAAGAGTGGCTCATATAACGCTCAGACTAAGAAAATTAGTTGGGATGTAACAGTTAACCATAATCAAGAAACATTAGTTGATGCGTCAATTGTCGATCCTATTATGGATGATCAAGATTACGTTCCAAAATCAGCTCGTTTATTTGAAATGAAAGTAAATAGAGATGGTTCATTAACTTATGGTAAAGAAGTTTCAGAATTAATCAAAGTGTCTGAAGATGGTAAAACAATATCAGCTAAATTACCGGATAATTCAAAAAGCCCATACAAATTAGTCTTTGAAACTAGTTTGGAAGGTAAATTAATTGATCAAAAAAAATATCATAATGTCGCCTCTTATACAAATAAGGGGGATGAAACAAAAGCAGAAGCTGATGCTGAAGTAACTAAAGGTAATGTTTACGGTGAAAAAAATGGAGAAGTTGATAAATCAAATGAAAACTTCGTTAAATGGTCAGTAAACGTGAATCCATCACAATCAACAGTTAAAGATATGACTGTAGTAGATAAACCTTCTAGTAATCAAGTATTAGAAGAAAGTTCAGTTATCGTTTATGGAGCTAACGTTGGTTCTGATGGTAGTATTTCTGCAAACAGAGATGTTGTTTTAGAAAAAGGTAAAGACTACACAGTTAATATTGAGACCAACAATGAAACAGGTCAACAAGTATTAACGGTTAAATTTGTTAATGAAATTAGTAAAGCGTACGTATTAGAATACCGCTCAATGGCAAATACAAGTTTATTGGAAGATTATTTAACTAATAACATATCAGTAACAGGTAATAATGAAAAAACAGTTAAGACTGAAACAAGTTCATCTGTAAAAGTTGTGAACTCAAGTGGGACAGCAACAGGAACAACAGCATCAGTAAAAATTGTAAAAATCGATAAAAATTCAAAAGAAAAAACACCACTACCAGGTGCTAAGTTTGAATTATGGACTATCAAAGGAAATGGTCAAAAAGATCAATTAGTTCGTTCAGGTGAAACTGATGTAAAAGGCGAACTTAAATTTGGTAACTTACGTCCTAACACAGACTATCTCTTATTTGAAACAAAAGCACCAACAGGATTTACAGTAAGTGAGGAAATGAGATACGGTCAAAAAGTTAAATTCTCATCAGATGGGGAAACAAACTTATTCAAATCACATACTGTAGAAAATGACATGCCTCGTATTCATTTTAATAAAATCGATGGTAAAGATGGTCATGCGTTAGCTGGTGCCCAGTTTATGGTGAAAAATGCGCAAGGTGAATTCTACAACGGTATCGATAGTAAATACCGTGCCATTTGGGTAGACTCTCAAGACAAAGTATCAGATGACGTGAAAAAATCACTTGTTTCTGATGCAACTGGTCAAGTAGAAGTAGCAGGCTTAAGTGTTGGTACTTACAGTATTCAAGAAATTGTTGCACCAGAAGGCTATGATAAAGCAACTAAAGATATTCCTTTTGAAGTAATTGATGACGAAGGTCTAATTCGTTTGAAAGACGATGTAACTATTTCAAACATGCCTTACGAGAAAACAGCAATTACTATTAACAAAACATGGAACGATGCTAACAATCAAGATGGGCAACGTCCTAAGACTATTTTATTTGATTTATTCGCAAATGGTACAAAAGTAGATACATTAGAAATGACTGATGACAAACAAGCTCCTGGTAATGTTTGGGAAGCCACTTTCTCAGGTTTACGTAAATACGATGACAACATGAAAGAAATTATTTACTCAATTAAAGAAAATAAAGTAGATGACTACTCTGTTTCTGATGAAGAAGTTTTTGTAAAAGATGGAAAAGCACAAGTAACTAATTCATACAAACCAAAAGAAGTATCTGTTCTAGCTAAGAAACATTGGGACGATAAAGATAACCAAGATGGTAAACGCCCAGGCTACATTGTGGTTCATGTTATGGCAAAAGTAGAAGGTGAAGAAAAATCGACTTCTGTTAACCATACTCGTGTAGACCACGGATCGAACTGGCAATATGAATTTAATCATTTACCAAAATACAGAGATGGTAAAGAAATTATTTACACTGTAGAAGAAGAAAAAGTAGATGGCTATGATGTTTCTATTACTGAAATGGATTCAAAAGATAAGCCAAAAGATGTTGATTTTGCTTTTGATATTACAAACAAACATGAAGTAGCAAAACGTGATATCTCAGTGAAAAAAGTCTGGAACGATGAAAACAATCAAGATGGTAAACGTCTAGATAGCATCGATGTTCAACTTTACGCTGATGACAAAGAAGTTGGCAAGCCAGTACCACTTAATAGTGAAAACAACTGGTCAACTACTTGGAAAGAATTAGATACAAATAAAGCGATTGGTGAAGAAGGTCGCGATGGAAGTAAAGAGATTGTTTACACCGTTAAAGAAGTTACAGAAGTTCCAGGTTATGACAAACCAGAAGTAACAGGAGACATGACTAAAGGCTTTATCGTAACAAATAACCACACACCATCAACAATTGGTGTAAAAGGAACAAAAGTTTGGGAAGATGCGAATAATCAAGATGGCAAACGTCCAGAATCAATTACAGTTAATTTATTAGCAGATGGTATAAAAATAGATTCTAAAGAAGTAACTGGTTCAAAAGAAAGTACAGAAGAGGCAGCGACTTGGAGTTATGAATTTAAAGATCTACCTGAATTTAAAGAAGATGCAGTTGGTCAAAAGATTAACTACACGGTTCAAGAAGTTGTAATTCCTGATTACTCAAGTAAAGTAAAAGATTTTACAATAACGAACTCATACACACCTAAGAAAACATCAGTGAATGTGGTGAAAGTTTGGGAAGACAACAATAACCAAGATAAATCACGTCCAGAAAGTATTAAAGTGAAGTTATTAGCTGAAGAAAAAGAAACTGGTGACGAATTAACCTTAACAGCTAAAAATAACTGGCAAGGTGCCTTTACTAACTTAGATGTTTACGAAAAAGGCAGCGTTAAGAAAGAAATTAAGTACACAGTAAAAGAAGTATCAGTTGATAATGACTACACATCAAAAGTAACAGGATCAGCTAAAGAAGGATTTGTCGTTACTAACACACGTCCATTGGAAACAGTTGATATTAGCGGTAAAAAAATCTGGGAAGATGACAACAACCAAGACGGTAAACGTCCAGAAACAATCACTGTTAACTTATTAGCAGATGGTGAACAAGTCGCTTCTAAAGATGTTAAAGGTTCAAGAGGTTTTGAAGATGCTAATGCAGCGTGGTCATATGAATTTAAGGATTTACCAAAACACGTAAAAGGTGAAGAAGGTAAAGAAATTAAGTACACAGTGACGGAAGAAAAAGTAAAAGATTACACAACAAGTATTGATGGTTTTAACATTACCAATACGTACGAACCACAAGAAACACGTTTATTCGTTGAAAAAGTTTGGAATGAT
Source organism: Candidatus Vagococcus giribetii (assembly GCF_017316185.1). GTDB lineage: Bacteria > Bacillota > Bacilli > Lactobacillales > Vagococcaceae > Vagococcus > Vagococcus giribetii. The sequence goes on along the minus strand of NZ_JAFLVX010000009.1, from coordinate 67,106 downwards.
AGCAACGACCAAGATGGTAAACGTCCAAAAGACATTGCCGTACAACTTTACGCTAATGGTAAAGAAGTTGTTGGTCAAAAAATCAAGTTATCAGAAAAAACAAATTGGAAAGCATCATTTGATAAATTAGATGCCTATGTTAAAGGTAAAGAAATTAAGTACACGGTTAAAGAAATCAGTGAAGCAGCTAAAAAATATGGCTACACTGCTGTTCTTGATTACCAAGATAACAAAGAAAACAAAAACAATACTGATGTAAAAGTAACAAATAGTCGTCCAGTTGAAACAACTGATATTTCAGGAACAAAAGTCTGGAAAGACTCAAATAACCAAGACAGTAAACGTCCAGAAACAATCGTTGTTAACTTATTAGCAGATGGTGAAAAAGTTGATTCACAAGTAGTTAAAGGAGATAAACAAGCTGAGACTTGGTCATATACCTTTACAGGATTAGACAAAAACAGAACGATTAAAGAAGGGGAAGACAGTGAAGCTATTGTCTATACTGTTGAAGAAGAAGCTGTCGGTAATGGTTATACTTCTAAAGTAGAGGGAACAACTATTACAAACACACGCGAAATTGAAACAGTTAACCTTTCAGGAATCAAAACATGGGATGATGCTAATAACCAAGATGGTATCCGTCCAGAAACAATCACAGTGAACCTATTATCAGATGAAAAAGAAAAAGGTAAGCTAGAAGTAATTGATAGTGAGGAAGTATCGGCAACAAAAGATTGGAAATACGACTTTAAAGGATTACCTAAATATTTAGCTGACGAAGTCGGTCGTGAGATTACTTATGATGTAGAAGAAGTCGCTGTTAAAGGTTATACTTCTAAAAAAGAGGGCACTAACTTTACGAATACTCATGCGCCTGAATTAATTAATATTCCAGTTAAGAAAGTTTGGGAAGATACAGACAACCAAGATGGTAAACGTCCAGAGTCAATTGAAATTAGTTTGTTTGGAACTGATAAAGAAAAAGCAATTGAGACAAAACCAATTTCAGGCGACATGACATTAAATGAATGGACAACAGTTTTTGAGAACTTACCTAAGTTTGAAGCAGGACAAGAGATTGATTACACTATTAAAGAAAAAGCTATTGGTGATAGTTATGAATCAGCTATCACAGGTGACAAAAAAACAGGTTTTGTGGTGACTAATACACATGAACTTGAAAAAGTCGCTATCTCAGGAACTAAAACATGGGATGATACTAATAACCAAGATGGTATCCGTCCAGAAAAAATCACAGTGAACCTATTATCAGATGAAAAAGAAAAAGGTAAGTTGGAAGTAATTGATAGTAAAGAAGTATCCGCAACAAAAGATTGGAAATACGACTTTAAAGAATTACCTAAATACTTAGCTGGTGAAGTCGGTCGTGAGATTACTTATGACGTAGAAGAAGTCGCTGTTGAAGGGTATGAATCAACAAAAGATGGTACGAACTTTACTAATAAACATACTCTATCAAAAGTTGATGTAAAAGGAACAAAAGTCTGGGATGATGCGAATAATCAAGATGGTATTCGTCCAGATGAAATTAAGGTTCAATTGTTATCAGATGAAAAAGAAAAAGGTAAATTAGAAGAAGTGGAAGGAAAAGTGACTGCTGCTAAAAGAGAAGCGGACTGGACTTATGAATTCAAAGATTTACCTGAGTTTAAAGCCAACGAAGAAGGCCGTAAGATTACTTATGGTGTGAAAGAATTACCAGTAGATGGCTATACTTCTAAAGTAGAAGGGACAACCATTACAAATACTCATAAACCAGAGGAAGTAACTATCTCAGGAACTAAAACATGGGATGATGCTGATAACCAAGACGGTAAACGTCCAGGTGAAATTGAAGTTCAATTATTATCAGATGCAAAAGAAGCAGGTAAATTTGAAGCAGTTGAAGGTCAAATTGCCAAAGCCTCAAAAGAAACAGGTTGGGTGTATGAATTTAAAGACCTACCTAAGTTTAAAGCTAATGAAGAAGGCCGTAAGATTACTTATGATGTAGAGGAAGTGGCTGTTGAAGGTTACACATCAACAAAAGATGGTACAAACTTTACAAATATTCACGCACCTGAATTAATCGATATTCCAGTGAGAAAAATCTGGAAAGATAACAACAACAAAGCAACAAAACGTCCAGAGTCAATTACAGTGAAGTTATTAGCTAATAACAAACCTGCAAAAGATAACGACGGCAAAGAAATCACTGGTGAAGTGAAAGGCTCAATGACAGCAGATAAATGGGAATATACATTTAAAGAGCTACCTAACTATGCTGCTGGTAAAGAAATTAAGTATTCTGTAGAAGAAGTCACTGTTGATCAGTATGAAACAGCTATCGATAAATTTACAATTACCAATACATTCGTGCCAGAACCAGTTAAAGACACACCGAAAAAATCTTCAAACGAAAATGGACCAACTAATTCATCTAAAAATACATCAAGTCATTTACCTAAAACAGGTGAAAAAGAGACAGCTATGTTGATGAACCTAGGTGTGATGATGTTAATCACTCTAGTGATGACAAACGTTTGGACAGTTCAAAGAAGAAAATCTAAAGAAGATTAAGACTAATCGACCTTAAGGAGACGGATTCCTTAAGGTCGATTTTTTTGTTATAGTAAAGGAAGATTAAGAGGGAGCTGATGAGATGACGATACTGAAACAACTGGCAAATTTAAAGGATGTTACACCGAGTGAAGAGGTACTGATAGCCTACATTAACCAACACCGTAAAGAGGTTTTAATGATGACACCTCAAAGTTTATCGGAAGCATCATTTGTTTCTGTGGCTACTGTTTATCGTTTACTCGGCAAGTTAGGTATTTCTAGTTTTAGTGATTTAAAAGTAGCTTTAGCTTATACTATAACGAATCAGCATACTTCTGTGGATCCAAATTACCCAGTTGATTTAGAGGATAACTTACAGACCAGTGTGGCCAAAATGACCTCTCTTTATCAGCAAACTCTTGAAGAGACTATAAGCTTACTGAGTGAAGAAGCCCTTAAAAGCAGTGTAGAGTTATTACTCCAAGCAGAGACAATTGATATCTACGCCGCCTCAGCTAATCTGCATTTTGCAAGAAATTTTAAGTTTCAACTACAAGAAATTGGCACACTTGTTAATGTACCTGATGAAGACTATGTTCAACGTTTATCGGCAGCTAATAGCACTAAGGACCATGTGGCGATTGTGGTGTCTTATGGTGGCAGAGGTCAAACCACTCAAGAAGTAGTTAAACTGCTGACTAAAAATCAGACGCCGATTATTTTAGTGACATCAACTCAAAATAATCCCTTAGTATCAGAGGCTAGAGAAGTCCTATTTTTAGCATCAGATGAAAATCACTATAATAAAATCTCCTCTTTTTCAACTCGTTTTTCTTTATTGATGCTATTTGATTTACTTTATACAGGTTACTTCAACCATAACGGCGAAGAAAATCGTAGGTTCAAGCTAACAAATTATCAAAAGATGAATCAACAATTGAAATAAATATCTCAAGATGTTTAGAGATAAAGACACGATTTGAAAACATTTTATCAAAAGCTCCTCTCAAGCCTTTTTATGGAAATAAATATGTTAGTCTTACTTATAGGAAGAGGTGATAGAGGTTGAAAGCAATTGTTTTAGATATTGATGGCACTCTACTGACAAGTGACAAAGTTATGTCAGAAAGAACCAAAGAAGCCTTAATGACAGCCCAAAAAAAAGGCGTGAAAGTCATTTTAGCATCAGGGCGTCCGACAACAGGAATGCTTGATTTGGCTGAAGAATTAGAGTTAGGCACATATGGTGGGTTAGTTGTTTCGTATAATGGCTCTAAAGTTATTGACTGTCAAAGTGGTCAAGAAATATATAATCAAGCTTTATCCATTGAAGAAGGAAAAGCTGTGTTAGAGCATATGAAACAATTTGATGTGACAGTCATGATTGATAAAGACGACTATATGTATGTTAATGACGTGTTTAGTTGTACCTTGGAATTTAGAGGACAGCCTTTAAATGTGGTGGAATACGAAGCTCGTGGTGGGAAGTACAAACTGTGCGAGAAAGACGACTTAGCCGCCTTTTTAGACTACCCGATTAATAAAATTTTAACAGCAGGCAAGCCTAACTATTTAAAAACAGCTCATCACGATATGATGGCACCTTTTAAAGACAAACTAAATTGTGTGTTTACTGCTGATTTTTATTTTGAGTTTACTGCTAAAGGAATTGATAAAGCTAAAGCTCTCGATACAGTGTTAACACCTATGGGGATTGCAGCTAAAGACGTGATTGCTTTTGGCGATGGTCATAACGATGCGACGATGCTTGCTTATGCAGGTTTAGGCGTAGCCATGGGGAATGCCGTTCCGGAATTAAAGGAACTAGCAGATACTGTCACAAAGTCAAATGATGAAGATGGAATCGTAACAATCTTGACGAAATATTTATAATAAGTTAACAAAAAGCAAATCTTTTTCTTTTAAACTAAGAAAGGGTTTGCTTTTTTTGTGAAGAAAGGCAAACGTTAACTAAGTGGAGTCGAAAAACAAGAAAAGTCTATATAAGTAATACTTATATGCAAATAGCTTTTTTGTATTTCTAAAACACAAGTTATTTTGTTATATTTTATCTGTAAGCGAATTCAAATTGGAGGGAACAAAATCATGAAAAGATTTGAAGACAAAATTATTGTTATTACTGGAGCAGCAAGAGGTATTGGACGCACAGTTGCTGATTTAATGTTAGAACAAGGTGCTAAACATGTTTACTCATTAGATGTAGCAACTGGTGAAGAAATGGCTAATTTCACTCAAAAACAAGTGGACATTTCAAACACAGATGATGTTAAAAAAGTCATCAACGAGATTATTATTGAAGGTAAACAAATTGATGTATTAGTGAATAACGCTGGTGTTACAAGAGATGGTTTAATCGAAAAAACAACAGAAGCTAACTGGGATTTTGTTGTAGATATTAACTTAAAAGGAACATTCAATGTGACTCAAGCAGTGGTACCTTTTATGAAAGAAGTTGGAAAAGGATCAATCGTTAACTTATCATCAGTGGTTGGTGAGTATGGTAACATTGGTCAAACAAACTATGCAGCAACAAAAGCAGGTGTGATAGGTATGACTTATACATGGGCGAAAGAATTCACTCGAAAAGGTGAAAATATTCGTACCAATGTTGTAGCACCTGGTTATGTGAATACAGAGATGGTTCAATCAGTGCCGGAAAAAATCATTGAGCGCTTGAAAGAGAAAAACCCAATGAAACGTTTAGCAGAGCCAATCGAAATTGCTAATGCCGTTGCCTTCTTAGCAAGTGATGAAGCATCATTTGTTAATGGTCACGTCTTATCAGTTAATGGTGGAATGAGAATTTAAGGAGCTAGTTAAAAATGAAAGTTTATATTATTGATGCCAAAAGAACAGCTATTGGAAAATTCATGGGAGGCTTAGCCAGTGTTAATCCTGTAGATTTAACAACGACAGTGGTCAAACAACTATTAGCAGATAACCAAGTTGATCCTGAATTGATTGATGAATTGATCTTAGGAAATGTATTATCAGCTGGTCATGGTCAAAATATCGCTAGACAAGTTCTCTTAAATGCAGGTCTTCCTGAAGAACGTGTGGCATATACCCTAAACATTTTGTGTGGTAGTGGCTTAATGACTGTTCAAGAAGCTTATAAAGATATCTTATTAGGAGAAGCAGATATGGTCTTAGCAGGTGGCGTTGAATCTATGAGTCAGTCTGCACAGATTTTACCTAATTACCAAAGTCGTAGTGGCTTACCATTAGGCGGTGCTTCAATTCAAGATACGCTATTAAGAGATGGTTTAACAGATGGCGTTCATGGGTATCACATGGGAATCACTGCAGAAAATATTGCCGATAAATTTAATATTTCAAGACAAGAACAAGATGCGTTTGCTTTTAACTCACAACAAAAAGCACTTAAAGCCATTGAAGCAGGGAAGTTCAAAGATGAAATTGTTCCTGTAACTGTTAAAACAAGAAAACAAGAGATTATCATTGATACAGATGAGCATCCTAATCCAAAATCAAGTGTGGAGAAATTAGGAACATTAAGACCAGCCTTCAAAAAAGAAGGAACTGTCACAGCAGGGAATGCATCAGGGATTAATGACGGTGCAAGTGTGTTATTGATTGCTTCAGAAAAAGCAGTCGAAACATATGGATTAGAACCAATGGCTGAAATTGTTTCTTTTGGAACAGCAGGTTTAGATCCATCAATTATGGGACTTGGTCCAGTTTATGCGATTGAAAAAGCACTAAACAAAACAGACTTAACCTTAAAAGACATTGATATATTTGAGTTAAATGAAGCTTTTGCCTCACAATCATTAGGTGTGGTAAAAGAATTAAGCAAACAACACGGTTTATCAGAAGAAGAGTTAATGAGTCGAGTGAACTTACAAGGTGGAGCAATTGCCTTAGGTCATCCACTAGGTGCTTCTGGTGCTCGTGTCGCAACGACTTTACTTCACCAAATGAAAGCTAACAAAGAGTTAACTTACGGTGTGGCTTCTCTATGTATCGGTGGCGGTATGGGTGTAGCGATGATTATTAAACAGGTGGTGAAATAAACATGTCTGAGAAACAAGTAACTTTTCTAACAGCAGATGAAGCAGCTCTTCTTATCGAAGATGGTTCAATGCTTGCAGTGGGTGGCTTTATCGGGACAGGAGTGGCTGAGGAAATTCATCAAGCAGTGGAAAAACGCTTTTTAGAAACAAGTCATCCTGAAAACTTAGGTTTGGTTTATGCAGCAGGGATCGGAGATAGAGGTGCTAGAGGTTTAAATCATTACGGACATGAAGGTTTAGTTAAACGGATTATTGGTGGGCATTGGGGACTTGTTCCCTCTTTCCAACCATTAGTTGAGAATAACCTGGTAGAAGGGTATAACTTCCCTCAAGGAGTCATGTCACAGATGTTTAGAGACGCAGCAGCTAAACGTAATTGGCATCTGTCAAAAATTGGTTTAGACACTTTTGTCGACCCTGATGTTGACGGTGGTAAGCTGAATGACGCAACAACAGAAGAATTAGTTAAAAAGATGACGATTGAAGATGAAACCTTCTTAGCTTATAAAACAATTTATCCAGATGTAGCTATTCTTAAAGGAACTTATGCCGATGAAAAGGGTAATATCTCATTTGGTGATGAGCCTTTAGTATTAGAAGCTATTTCAATGGCTATGGCAACGAGTAACAATGGAGGAAAAGTCATTGTTCAGGTGAAAGAAAAATGCCCAGCAGGTACTCTTGATCCTAAATCAATCGTGATTCCAGGGGTTTGCGTGGATTATGTAGTGGTTGCAACAGATATGACAAATCACCAACAAACCTTTGATACTATGTACAATGAACAGTTTGTATCAGCAGGTATTATGGAGCAAACAGAAACGACAATTTCACCCTTAACGGCTAAAAAAATTATCGCTAGACGAGCAGCAATGTTCTTAAATCCTGAGACAGATCACGTGGTTAATTACGGGATTGGTGTGCCAGAAGTAGTGGCTCAAGTCTTAAGTGAAGAAGGACAAGAAGCTTACTTTACACCAACAGTTGAACCAGGTATTTTTGGTGGAACGCCACAAGGAGGGCTTGATTTTGGTTGTTGTGTTTACCCAGAAGCCATTATCCAACAAGGAGATATGTTCCAATTTTACAATGGTGGTGGGATTGATGCAGCCTTCTTAGGTATGGCAGAAACGGACCAGTTTGGAAATGTAAACGTATCAAAATTTGGACCTAAGATTGCTGGAGCCGGTGGATTTATCGATATTACGCAAACAGCTAAAAAAGTGATTTTTACAGGAACTTTTACGGCTAAAGGCGTGACGTACGGGATTGATTCAACAGGTATTACCATTGAAACAGAAGGTAGTAAACAAAAACTAGTGGATAAAGTCGAGCATATTACCTTTAGTGGAGCATTTGCTACAAGACATCAACAAGAGATTTATTATGTGACTGAAAGAGCTGTCTTTAAATTAGAAGAGGCAGGTTTAACACTAATTGAAATCGCTCCAGGTATTGATTTAGCAACAGACATCTTAGCTAACATGGCCTTCAAGCCACTGATATCTGAGCATCTAAAATTAATGGATTCATCTATTTTTAGTGAAAATAAAATGAATTTAAACTTTAATTAAAAGGAGAATTTTACATGGAAAATGCAACAAAGCAAAATTCATCAAGAGCACACATTATTGAAATTATTATGTTTTTTAGTTATGCCTTCTTTGCTGTTAACTGGATTGCGGGGACAACATTAACTCCCCAAATCATGGAACACTTTGATTTGAAATCATTCTCATCAGCGACTTTCATCTCAAATGCCATTACAGTGGCTAAAATTATTGGTAACTTATTAGCAGCTAAGGTGTTAATCAAGCTTTACCCTAAAAAAGCAATCACTCTAGCAGGGTTGTTAATTGTTGGTGGTAGTTTATTAGGTGTCTTTGCACCAACTTACTTAATCTTTGTTATTGGTCGTTTTATTATGGGATTTGGTGGCGCGTTATTCGTTGTTTACTTTGGCCCAATCGTTATGAACTATTACTCAGCTGACAAACGTGCTATGGTCAACGGTATCAATGCGGCAGCTTATAACGTTGGTAGTATTATTGCTATGGTTATTGTTGCTCCAGTTATTAATTGGTTAGTGACTTGGCAAAAGAGTATGATGTTCTTTGCTATCTGTAGTTTAGTATTATTAGTCGCTTGGTTAATTTTTGGTGAAGACTTTGAAATCAACAAACCAGCAGCTAACGCTAAAGCAGAAGATGAGTACACGTTATCTCAAGCTTTAAAAGAAAAATTTACTTATATTTTCCCATTCACTTATGCAGGTCTTTTAACTTTATATATTGTTGTATTAACTATTTTCCCAATTTCAGATGGGGCTCCTGTTAATCCAAAAATCTTAAGCTCAACAGTTGCGATTGCTGGTGTTATTGGAGCAGCTGTAGGGATTGGCGTTTCTAAAAAATACGTGAAACGTTTACCAGTTCTTAGAATTTCAGGTCTTTTAATGAGTTTATCTGGCTTAGCTATGGTGTTAACTAGCTCAACAACAGTGGCATTAGTTGCCGCAGCATCATTAGGGTTCTTCATGTTTGTTCCAATGACAGCTCTTGTAACGATTCCACAAGAAATGCCTGGTATGACACCATCTAAATTAACTTTAATCATGGGTATTTTCTGGTCATTCTCATATATTTTTGAAACATTCTTCTACTTTGTTATTGGTATGATTATTGATAACTCAGGCTTTAAAGCAGGTCTATTATTAGCTGTTGGTTTAAGCTTCTCATTCTTTATTGGTTCATTCTTATTACCAGAAACAGGAAAAAATAAAAAATAAAACGTATGATCTTTAGGAGGATTTAATCATGGAATTAATGAATATCGAAAAAAAATCATTTAGTTTAGATTCTTATACATTAGAAAACGGCAAAAGCATTCCCGTCACATTAGGTTATGAAACATATGGAACTTTAAATGAAGATAAATCAAATGCGATTTTAGTTGCTCATTATTTTAGTGCTTCAAGTCATGCTGCAGGTAAGTACTCAGAAGATGATGCAGCACCTGGCTATTGGGACGGGTTAATTGGTCCTGGAAAAGCAGTGGATACTAACAAATATTTTGTTATTAGTACAGACAATTTAGCGAATGTTCAATTTAACAATCCTAAAGTCATTACAACAGGTCCAAGAAGTATTAATCCCGAAACAGGAAAACGTTGGGGAATGGATTTTCCGGCTTATACTTTTAGAGATATGGCTGGTATTCAAAAAGAATTCATCACGAAACAATTAGGTATTAATAAGTTACATGCGATTATGGGAGCTTCAGCTGGTGGTTTTATTTCACTATCATGGGCTGTTGAGTACCCAGAGATGCTTGATAATGTGATTGGTGTGATTACTAATCCACAAAATCCTGTCTTAACATCATTTACAGTGTTACAACACGCAATGCGTGCGATTGCTATGGATCCAAAATGGCAAGAGGGTAACTACGAAGAAGGAGACGGTCCAACAGAAGGGTTAGAATTAGCGATTCAAATGATGAACGCTGGTGCCTTTACAGAAGAATTCTACGAAGCAACGTACAAACGCGATAGTAGTGAAGTAGATACTTATTTGGACATTTATGTGCCAACTGCTTATGAAAAACAATTAGGTGATGGGATTAAAGCGGGAGCTTCTGCTATTGATGCTAGTCACTGGTATTACACAAGTCGTGCGACAATGATGCATGATTTAGCTCATAACCATGACTCATTGGAAGACGCTTTAAGTAAAATTTCAGCTAATGTGTTGATGGTATCTTGTACACGAGATTACTTACAACCAACTGTTTTTAATGAAAAAATGGTAGAGACATTGACTAAATTAGGTAAAAACGCTGAGTTATTTGCCTTTGAAAGTGAAAAAGGTCATATGGGTGGCGTGATTGATACCCATTTATTTGATCACAAAATCAAAGAATTCATAGAAAAATAATTAGCCATTTAAGTAGCCTTCCATGTTGATTATTGGAGGTTACTTTTTTTGACTAACGCTTTTTTGTTAGATAAGATACACTTAGAATAAGAAAAAGTCTAGGGAGGTTACTCCATGAAATCAACGTTAAAACAACTAAAATATATTTATACTGTCCTTGTCACTGAAAATATTAGTCGAGCCGCTGAAAAATGTTTTGTCTCTCAACCTGCTATGAGTCAAGCTGTTCAAGAGTTTGAGGCAGAGCATGAGTTGCTTTTATTTGAACGAGTGGGGAAAAAACTTAAAATCACTCCTCAAGGTATGGAGTTAAAAAAAGAGTTGGCGGTCTTTTTATTAGCTGCTCAAGATTTTCAAGATAAATTAAATGAATTAAAAGATGACAACCGAGGAAAAGTTCGTGTAGGGATTCCCCCAGTTACCTTATCTGTTTATTTCTATGATATTCTATCTAACTTTATGCTAATGAATCCTGATATTGAGTTAGATATTGTAGAAGTTGGAGCCAATCGTCTCATTAACGATTTGTTACACGGAGAAATAGAATTAGCTGTGTTAATTGAGCCATTTGATAACGACTTATGTAAAAAAATAAGTCTGATTGAAAGCACATTTTCACTGGTTATTAATAAGGATAATCCCTTGAGTCATAAAAAAGTAGAAGACATTACAGAACTCGCCAATCACCCATTAGTGACTTTAAACAAAGATTTTCAGTTGTATGACGTAATTACAACAGCCTTTAAAAAAAGAGGAGCCGAGCCTAATATTGTGTTTACGAGTAAGCAGTGGGATTTATTAATCAACATGGTTCGTCATAATGTGGATACTATTAGTATTTTACCAACTCCCATTGTCGAGCAATATTCCCATCCCCAACTGATTAGCTATCCCATTAGTTTAGACCGTAATTGGGAGATTTTATTAGTTGAACGAAAGTCATTAAATAAAACTATTTCCAATAAAAAGTTTATTGATTTTGTCACGAAATGGTTTGACAAAAAATTAGATTAGCTATCAAGTAAGAAAAATAGTCCTTGCTTGATAGTTTTTTATTTTCCAATAAATAGAATGAGAGAAAGAAAATACGTTTGTCCACAGTTAGATTTTATTAGTTGAATAAATGAATGGGGTTACAGTTTCGATGATAAAATCAAGAATATAAGAGGTTATATTCACTTATCCACAAAAACTGTGGACAAGTGTGGATAACTTTTAAAAGAGGAAGCTTTTTTCAGCTAATAAGTCAATAGGAACGAGCGTTTGTTTTGAATAAAAAGTCGCTATTATCCTTGATATATAAGCATTTATAGAGGTATAAGATAAAAAAATAAAGAGTAAATTATTTTTATTAGTAGGAATAATAAAAGAAGAATCTAAAAAAACGATGTCAACAACTTTTTTTAGAAAAATGGTAAATGTGGGTAAAAATACCAAAAAATGTGGATAACTCTGTGGACAATGTGTATAACCTTTGAAAAAGGCATTAAATCAAGGTTGAAATTGTGTAGAACTTTTTGTGGATAATTGGAAGTTGTCCACATGAGTATAAGGTATAAAAAGAGGTAATCTAAGGACAAAAAACAAAAAGATGTTGAGAGGCTAAAAAAGCATGTGCATTTTTTAACATTTAATATTGACGTGGTTTAGCCTCGGGGCTATACTTATAATTGATAATGATTATCAGTCGCAAAAACGACTGATTAATTTAGGAGGAGTGTCAGATATGGCAGTTTTAGTTGATGGAGAGATGAACCATGAGTATTTGTTTATGGGTTTTTCTGGAAATAGCTCTTATGAAAAAGAATTAACCCAACTTGGCCTAGTATCTGGCACGACTATTGAGATTCTTTCAAGAAAGGATCAGTCACAATTAGTGATTCATTTTTCAGGTACGACATTGGGAATTGATGAAGCAGTGGCTAAACATATCTTGATTGAACACAAAGACAGTGGGGAAAAAAGGTCACAGACAGTTTCCTTAAATACTTTAAAACCTGGTGAGGTTGGTACAATTAGTCATATCACAGGTCAAAATATCTTAAAAAGACGACTAATGGATATGGGAATGACACAAGGGACACCTATCAAGTTGGTTAAAGTGGCTCCTTTAGGTGATCCTATGGAATTGAAAATTCGTGGGTATCAATTATCTATCCGAAAATCCGATGCTGAATTAATTTTTATTGAAAGAGGTTAGCTATTATGACAAGAAGGACTCAAATTGCTCTAGCGGGAAATCCCAATTGTGGAAAAACCAGTCTATTCAATGAATTAACAGGTACGAATCAACGAGTAGGTAATTGGCCTGGTGTAACGATTGAAAAAAAATCAGGTAAATTACTTAAATACCCAGAAGTCGATATGCAAGATTTACCGGGTATCTATTCTTTATCGCCTTATTCACCAGAAGAGTTAATCGCTAGAGACTATTTAATAGAAGACTTACCTGACTTGATTCTCAATCTAATCGATGGCACTAATATGGAAAGAAACTTGTATCTAACGACTCAGCTATTAGAATTAGGTGTTCCTGTAGTGATAGGGATTAATATGATGGATGTAGTGGAGAAGAATCATCAAACGATTAACTTAAAGCTATTGGGAGAAACACTTTTTACACCTGTTGTAGGTGTTAGTGTCACGAAAAAGAAACACTTAGATGAGTTAGTCAAAAAAAGCTTGCACCGAAAGGAATCTAGGGAAGAGCAACGTTATGTTCTCTATGACAAACGATTAGAAGTAGCCTTATCAGAAATTGTAAAGGTGATTGCTCCTTATGTACCAAGAAGCAAGCAGCGCTGGGTAAGTTTGAAGTTGTTTGAAAGAGATGAGCAAATAGAAAAAAGCTTAGGCTTATCCCTTTCTGAACAACAAGATATTAAAGAGGTTATTGAGATTACAGAAAAAATATTCAAAACCGATAGTATCTCGATCATTATTAATGAACGCTATAACTTTATTACAAAACTCGTGGAACAAACAGTGAGTCAGAAATCTTTGTTTGAATGGTCTGCCAGTGAAAAAATTGATAGAATTGTCACGCATCGTGTGTTGGCTTTACCCATCTTTGCCTTTATCATGTGGGCGGTTTATTATGTCTCGATTCAAACAGTGGGAACTATGGCAACTGATTGGGTCAATGATTTTCTTTTTGGAGAAGTGATACCAAACACAGTGGGGGAATGGTTAGCTAATGCTAATGTAGCTCCTTGGCTAGATGGCTTGATTCAAAATGGAATTATTGCAGGAGTTGGCTCTGTGTTAGGCTTCTTGCCTCAAATGATTGTGTTATTTCTATGTTTAGCCATCTTGGAAGATTGCGGTTATATGTCGCGCATTGCCTTTGTTATGGACAGGTTATTCCGTAGATTTGGCTTGTCAGGAAAATCCTTTATTCCTATGCTTGTTTCAACAGGGTGTGGGGTACCTGGTGTTATGTCTTGTCGGACCATTGAAAATGAAAAAGAACGTCGTATGACGATTATGACCACAACGTTTATGCCTTGCTCGGCTAAAATGCCAATTATTGGTTTAGTTGCAGGAGCTTTTTTCCCTCAATCAAGTTGGGTAGCACCATCGGCTTATTTTGTAGGAATTGCATCAATTATTTTATCGGGAATCGCTTTGAAAAAAACACGACGCTTTGCTGGGGAGCCTTCTCCTTTTATCATGGAGTTACCGGCTTATCATTTTCCACATGTAAAAAATGTCTTACTACAAACTTATGAACGAGGTAAATCTTTTGTAATTGGTGCGGGTACCTTGATTTTTATGTCATGTGTGTTTGTGTGGTTCTTGTCTTCCTTTAACTTTAGAGGACAAATGGTAGAAACAGATCAAAGTATTTTAGCTGCTTTAGGTAACAGTATAGCCTTTTTATTTGCTCCATTAGGCTTTGGGAATTGGCGTTCTGTTGTGGCAACAGCTATGGGTCTTGTGGCAAAAGAAAATGTCGTCGGAACTTTTGGTGTGTTGTTTGCTCATTCTGATGTATCAGAAGTAGGTAATGAGATTTGGGGAAATTTAAGTGCTTCAATGACGCCTATTGCTGGTTACTCATTTTTATTATTTAACCTATTGTGTGCACCTTGTTTTGCAGCCATTGGAGCGATTAAACGAGAGATGGCAGACTTAAGATGGACTATTTTTGCCATTGGTTATCAGTGTGGTTTGGCTTATATAGTTAGTTTTGTGGTGTATCAATTAGGTAGTGTTTTGTTTGGTTATATGGCCTTTAATGTGGGAACAGCTTTAGCTATTCTGATGATTTTAAGTCTGATTGGTTTCTTTTTATACAAACCAAAACCAAGTAAAGCACCAGCTATTCAAATTCTCTAAAATAGAAAGGAGTCATTTAAATGGCGACACTATTGATTTCTTTAGTTATTTTTTCTTATATTGGTTTTTTGATTTACCGAAGAGTGACTCACAAAAGTAGTAGTTGTAGTTGCAGTACCGTAGACTGTCCGATTAAAAATCAAGGACATGAAGAGAAATAAAAAAAGCTCCTGACTGATTAATCAGTCAGGAGCTTTTGTCTATGAAGAAAGGGTGTAACATTATCCTTCAATAATGCGTTGTAAGAATTCTTTCGTTCTTGCTTTTGTTGGATGGTTGAAGATAGCGTCAGGTGAACCTTCCTCTGCGACAACACCTTGATCCATGAAAATTACTCGATCCGATACTTCTTCGGCAAATTTCATTTCATGGGTCACGATAACCATCGTCAGTCCTGTTTCAGTTAGTTCACGCATGATTTTTAAGACTTCTCCTACCATCTCAGGGTCAAGAGCAGAAGTTGGTTCATCAAACAACATCACTTCTGGGTTCATAGAAACGGCTCTAGCAATAGCAACACGTTGCTTTTGACCACCAGAAAGTTGCGAAGGTTTCGCATGAGCAAATTGCTTCATACCAACCTTATCCAAGTTATCAATAGCAATTTGTTCAGCTTCCTCTTTTGAGCGTCCCAAGACTTTCATTTGACCTACCATACAGTTACTTAAAATGTCATGGTTATCAAAGAGATTAAATTGTTGGAACACCATCCCTACATGGGTTCTAAATTGAGGGAGGTTATAACCAGGAGCTAAAATATTTTCTTCTTTAAAGAGGATTTCGCCTCCTGTTGGTTTTTCTAGTAAGTTAATGCAACGTAAGAGAGTTGATTTACCAGAACCAGAAGGCCCGATAATTGTGACAATTTCACCTTTATCGATGGACACATTAACATCTTTTAAGACATGATTATCTCCAAAGCTTTTTTGTAAGTGGTTAATATTAATAAAAGACATTAACGTTCATCCTTTCTTTCAAGTTTTGAGGTTTGCATTTGGTTAGCGTAAGGTGCGTAAGAACCGTCACCATCTAAACGTTTTTCTAATCGGCGCAAGATACGAGTGACAGTGAATGTCATAACAAAGTAAATCACACAAGTAATCGTAAAGGTTTCGAAGAATCTGAAGTTAGCTCCTGCCACTGTTTTAGTTGCAAAGAACAACTCAGATACGGCAATAACGTTTAACACAGATGTATCTTTGATATTAATAACGAACTCGTTTCCGATGGCTGGTAACGTATTTCTAAAGACTTGTGGAATAACCACGTTTTTCATGGTTTGCCAATGGGTCATCCCAATAGCAGAAGCGGCTTCAAACTGTCCTTTATCAACAGCGAAGATTCCTCCACGAACAATCTCAGTCATATAAGCCCCAGTATTAATCGATACAATGAATAGGGCGGCCGTTATCGGATTCATATCAATACCATAAAGTTGTTTTGATCCGTAGAAGATAACCATAGATTGAACGATCATAGGTGTTCCACGGAAGATTTCAATGTAGATAGAGAATATCGCATTGATTAATTTGTATAAAAAGCGTAATCCTTTTTTTTCAGGTGTTGGAATCGTACGATATACGCCAATTCCTAAACCGATTGTTGTACCAACAACTGTCCCGATAAGAGCGATGAAGAGTGTTGTTCCTGCCCCACGTAAGAACATTTGCCAGTTATCTTTAGCAATGTCAATTACCCACATGTACCAAGGTTTGTTATTAACAACTTCTGGTTGTTGGCTAATAGCTTCGTCCATGATTTTGTTACGCTCATCTTGAGAAATGCCAGCTAATATTTCGTTTACTTTAGCCACGTCAGGTGAGCCTTTTTTCATCCCAATGGCAATGGCATTGTCTGCAGCCGTGGTTTGGAATCCTTGCCCTTTATCAAATTGAATCATTTTAAAATTAGGGTTTAGCTTTTCAGCTGTTAATCCTTCAGGAACTTCAGTTACATAACCATCAATTTTACCTGAATCAAGAGAAACTCTCATGGCAGAGAAGTCTGTCATGGCAGTTTGCTTATTAACACCAGGAATCTGATCAATAACACCGTAGTGTAGAGTGTTTAATTGTCCTGTGATTTTAGCGTTTTTAAAGTCTTTTAAAGAAGTTGCATTAGCGTAAGGACCATCTTTTTTAACTAAAATAGTTAATTGAGAACTATAGTAAAAATCAGAAAAATCAAGTGTTTGTTTACGTTCTTCAGTGGGAGACATCCCAGCAATAATAGCATCAGCTTTTCCAGATGTGACAGCAGGAGGTAGCCCGTCCCATTCTGTTTTAAAGATAACTAATTCTTTACCCAGTCCATCAGCAATTCGTTTAGCGATTTCTACATCATAACCACCAGCGAATTCTTTAGAACCTTTAATAGGAACAGCTCCATTGCTGTCATCTTTTTGAGTCCAGTTAAAAGGTGGATAACCTGCCTCCATTCCGACGGTAAATGTGTCTTTTTCAGCGAAACTCGTCAGGTTCCCAACAAACATGAATAAAAGAGCTAGTGTAAGGGAATATAAAATGCGTGTTTTGTTTTTCAAACTTCTTCCTTCCTTTCTAATAAAAAAAGAAGCAACCTTAATCTAAAGGCTGCTTCTACATGATTAAATACTTAATAAGTTAGTCGTAACTTATTAAAATCATAGCTCACCTCAGACGTAACTGAGACAGTGCCATAGTTATTCACCATAGCCCCAACACCAATAATAAAAAAGGATTATTAGTATTTCGGCGAAACCCCCTCGGCTTAGTGTCATAGCATCCTTATCTGCTCAACTAAACCTATTGATATTTCGCAACCTCTAGATTTTTAATTGTTCTTTTTGTTATTCTTCTCACTAACTATAGCACAATATTTTTTGAAAGTCATGAAAAATAAAAATATTATTGACGTTCTTTTATTTTTGAGCTATTTTTGAATCGTATCTAATTTAAAGAATAAGGGAGTTTTTTGTGTTATGTGGTTTATACCAGCTTTAATCACGGTGTTTGCGTGGGGAACCGCCGATCTATTTTATAAGATGGGTAACAATGAAAGAGACCAATACAGTGCTATCAAAACAACGATTATGGTAGGACTTGTGATGGGTCTGCACGCTATTTTTTATTATGGAATGTATGAAGGAGTAGCCTTTCATCCGAGTTATTTAATTACTTATTTACCAGTGTCTTCTATGTATATTTTATCGATGGCTATTGGGTATGTGGGATTGAGATATATTGAGCTGTCTATCTCATCTCCAATCAGCAATTCATCAGGAGCTGTGTCAGCATTACTGACTTTTTTGATTTTAGGAACGAAGATGGTTTGGATTCAATTTGTGGCTATTGCTGTTATTTCTGTGGCCATTTTTATGCTATCTGTTTTTGAAAAAAAAGAGGCTGATAAAGAGTTAGCCATGTCAGGAGAAGTAGTAGAGAAGAAATACCGAGTAGGTGCAGTAGCAATTGTCTTTCCTATTTTGTACTGTATTATTGATGGATTAGGAACTTTTTTAGATGGGTATTATTTAGATTACGCTAAAATTTTACCTGAATCAGAAGCTAATATGGCTTATGAAATTACCTTTTTAATTGTAGCGATTGTATTATGGGCCTATCTACGTTTTGTTAAAAAAGAAAAGATGTCGATTTTTAAAGAGAAAACAAAAGGTCTTGCAGCTATTTTTGAAACCACTGGACAATTTTTCTATGTGGGTGCCATTGCTAGTAACGCCATTGTCGTCGCTCCGATGATTGCTTCATTTAGTATCGTGTCTGTTATTTTATCTCGTATCTTCTTAAAAGAAAAATTGAGTGGTAAGCAGTATTTGATGATTGTAGCGATTATTGTGTCAATTGCGATTTTAGGATTTTATGACGGCTAGTGCTACAATAGAAGAAAAGTCATAAGGAGAGAGTCGCATGAATAAAGGGTTAGAGCTAATCAAGAATAGTAAGAACATTGTTTTTATGACAGGAGCAGGGGTATCAACAGCTTCAGGCATACCTGATTATCGCTCGATGACAGGTGTCTATCAAGGTCACGAGAACCCAGAATATTTACTTAGTCATACGTGCTTAATGCGTGAACCAGATAAGTTTTATGACTTTGTAAAGGGCTTATATCACCCAGAGGCTAAGCCAAATGTGATTCATCATAAGATAAAAGAATTAGAAAAGAATCATCAAGTAAGTGTCATTTCTCAAAATATTGATGGGCTCCATGACTTAGCAGGTAGTTCTCAAGTTGTTAACTTCCACGGGAATTTAAACGATCTATATTGTTTATCCTGTGGTCAAAATGTGGATACTAAAGCATATTTAGTCAGTGATCGACATGAGTCATGTGGTGGACAGATTAGACCAGAAGTCGTTCTTTATGAAGAAGGTTTGTCAGAAGAAGCGATTCAACGGTCTATTCATTACTTGAGTCAGGCGGATTTAGTTGTTATTGTGGGAACAACTTTTAAAGTTTATCCCTTTAGTGGTTTAATTGATTACCGCCATCTGGATAGTAAGATTTTAGTTGTGAACAATGAACCAATTAGTTTGTTTGACGAATATACATTTGTTCAAACAGCAGCAGAACGCTTTTTTGAAGTTATTGATAGTTAGGAGAGATGACCATGTTAGAAAAACCAAGAGCAGAGATTAATCAAATCGATGCTGAGATTCTTAAGTTGTTGGAACGCCGCTACGCATGTGTTGATGAAGTGGTTCGCATTAAGCAAGAAAATGACTTGCCGACACTTGATGTGTCACGTGAAGTAGAAGTCATTGCTCGATTAGGAGAGTTGGCTGAGCAAGAGGCGTATAAAGAAGCTATTTTAGAAACGTTCCAAAGTATGATGGATATTTCGAGAGCTTATCAAGAGAAGAAAAAAACGACAACCTTGTCATAAGGCTGTCGTTTTTCTTTTATTTTTTAAACCAACGCTTTCTTGCGCTAGATTCGGCTTCTTCTTGTGTGCGTTGTGCTTCACGTAATTCTTCTTCCACAACATCGCGGTTTAGACGCTCGATAGTTCCGTTTAGTTGTTCGACAACGATATCATCAATGTGTCCAGTGTTAGCTTCATTACAAATTAAGATTAAACCAGTTTCCCCTTCTGGAATAATAGCGAGAGCTTTTTCAAATATAGACATGGCATTTTTAACTTCTTTCACGTCTTTTGATGAGCCAATTAAACTACCAGTAAACCATCCAAGTAAAACACCTAAAGGTCCTCCGAGTATCCCTACTAGCATACCGATCATACTACCTTTGAAGTTTTTATCGGCACCAGTGAAGTCAACAAAGTCTTTTGGTTCTAAATTGTGGTTAGCACGATGTTCTAAAATCGCCATTTGCTCACCTTTAATGCGACCTTGTTGATGAAGTCCTTTTAATTCAGAAAAGGCTTGGTAAGATTTACTTTCTGTGTCAAAGCTCATGATAATTACTTTTTCGTTATTCATTGTCAAAAACCTCCTAAGTAATAGTAACAAGATAATCATAATCAAACTTTATGAATTATTAGCGAACGAATAGTGAATATTAACAAAATTCTGATAGGGAAAGAATTTTTTAGTTTTATTGGATTGAACTAGAAAGATATCTATCTAAAGTCTGAAAAAAAATACCTGCCACAGCCGTTTTATTGTGTATGAATCTTTTTTTATACTAGAGGTATCAAAGATTAAAGGAATGGTATGAATGAAAAGAGTCATCATAGGAATCATCGCAGTAGGGTTGATAGGAGTCGGGACACCTATTATTGGGTCAATCCTTACAAAAGATATGAAACAAACGAGCAATAATGATTTAGTTCAATTATTTGATCGTTTTAATATATTGATTAAAGAAGAACCAAGCTACGTTATAACAGATAGTTCTAAAGCAGAAAAACAAAGCCCAGGAGGCTATATGTATTATCAAGAAGTAGTTAGTCAAAGCGGAAAAAAATATGATTTGTCTTATTATGCGGGGCATGAACTTAAAGAAGGAGCTATTTTGAAACTAGCAACTAAAGGCCATTATGTAGAGACTTGGTCAGAGGTACAAAAAGAAGAGGTTCCTAAGAAAGTGTTAGCAGAATTAGGCATATAAAAAAGAGGTTAGTCGAAATACTCGATTAACCTCTTTTGTTTGTTAGGGTGTTAATTAAAAGACAACAACAGGAACGCCGACTTCAATCATGTTAAACAATTTAGCCATAACAGAAGGTGGTGTGTTGATACAACCATGAGATCCTACTGTTAAATGAGAGTCGCCACCATAAGCTCCTTCAGCTTGCCAAGGAGAATCATGAATACCAACGCCAGTCCAATCAATTGGCATCCAGAAATCAACAGGACTTGCATAATCTTCGCCTTTAAGAATCGCATTTTTCTCTTTGTTCCAAACGTAGAACACGCCAGGCGGTGTTGGTGTTTTAGGTTTTCCAGTAATAACTGGTGTATCTAATTGTTTCACACCGTCTTTGTAATACCACATGTGTTGAGCTTGAAGATCAACTTCAATATACGTGTTACCAATTAAAGGTGAAGCAGGTGAGCCGCTTCCTTGGAAGGCAGGGACACGACCTTGGAAATCTTCTCCTTTAAGGATTGCTTCAGTCAATTGCTCTGTTTCAGTATCCGTTGCAATCGTCCAACTTAAAGAACCTGCTGGAACAGATACTTCTCCGCGGTTAGTACTCTTGAACTTAGATGGGTTAGTACTTGTGTTATAAGTCGTACCAAGTTCAGCTACATATTCTCTAACTAAATCTTGTTTCAAGCCTAACTTACCGTCTTCAAAAGTCACCCAAGTAGCAATTTTTTCTTTTGGAATTACCACGTCTTGTCCATTAATACTATAAGAAGCGTTGATTGTTGCGATTTTGTTGATGTGCTCCATTTCTTTTTGAATGGTACCATCTGTAGATAAAATAGTAGGTTTAGCTACATACTTGTTTAATTCAATGTTACTTTCCCCTTTTTTAATGCTTTCTTTTGTAGAAGCCATAAAAGCTTTCGTATCAATTGCATCCCCTTGTACTTCAGGTACAATCTCAAATTTGTCCCCTTTTAAAGCAACAGACGCATTTTGAGAAGGTTTGCGACTTTTATTTAGCTCGTCCACATCTTTTTTGAGGGCGGCTAATTGTTTATCGACAGCTTTTTCATCAATTCCTTTGGTCTCGATGTCGATGTTTTCAGGTGCTTTGAAATAAGGCATAAACCATAACCAACCGTTGTGATCAGCCATGACCTTATTAACAGTTTCTTCTACTTTATAGACAACCCCAAAATCTGTTTTGGGGATACTTTTCCAATCTTTGCCGTCCAGTTGCACATGATACACATCGTCATTAGATAATTTCTCAAGTTTTGCTGTTGCTTCACTAGTAGTCAAACCACTGACGTCAGTCTTACCAATCATAGTTTTAGCGAGAAATTTATTTTGAAATTGAATGGCTTGGTAGCAATAAACAATCATCACGATTAATAAAAGTACCAGAGGAATCAATAGCCATTGTTTCTTACTCATAAAAGAACCCCTTTTTCATTGTTTTTTGTAACAATATTGTAACATAAAAGACAATAAATACAAGAACAAGCGTCTATACGTACGTTAAAAGGAAAAAATAATGAGATGTAGAGGAGAAAATAAACAGAAAAAGAGCTTCATCTACTGACAAAGCTCTTTTTATACGTCTCTCATTAATCAAGTGTTTGAAATCTTTGAACACGCATTTTTAGTTTGTATTTTTTTCGTAAAGCAGCAATTTCTTCCATCATAGGTGTTTTATGATGAATGTCTAATGCTTCTTGATTTTTCCATGTATCAATTAGTAATAGAGACTCAGGGTCTTCTAAAGGAAAATAATACTCGTAACGCTCATTGCCTTCTTCTTTGCGAATCCTGTCTACAATACCAGTTGTCATCATTTCCTCAGCAAATTTTTTGGCAGAGCCATCACTACCTGTGTAAAGAATGTTAATCGTCAAACTCACAAAAATCATCTCCTTATGATAGAACTTGTTTTCTAAGATTATATCAAATAATCTAGAAAGAGCCAAAGTAACTAGAGAAATGAATGATAAAAAAGACTCTCAGGTTGTCTTCCTGAAAATCTTTAAGTAACGTGAGATTAGCCTCTATTGTAGCGTGTTTTTATGGAATAGGTCTGATCGTCAACAGACAAGCCATCCTCTTTTAGAATGCTTTTGAGAACGAGGTGAGTATCGTCATCTGTATCGCGAATGATGACCGTATTCTTGAGAATTAACTCTACCTGACCAGTAACGTGTTCGTCGTGAACTGTGGGATAATCAATAACTGAACCTATGGTAATCATTGTTTTAGACACATTAAATCCATCCCTTCTCTATTAAGTATATCATATTTTGGTCATTTTGTTTTTTAATGGTATGGTTAACTGGTTAAATAGGACGAAAATATGCTAAAATAACTCATTAGTTACGTTATATAAACCAAGAAAGAGGAAAATATCATGATTGTATTAATTGCAGGGGCATCGCATACAGGAAAAACCAATCTAGCCCAAAAATTGCTTGAGACTTATCATTATCCCTATCTGTCAATGGATCATTTAAAAATGGGGCTGATTAGAAGTCATGAGACGAACTTAACCGTAGAGAATGATGAGTTACTAACTCCTTATCTATGGAATATTACCAAAGAAATCATTAAAACTGCGATTGAAAATGACCAGCATTTAATTGTAGAAGGTTGTTACATTCCTTTTGATTGGAAGAAGAGCTTCAGTAGTGAGTATTTGGATAAGATTCACTATTATTGCCTCATTATGACTGAAGATTACATTAATACTCATTTTTCAATTATCAAAGAAACAGCTAATATCATTGAAGATCGATTAGATGATTCATACTTTACTCGTGAAGTGGCGATTAAAGAAAATCAGAACAATCTGGAGCAGTGTCAAAAGGAGAACTTACCTTATCTCTTAATTGATGAGAGGTATGAGATTGAGATTGAATTACCACAAGAGTAATCTGATGTTGTCTCAACTATTTTGTTATTTTGGAAAAAAGAAAGATAAATGAGTGGTTTAAATCTGTGTTATTATTTATCTGATTAAAAAGGAGTGTTTGTTAATGACAAAGAACAGATTAGAGGCGTTTTCTGATGGGGTTATGGCAATTGTTATCACAGTCTTAGTATTAAACTTGACCATACCTCAGGGAGATTCGTTTCAAGATTTAGTGAGTATTAGTCAAAAGGTTGTTGTGTATATTTTTAGTTTTGCCCTTGTTGCTGTGTATTGGAATAACCATCATCATTTATTTCATATCATTCCAAAAATTGATGCTAAAGTGATATGGACTAATCATTTCTTTTTATTAGTCCTGACGCTACTGCCCTTTACTACTGCTTGGATTAGTGAGCATTTATTTAGTTTATTGCCACAATTTTTGTATGGATTGGTTATTTTACTGGCGGACTTTGTGTTTTTAATGCTGTTAAAAATATCAGAGCGATACAGTGAAGCTAATACAAAAGATATTTTTAAGTCACTGATGAAGAAAACAATTTTTAGTGTAGCTCTTAATTTAGTAGCAATTATATTAGGAATTTTTGTTGCGCCAATCTTAGTTAGTGTGGTTAATTTATTGATGATTACCTTGTGGGTGGTTCCTGATAAGAGAATTGAAGATCGTCTCAATAGTAAAGATTAGAGGTGTTGTTCAGTAGGAAATATGTTGGCAAAAAAAATAGTGACAGTGTCCGGTTGTGAGTTAGATTCAAATAATGTTAAAGGTCTATTTAGAGTGGTAAACTAGTGTATAGTGAGTTGTTACGACATATAAATGGAGGTAGTTATGAAACGATTATTATCTACTAGCCACCAACGTAAATTAGCATTGATTGAGCACTTATTTCTTAACCCTCATCAAAAGACGAAAGACATTACACAAGTATTGGGCTACAACACAGTTACTTTAACCAAAGATATTACAGAAATAAATATGATGCTAGATGATTGTGGCATTGTACAAGCAGCTGATTTTAGTTACTCTATTAAGTTCTTTCATACGAGAAATATTGAATACATCTATCGACGATTTTTACAAGAAAGTTTTGAATTTAATATCTTGAGAGAGCTTATTTTTCAATCTTATGACACAATTGATGATTTAGCTGAAATACTCTACACAAGTCCATCAAATTTAAGACGTAGTATTCATAAAATAAACGACGTTTTGGAATTAGAACATGGCTTTAAAATAGGGACTCTGCCAGTAAGGTTTGAAGGTCCTGATGATAATATAATCAATTTCAATATCTATTTTTTAAGAGAATACTACACAGTACCTGAAAAATTTTTAACTGAGAGCCAAAGAAAGTTTTATTGGAGGTTGTATAGAAGTTCTAAAATAACAACAATAAATCTCGATGCTGTTACATTTCAAGAGTTTTGTTTTTATTTGTATGGTATTACTATGAGAGCCAAGCAAATTGATTTATTTAATCAGACAAAAAAGAAACCTATTTTTAATGCTATGTTAAATTATTTGGTACCATATAAACGCTTATTTGGTGTCGAGTTAAATCAAAATTTTCTCCTTCAAATAGAAAGTATTTTTGAAAACACACATTACAAATTTTCTTTTGATGAGTTAATGGAAGACGTGACGAATGACTTTGAGACACGCGATCTATATAACAAAATTAATAAAGTCATTACGCTTATTAGCCAAAAAATTGATATTGAATGTATAGACAGAGAAGAGTTAGTTCTTTACTTGTATAACATAACTCAATTAAATTATGGAAATAATACGATAATTTTTCCTAAATATGACTTTTTTATCAGTAAAATAGCTATACGGTATCCAGGATTTAAGGAATTTATTTACGGGTATGTTGAAGCGATAGTAGGGCCAAACAAAGTAGCTGAATTTTTATATCATTTGTTGATTCGTTGGCCAGAACTTCAAAAATACATGAGACATTTTCCACCTAAAATGTCTGTTGGATTGTTAATTAATGAATCAAAAAAACACGTAATCTACATAAAAGAGTACATAGAAGAAACATTTCCGAAGATGTTTGATATAAGAATTATCAATGAGAAACAATTAAAAAAAGGGTTGTCCCTGAGTTTGATTATTACAGACCACCGACCACAAGCAGAAACGACTATCCCGTTAACAAGTTGCTCATTTATTCCAACGGATAATCAGTTAGATATGATTCATTCTTATTATCGTAAGTGGTTGAAAGGCTAATATTAGATACTAAATAAGAGCAGATAATGATATATTAGATGACAGAAATAAAACTATTTATCAGATAGATCTATTAGAAAATGGAGAGATTAGAAATGAAAGAAAAAATTATTTATTGTGGTTCATGCGGTAAACCAATGAAATTAAAGGAAGATTTTGGGAGTGAGTTAGACGGCTCTGCTTCTAATGAATATTGTAATTTATGTTATCAAGATGGTGCTTGGACTGAACCAGATATTAGTTTTGAGGATTTTTATGACAAGTCATATGAAGGTTTTTTAGCTTCAGATATGAATAAAGTGCAAAAATTCTTTTTAAAGAAAATGTATACAAAGAAATTTGTTTCAAATTTGAAGAGATGGAAAACTAATTAGAAATGAAAAAAGCGATCTATTATATGGTTAGAACTTTAAATTAGATGGATAGTCTAATTTAAAAGAGTCGTAAACCTATTAATGGATCGCTTTTAAATTATGTAAATATATACTACTGTTTATAGAGAAACATGCTATTAGAAAAGGTGTTACTTATAGTTTTTTACGTTGATAAAGATCACAAGCCGTTTGATAGATGATGTCTAAAATATAAGGTAAATCTTCAACATTAATGCGAGCAACGCTAATACGGATTGAATTAATATAAGGATGATTTTTATCAAAAAAAGCTTGCTTAGTTGACGTAACTAGAATATTCTTCTTAGCTAATTCAGTTTTTAAGGTATCAATAGTAATGGAAGTATCCAAAATCATTATGCTATAAAAACCTTCGTTACTTGGAATATGTTGTATGACATTAGGATTCCAGTTACTAGTTAGCTTATTTAAAACCATCTTTTTTTCAACAAGGTTTCGATGAAAAAAAGGGGTGAATTGATGTAACAAGTTGCTTTTCAGAACAATTTCAAGAGTAGCTTGTGAAATCATAGCTGGAGCAAAATAAGCATCAACATAATAATTTTGAATCATATCTCGAATATCTTTTGTTAATAAGGTTGGCGTGATCATATAACCAATCCGCAAATAAGGAATGAATTTTGTGAAACTTGATAAATAAATACAATTATCTCGAGCGTTTTCAAAAATAGTTTGATAATCAGAATTGAACCCACCTTCTGAAAAATAATCATCTTCTATGATAATAACGTTATATTTTTTGGCAAGAGCAGCTATTGCTTGAATTTGTTTTTTGTTTAAATGAGTCCCTAAAGGATTATGATTTCTAGGGATTGTATAGAAAAATTTAATATGGTTACTTTTGAATAACACTTCTAGTTGAGTCAGTGATAGCCCGTCTTGAGTGCGTTCAATTAGTTTAACAGGTATGTGGTGTTTTTGTAAAAATTGAACAGTATAGGAGTAACTAGGGTTTTCAACTAAGACAAAATCACCTTCATTTAGATACAAATTACATAAAGAGGTAAATGTTTGATGGATACCTTGTGTTACAAAAATAGCATCTGTAGAGGTGAAAATATTTCTATTGTACAGATGTTTTTCTATAGCTTGGAGTAATGAAGGGACACCTTGGAGTTCATAATTTAAACTTTGGTATTGGTAATTTTCCAAGGCTTGGACTAAACTAGTTTGAGCCTTATCAAGAGGAAAGTAATTAACAAAGGTATTGCCAGTTGTTAGATTATAAGTATCTTCAGGAATAGCAGATAAATCAATAGCTTTGGCAACGTAAAAGCCACTGTGTTTTTTGACGTATATGATATGTTCATCTAGTAGTTGATTGTAGGCTCTTTGAACAGTTCCTTTTGAACAGTGAAATAATCTAGCACCGTTTTCTATTGAAGGAAGTTTACTTCCTTCTCGTAAATCCCCTGAAGCAATCTGTTTTTTGATAGATATAACAATCATTTCATACTTTTTCATTATGTCCTCCTATAGAACTCTGTTGCTTATTAATATAGCATTTAAAAGTATACTAGTATACTTTTAAATAAATGGAATTGTTTACCAAAATAATTCGAACTAGAATAGTGTTATAAATAAAAAGGAGAGATTTACATGCAAAATTTTACTAGTTGGTTAGAGAAAAGAATTGTTCCAATAGCTGTTGTCTTAAATGGTAACCGCTTTCTAGCAGCGATTAGAGATGGGTTTATCTTAACATTTCCATTAACAATGGCAACTTCGATAGTGGCATTAATTAACTCACTTATTCTTGATCCTACAAGTTTTCTAGCAAAACTATTATTTTTACCTAAACTATTTCCAAACTTAGCCGATGCTCAAAGTGTATTATCAACGGTGATGTATGGAACAATTAATATCATGTCATTATTTATTGTGTTTTTAGTTGCTGAACATTTAGCTAAATTTCATGAAGCTGATTCTACTACTGTTGGTATTACAGCTTTAGCAAGCTTTATGATTATTTATCCCAAACCACAAGCGTTCGATGAACGTTGGTTTTTAACAACAGATTATTTAGGGGCAAAAGGGTTATTTTTAGCCATGATTGTTGGTTGTCTAATTGGAGAATTTTTACCTAAGTTGACAAATAATAAAAAATTACAAATTAAAATGCCAGAAATGGTTCCACCAGCTGTAAGTCGCTCTTTTTCAGCTCTTATTCCCGTTTTAATTATTGTATTAGTATCAACCATAGTTGCTTTCATCGGAACTAAATTTGCAGATGATGGGATGAATCAAATTATTTATATGTGGATTCAAACACCGCTTAGAAAGTTAGGGGCTAATATTTTTGGTGTCTACTTAATCACTTTTATGCTAGGACTATTATGGTTTTTTGGTATTCATGGTCCAGCAACATTAAACCCGATTATCAGTGCGATTTTCTCAGAATCAGACTTAATGAATAGTCAACACATTTTATCAGGTCAACCTCTATCAGAAGTTCCTTATCCAACGACATACGGTATGTTATCAGGTATCTATAGTTATATGGGTGGTGCTGGTATGACTCTTGGTTTGTTGATTGCTATTTTATGGGTATCTAAAAGAAAAGATTATCGTGAGGTTGCTAAATTAGGTTTAATACCAGCGATTTTTAATATCAATGAACCTATTATTTTTGGCTTACCACTTGTGTTAAATCCAATTTTAGCAGTTCCCTTTATTCTAACACCTATTGTTAGTTTGACATTTGCTTATATTGCAACAGTAGTTTTAAAAGTTGTAGCTCCAGCAGGAATTGCTGTTCCGTGGACAATTCCTGGACCGATTCAATCGTTTCTAGCAACAGGAGGAACATGGCAAGGTCTAATTCTCGGACTAGTCTGTTTAGTTAGTTCAGTACTTATCTATGTACCATTCTTAAGAGCGGCAGATATGTATGCCCTTAAAAATGTTGATAAATAAATTATAAGGAGATTATTAATCATGGTTAAACGTTTTTTAAGCGCTAATGCTAGCGATATTTTGTCAATGAATGCACAAGAATTAAAACAGTCAATTAAAGCTTCAGAGGGAAGAATTATTTGTAGTGAAGTAATAGGTAACATGCAGCCGATTATTGGAGACATCACTAATGCTGAAGTTGCGGTTTCATATGGAGCTGACTTAATTTTGATGAATGGATTTGATTGTTACCATCCACACATCAACGGTTTGACAGATGTGCCTGCAGAAGAATTAGTTACTACAGTAAGAGATTATACAGGACGCCCAATCGGTATTAATTTAGAGCCGGTTGATAATACAGCAGACTTGTTGGAACAGCGTATTGAGATACCAAAAGGCCGAGCTTGTTCAGCAGAAACACTGTCATTAGCAGAAAACTTAGGGTTAGATTTTATTTGCTTAACAGGAAATCCTGGAACAGGAGTTACGAATAAAAGTATCGTAGAAGCGATTAAATTAGCTAAAATACATTTTTCTGGTTTGGTTATTGCTGGGAAAATGCATGGAGCGGGGGTTAGTGAACCTGTTGTTTCTCTTGAAGTGATAAAACAATTTGTAGAAGCTGGTGCAGATGTTATTTTGATGCCAGCTGTGGGGTCGATTCCTGGATTTACAGATGAAGAATTAATCTCAGGTGTCCGATACGCTAAGGAACATGGTGCTTTAACAATGTCAGCTATTGGAACGAGTCAAGAGAGCGCTGATCAAGAAACAGTTAAGCAGATTGCTTTACGGAATAAGATTGCAGGAGTAGATATCCAACACATTGGAGACGGAGGTTATGCTGCAGGAGTAGCTACTTTAGAAAATATTTATGCCATGTCTGTGGCTATTAGAGGCCTCCGACACACAATGAGTCGTGTATCACGCTCTGCTAAGAGATAACTCTAGAGTAATAAGAACTCTTTAGATATAAATGATGGTATAATAAAGGTAACTAATAGAGAGCAGAGGTGATTTGATGTCTAGTGATAATCCGTATATCCCTAATCCACCTGTCCCTGTAGATAACCCTCATCAAGAAACTGATCGTGAACTAGTCCTAAAAGAAAATTTTAGTAAAGAGCTGTTAAAAGAATTGAATTCAGGCAACACGACATTCATCTTGCCAGACGAAGTGACAGTCAAAGAAAAGAAGAAAAAAGAATAAAGTTAAAAATCCCTAAGCCTTTATGGTTTAGGGATTTTTAGATACAATATTATGTTAAAATAACTAGCAACTAGTGTTTCAAGAAGGAGTTCTTAGTTATGGGGATAAAACATGTCTATCTTTTAGAAAATAGTTTGAAAAATCTAATGAGAACAAAAGGAATAGTTGGGACATTTGTTTTATCTATTCTGTTAGCTATTATCTCTTTTTTTAGTTTTAACGGCTATTTGTTTTTTAGTCATATTCAGAAACAAATGCTTGAGTCTCTTGAAGAGGAAACTGACTTGATTGAAATTCAAATGAGTGGTGCGCCTATTATGGCAATGACAATCTTTAAAATAGCAGCTTTTCTTATTTTCGTTGCTTTAATACTACTTACAATTGGTAATATGAAAAAGAGTTTTAAACAGTTTTTACTAACGCAGCAAAAAGATTACCAAAGCATGGCATTAATGGGAGAAACACTCTCCTTTTTAACACTCTTTTATGCCTGTCAAGTTACGTTATTTGCGGTTACGTCTATGGTAATTGGCAGTGTACTTGGAAAAATAATATTTTATGAAGCAGTTATTAAGACCATACAGATAGGCCTGTTTTCTGACAATGTTAATAGTTTTAAAGGTAATTATGGTCTTTCTGTGATAGCTATTGCCTTATCCTTAATCTATATTTTTGTGACAACCTTTGTTGGTGGAAAAAAACAGATTCAAGCATATGAGTCATAAAAGTCGCTTTTCCTTATAAGGCATTAGCGACTTTTTGTTTATAATCTTTACCCAAGTTGTCCATTCATTTTTGCTTTGAGAACAATAATGAAGATCCCGATAATAATTAACAGCCAACCAAAAAGAGAGAGTGGTTTATTATTAGATGTGTAGTAGCCGCCTAATCGCCAACTCCATTTAGCTGTTATTAGTTGGATTAACAAGCCGATACCAACTATTAAAGCACCTACTAAAATAAGTGTATCCATTACCTGTCACCTCATTTTTATCTAGTTATGTATAGGTGTAGTCTACATGAATTAGTATTTTTTGTCATTGTTCCTCAATTTGTTTATTTATCCGTCATTTAGATGAAAATAATGACTCATTATGAATGATATAGAATAACTATCGTAGTGAAGGGGTTACTTTAGTTTGATACAATTAAATGACATATTGTAGGAGTTGAGAATGGAGCAGTCATAAAAAGGAGGAAGTTAGATGAAAGTAGAAAATCAAGCTAATAGCATAATCATTTTGGAAGAAGAGACAGTGGTAGGCGAAATTAGTTTCCAAACAGGTGTCAACAACGCTCTAATGATTATCCATACACAAATTAATGAGGGATTTGAAGGAAAAGGGTATGGCAAGAAGTTAATTGATCTGGCAGTGAAGAAAGCAAAAGAAGAGAATAGAAAAATTGTTCCTATCTGTCCGTATGCTAAAAAGATCATGTTAACTAACGACACCTATCAATATATATTAATGAGTGAGGAAGAACAAAAAGGAAAACAGCCAAATAGACTGTTAGTAATCCCGTTGATTGCTATTTTAATTGTATTAATCGTTATTTTTACCTTACTCTAAGCTCTCTTTGGAAGTTAAGCACCTTACAATATTGTTCGTATAATTAAACGAGCTATCAGGGTATGATGCTAGTTAATCAGATTGAAATGAACAAAGGGGGACTTATGATGGGTGATGTAAGGAAAAAGGGAGTAACAACATTTGATTTAAAGATGATGGGTATTGTTTTAATGTTTATTGACCATGTTCACCAGATGTTTGCAAATATGGGAGCGCCAATGTGGTTGGATTGGTTTGGTCGACCTGTGGCAACTTTGTTTTTCTTTGTCAGTGTGGAAGGATTTAGTCACACAAGAAACAAATCGAAGTACTTATTTAGATTATTAATTGGCTTTTGGGGAATGAACGTTGGATCTTCTATTGTGCAGAAATTCTTTTCTTTAGGAGATATGGCTCTAATGAATAATATATTTGCTGATCTCTTTATTGGGGCACTGGCAATGTATGGTATTGATTGGTTAGTTAGGTTTAAGAATGAGAAAAAAATCAGTTACTTATTCATTGGTTTACTTTGTTTAGTAGCGCCACTTGGTTTATCAGCTGTAGCTTTTGCAGGCGTATCCAGTGGAAACTTAGTATTAATCAATTTAGCTGGAGTAATCCCGATGACTTTCTTTTCAGAGAATACTCTCATGGTATATCTTATCCCTATTATGTACCTGCTTAGAAAAAATAAAAATTGGCAGTGTGTTGCCATTGCGGTTGTAGCAGTCCTATATTTCATGAGAGCACCTGGGCTAGCTTTTAGTATGAATACCCAATGGATGATGATATTCTCCATTATTCCGATTCTTTTATACAATGGAGAAAAAGGTAAGAGTATGAAGTCGTTCTTTTATATTTTTTACCCAGCACACATTTGGATACTCTATATAATAGCGTCTTTGATTTATAATAGATAGAAAATTAGTATCAAGTCATGAGAAAGAAGATGGACAGAGATGACACAAATAGATCCTGTAAAAGAAACAATCCATTATTTGTATAACAGTTTGAAAAAAAGAGAGAATCAATCGGTGGAACTATTAGATATAACTGATGTCTTACTTCAAGTATACAAAAATCTGGAAACGGCTAAAAACCCTGAAGCATTAATCATTCGATTAGTGAATTACATTAGGCTAACCTCTCTAAAGGGGAAGGTAACTTACGGGCCACTTGAAGAAAAAGCGATGATGGATCTAGCAGAATTTAGTAAACGAGTCGGATTAAATGGGTCTTACCGAGCAGATTTTACTGATAAATCACAATTTTATAGTTATAAAGAACAAGTTATTTATAGACATTAGAAATGATAGTAATAGACTGTGGTATAAGTTTTTTCACTTATATCACAGTCTATTTTTGTCCCTCGATGCAGAGGATTAATAAACTAAAACATCTTTATTTGTGTTATATTATAAAAAATAGCGTTTGTTAGGAGTTTGTTGATGAATTTCACGAGAAAGTTTTTTCAAGCTATTGCAGATACAGTTGCGATACTTTCAAGTTTGTGGTTATTTATTATTTTGATGTTTGTAGGAATCTTTTTTCTTTATGTATTTACAGGTTATTTAATGAATCCATTTTTACCATTTGGGCTTTTTTTTATTTATGTTCTTTTTTGTCGTTCGGAGAATTATCAGGGTGTTGGTTGGATAATAGCCATTATCTTTACGATTATTATGTTAACAGTGGGTAAGTTGCCAATACCTGAAGAACAGGCTGAAATAGAAAAAAGTAAGGCCAATGAAGAATATGCTAAGGAACAAGCTAAAATCATTCACACAGCTAAGTTAGTTTCTTTTGAAGACAGTGAAGGAAATGAGTTTATTCGTGAAGCGGAAGAACTTGAAAAAGATCAGGAGCCACAAAAAAGATATAAAATTAAAGAAGGCGATAAAGTGTCACTAACTTTTATTTTACATGTAAAAGATTCTGAAGAAACAGAGTATCCGAAAGCGTCAGAGGTGGAATTGGATAGTTATTATGTCGACACAGATTCTGTCTATCTTTCATTGTATTCTTTAAGTGAGATTTCTTATAATGAAAACACTGGTGAGTTGACTGCTAATTCAGCAATTAACTTTACCGACTATGTTAGCTCTGGAGATGGTAGTTTTCGCCTTCAATTAGTGTCTAATGCTGACAATTTAGTAGGGTATAAGTCTAATTTGACGTATTTTAATATCGCTTATGAGGATGCCTATCCAGAAGAGGAAGAAATCATTGAGAGCAGTGAAAGTTCTGAAAAAGTGACTGTACCATCAGAAGTTCCTAAAGCGCCTGCTGAGGACGTTGTTATTACAGAAGGTAACGTTGAAGACTGGGAGCATATTCTAGATGATTGGGAAATAGAGGAAGCCAGAGAACAAGCTGTTTTTTATGAATAACTACAAAAAAGATGATGGATGTGAGAAAATCTCACGTTCATCGTCTTTTTTTAGGTGTTAAAGGAGTCGAATATTGTTGTTTAGGTGGTTTATTTTTGTTTGATTAAAGGTGGTATAACAGAATATTTTATCATAATGTTTATTCTACGTAAAATAAACATGGAAATAAGACCGGATTATGTTGTGTAAACTAGACTTATATAAGGGATAGTCTCAATCAATCTTTATTTGTTACTTTTTTCACTATAAATGGGTTAATAAAAATGACATATGAAAAGAGGAGATACGACATGAAAAAAAGAATATTAGTATTGTTAGGTCTATTGGTTACAATTTTGATGTGTTCTTTTTCAACAACGGTAAATGCTAGTGAGGAACTATTGAATTACGAAAATGAGTTCACTGGATTTCAAGGAGCATACTTTGGTAATAAGAGAGAGATGAAGATTACTAAGGAACCAGATGGAACAAATTATGTTTTTCAATATGAAACCACAGTCGAAATTACAGGGAAATCCTATGCTAAGCAGTATGGTTATGAGCTAGAAGAAGGTTATTTAATATATCCTTACATTAATTTAGGGTTAAATGATCGAGATGAAGTCGTAACAGATACCTCTCCTGGAAATTTTGGTGAGTTGGTTAAATTTAATAGCGATGAAAAGAAGTTTACTATATCTGAAGATTTAACTTCTACACTAGGAAAAATGTATCAGACAAAAGGTAAAACAATTGATATGGAAGTTGTGGGAGACGCGGAGATACAGTATGTTCCGATTGAAACAGTGACAAAACAGCGCGTCTTTCAATTTAAACCAGAGTATGGTTCGGGATTAACGAGTTACGAGGTGAGTTATCAAGATGGGGACTTGATTCCTGTAATCAAGTTTGATTTCACTCAAAAAATGAACTACAACTTTAAACTAATCATGACGTTTGATTTAGATTTTTATCGCGGTGTGACTGAAAGACACGGTATCCGTACAGGGTATTATTTCCATTCAGTCAATCTATTTCGTGGGGTGATCAATGCAGATCTAACAGACCCAGTAGATGTGAAGGATCGAATAGGTGAACAGGCTACATTTAAGTCGGAGGTGGCACAATCTGAATGGGTAAATAATTATAAAACACCAATGAAGGAGTATACAACTCAGTTTTCTATTAGCTATGACGATGGAGCAACGTGGGAAAAAATAGGTGAGGCAAATGCTACAGAGGTTTCTGTTCCCATAACACCTGAAACAATTGGGGCAAAAATAAAAAATACCTATCAAGTAAAAGAAGGGTTTCCTGTTGATTTAACACAATTTGATAGCCAAGTAGCGACTATTTTAGCACCTAAATATGAGATTCAGTTTTTGGAAAACTTAGAAAATGAAGTTGTTGAGAATTTTCCTGATGATAAGGAACTATTCTTAGGTCAATACCTTGAAGAAGTGTCAGAACCAACTAATGAATATTACACGTTTGTTGGTTGGAACACAGAAAAAGATGGTTCAGGACATACCTATGCTGATTATCTAAATGGTGAGATTGAGGTTAATGAGGACGATGTGGTCCAATTTTATGCGCAGTGGCAAGCGACATATGGAAAACTTCAAATTAATTTTGAAGATGAATCAGGTAAGCCGTTATTAGCTCCTATTAATATTAAGGGAAAGATTGGGGATAGCTATTTAGCGAAGGCTGAGAGCATTAAAGGATTTGTCTTGAGCCAAGTCATTGGTCTAGAGTCGGGAGTCTTTAAAGAAGGTCTTACCGTAGTAACGTTTGTCTATAAACAAGAGCCAGAAATCATTTTAGAAGGGGAAGTCATCACAAAATATGTAGATGAATCAGGGAAAGAAATAGCCACGCGTAATGTGACAAGTGGCAAAGTAGGAGAAAGCTATACAACAGAACAAAAGGTAATTCCAGGCTATGATTTTAAAGAAGTCACAGGTAATCCAACAGGTGAATACACTGAGGGAAGTCAGACAGTTACCTATGTATATAGTAAAACAAACGAACCTGAGCCAATCTTAGAGGGCGAAGTCATCACGAAGTATGTAGATGAATCAGGAGAAGAAATAGCGTCACGTAATGTAACAAGTGGCAAAGTAGGAGAAAGCTATACAACAGAACAAAAAATTATCCCAGGTTATGACTTTAAAGAAGTAACAGGCAATCCAGTAGGTGAATATACAGAAGGAAGTCAAATGGTTATCTATGTCTATAGCAAAACAAACGAGCCTGAGCCAATCTTAGAAGGCGAAGTAGTTACGAAGTACGTAGATGAGTCAGGAGTAGAAATAGCGTCACGTAATGTAACAAGTGGCAAAGTAGGGGAAAGCTATACAACAGAACAAAAAATCATCCCAGGTTATGACTTTAAAGAAGTAATAGGAAGCCAATCAGGCGTGTATGTTGAAGGAAGCCAAACAATTATTTATGTATACACTAAAGTTGATGAACCAGAACCAATCCTGGAAGGCGAAGTAGTTACGAAGTACGTAGATGAGTCAGGAGTAGAGATAGCGTCACGTAATGTAACAAGTGGTAAAGTAGGGGAAAGCTATACAACAGAACAAAAGGCAATTCCAGGCTATGAATTTAAAGAAGTGACAGGCAATCCGACAGGTGTGTATGCTGAAGGAAGTCAGACAGTTGTTTATGTGTATAGCATATCGAATGAACCAGAACCAATCCTAGAAGGTGAAGTTATCACGAAGTATGTCGATGAATCAGGAGAAGAAATAGCGTCACGCAATGTGACGAGTGGTAAGGTAGGGGAAAGCTATACAACAGAACAAAAGGCAATTCCAGGCTATGACTTCAAAGAAGTGACAGGCAATCCGACAGGTGTGTACGTCGAAGGAAGCCAAACAATTGTTTATGTTTACAGCAAAGTCAATGAACCAGAACCGATTCTAACGGGCGAGGTTATCACAAAATATGTAGACGAATCAGGCAAAGAAATAGCGTCACGCAATGTGACGAGTGGTAAAGTAGGGGAAGGCTATACAACAGAACAAAAGATCATTTCAGGTTATGACTTTAAAGAAGTGACAGGCAATCCGACAGGTGCGTATGTTGAGGGGAGTCAGACAGTCGTATATGTGTACAGTCAAAAGAGTCAGCCAGTTCCTGAGATAGGAACCGAGATTCCTAAGAAACCTGAAGAAAAACCATTAGTTAGTTTAACGAATAAGCAGGTAACTCCTTCTAAAAATAAAGTATCATCAAGTAAGACGTTACCTCAGACAGACGAAGTATCTACCAATTTACTAAGTTATATTGGGATTATCTTACTAGCTTTTGTCTTAGTGAAGTATCTGAAACGTTACAAGAATGAGTAGTGTTTCCTAATAAATAAAAAAAACAAACACATTCTTTAAATAGAATGTGCTTGTTTTTTATAAACTAAATCCAAATAGTCCCATAATAAAAATAGGAACAAAAATGACGTAATCATATAAAATATGAACGTAAATACCGCCTCTAAGGCTATTTGTATCAAGCCATGAAAGGGTGAAAGGAAACCGAGCAAGCCCGATAACAACGAGGCATTGAAACCAATTCCACTGATAAGTTGGTAAGTGTAGAGCACCGAAAAAGAGAGAACTGATAATAATAGCTAGCCAGAGGGCTGATTTTTGGGACATTTTTTTAGCTAAAAAATATAAAACTGGAAAGAATACAGCCGCTGTAAATAGCTCCTCGCCGATTAAGGAAATCCATGTTGTCGCTAGAATTTTAAGTCCTCCTAAGGTGTCTTTAGTTAGTAGAGCACCAATCGGATTAGCATTAGCTTCTTCAACACCGATTAATTTACCTAATTGCAAACTAGCCGCTGCTAAAGCAAATGAAATCACAACCCATTTCACTATTTTTTTAATGCGTGGTTTACTAGTTGGCTGTAATAGCTCTTTAACGGTGTCTAAACCAAACATCGCTACCAAACTAAGTAGACCAGTTAGAGGTAGCCAAATCCAACCAACGCCCCATTCTTTAGATAATCCAATAAAACCGATAGCTAGTAAAAAGGGTGTTAAGATAAGTCCAGTCAAATTAATAGTTGCCTGTTTAATAAACTGATTAACCATGTGTACAAACTCCTTTCTATGTAACGTCTCCTTACTATTCAATTTAACATAAAAAGTGTTATTTTAAAGTTTTTAAAAGAAAAATAACTACCTATGTTTTGACAATCAACAGAAACTTTCTGATAAAAAAATAACTAAAACTACCATTAACTGAACAGAGTGGAGTGAATTCTGTTCAGTTTGTCATTAGAGAGTAGTCATTGAAGAAAAGAGAAAAATAAGAGACGACTGTTTTTAGTTATAAAGTAATAGGAGTTAAAGGAGTTCGTTTTTCGTTAGCAAAACAAAAAATTGAGTCTAAGACGAATCCGTGAAAAAAAAGCCTAAAAAGGTTCATTCTTAAGAGTGTGATATATTGATTTTATTATAAGTGGGAAGGGAAGGACAAACATGACCAAAGAATCAAAGCACTTTGTAAAGATGCCGCTGATGGACTTAGAAGCAAAAATCAATCAAGTTGAGTTACTAAATGAATTATCTGAAACAGTTTATAATCGTTTTTTTAATTATTTGCTAGAACGTGAAATTGATGTGAAAGATAGTGATCATTTTTTGGTTTCCCTTTTTCGTCAATTAGAAGAAAATTTATCTATTAAGTTGTTTAGTAAAGAATTAACAGAACTAGCTGATATGGAGCTTTATTGGAAACATATGGATGCTTACGTAGAAGAGTTAATGGCTCTGGAATAAGATGGACTAATTCAGTGTTTTCTTAATGTTAATTTCAGCTTATTTGAAGAT
Organism: Candidatus Vagococcus giribetii; assembly: GCF_017316185.1. Taxonomy (GTDB): domain Bacteria; phylum Bacillota; class Bacilli; order Lactobacillales; family Vagococcaceae; genus Vagococcus; species Vagococcus giribetii. The sequence goes on along the minus strand of NZ_JAFLVX010000009.1, from coordinate 27,689 downwards.
GGGGGAAAGTAAATTCTTCAAATAGGAATGAGATAAAAACCAAAAAAGAAGAACCTTATCAAGGTACTTCTTTTTTTATGTCCTAATAACAACTAAATAGTTTCTATAAGCTTACTTCTGATTTTTTACCAATTTTGAATAACAATAATCCTACAGCAACATAAGATAAGAGCACTATCACAGGTTGCATGATAGCATTACCGTCAAAGAAGGCAATGTTTCTAAGGAGTGTTCCTGTAGCTCCTGGAGGTAATAATTGTCCAAGACTTCCCCAACCAGCTGGTAACATTTCTGGTGCAGATGATAGACCAGATAGAGGGTTACCTAGCAAGATTATTATAACCGCTGCGATCCCGAGACCTGGTGTTCCTAGTATTTCTATGATACCTAAGACAAAAAATCCTGTTGCAGCAATACCTAGCATGGCACCTAATGAGGTTAAGAAATAGCTACCATCAAAAGTTCCGATACTATATTGAATGACACCAACTAGTCCTAAACCACCAATAATAGCAAAGCTAATAACTGCCCAGAATTTTTCTTTTTTACCTTTCACGACATTGGCGATGGCAACTGCACCAATCCAACCACCAAGAGCGATAGGTAAAGCACCAGCTGTTAAGCCTCTGCTTTAGGAAAAGATTTAACTTCGACAACGCTAGCTTTTTTAGAGCTTAATTGAGCTGACTTTTGGTATATCCTTTTTATCATATAGGAAAAAACAGTTTTGATGAGCAATTAAAAGAACAAGCATTAACAATATATGCTCCTTACTTAAGAGCAAGTAATAAAGAATTTGAAAAAATTATCTTATCTTATCTTATCTTATCTAATATTTTATTAGGCAACATAGATTACGTTCTGAAAACACAACGTATTCCAACCTTTACTGAGTTTAAAAGTGTTTGGGCGGATATTTTCAATCTAATGAAATAATAGTTGTTGTGTGTAGAATGAAGAATTTTGAATGAAAAAAGGGCCTCAGAAATATTCTGAAACCCTTTTTTTCTTTAATTTTGTTTCGGGATACGTAGGCGTATGTGTTAGGAGCAGTCATAATCATCTCATACTGTGTAATTGTATATTTAAGAAAGAGCATGAAAAAATAATGGATTAGTTTCTTATTAGACTATGAGGGAACTGCTCAGTATCAGAGCAACAACTTATGTGGTCTCCCTCTAAATAGATAGGTGTAAGTATTTTACTCTTATTTTAAGTTAATGCATGATTTAGGAGATATTTAGAAATATTTGACTATATTGATTATGTGGTTTATTATATTTATAAATATTAATTATGGATTGTTACTCTTTGAGGCATAACCATTTCTTTTTATTAACATAAAGAGAGGGGGAGTTATGCACTTGAAGAGTATTTTTTTATTGTTTTGGAGGTAATTAGAATGAGAATTATTAAAAAAATTAATAACAATGTTGCTGAATGTGTAGATGCTAAGGGAAATCATCTTATTGCATTTGGCAATGGAATAGGTTTTCCTAAAACACCTTATGAGTTAGAAGATTTAAGTAAAATTAATATGACGTTTTATAAGCTAGATAAGTATTTTGAATTATTATTAACAGAAGTACCAGAAGATATTTTTAATATTAGTATGGAAATTGTAAGGGAAGCGAATAAAGAATTAAAAGGAACTTTAAACACTACATTGGTGTTTAATTTAGCAGATCATATTAATTTTTCAATTCAAAGATTACAGAAAAATAAAAAAACGCCATTAAACTATTCTTACGAGATAGCTAAAATGCATCCTGAAGAAACTGAGCTGGCAAAAAAGTCGATAAAATTAATTGAAGAAAAAAAGAATATATCTTTACCTGAAGGAGAGATTACTAGTCTAACAATGCATTTTGTAAACAGTAGACTTGAATATAAGGAAACACAGGAAGAGATACTTATTAAAGAATTAATAAATAAAATAACAGAGCTTATAGAACTGGAATTTGGAATAATTATTGATAAAACGGAGTTTCATTACAATCGTTTTTGTAATCATCTAGTTTATTTTTTAAAGCGATTACAAAATGAAAAATCTATTACTAGTAAGAATGGTAGCTTGCTAGATCATTTAAAAAAGCAACATAGTGAAGTTTTTTTAGTTACAAATCAAGTAAAAGAATTAGTTTATCAATATTTCAATAAATATGTGGAAGATGATGAACTAGTCTATTTAATAATTCATATAAATAGATTGTATGAAAATAATGTGTAGGAGAAAATCTAATGAAGAAATATGAAAAATTAGTAAATGAAATTTTGTTGAATATAGGTGGAGCTGAAAATATTAGTAGTGTTACTCATTGTATGACAAGATTACGTTTTAATTTAAAAGATTTAAGTAAGACTAATAATGACGCACTTTCTAATGTGAAAGGTGTTCTTGGAATAACTCAATCTGGAGGGCAGTATCAAGTTATTATAGGCCAATCTGTAGGGGAAGTATATAATCAATTACTAGAAACAGCTCAAATTGATGGAGATAAAACAGATGATAAGTTAACAGTTACTCAAGATAAAAACTTAAAATATTATGGAAATAAAATTTTGGATACATTAGCTGGTAGTTTGACACCTTTAATTCCAGTTTTAATTGCAGCATCAATGTTTAAAATGTTAGTAGTTATACTTGGTCCAACAATGTTGAAAGTTATTTCTGAAGGTAGTTCAATTTACACCTTATTAACATTTGTTGGTGATGCAGGATTTTATTTTTTTCCTGTATTTATAGGGTACACAGCAAGTAAGAAAATGGGAGTTACTCCTGTGTTAGGTTTGTTTTTAGGAGCAATTCTAATACATCCAACTTTTATAGGTTTGATTGATTCTGGAACTAAGCTATCATTATTTGGGTTATCAATTACACCGCAAAATTATACTAGTACTGTAATACCTATGATTTTATCAATTTGGGTAATGTCTTATGTAGAACAATTTTTTAAAAAAGTAATCCCGTCTATGCTAGGAACTATTTTAGTACCTACACTGACAATGGTAGTGATGATTCCTCTTAGTTTAGGAATTTTTGGACCACTAGGATTTGTATTAGGAGAATATATAAGTAAGGGACTATTATCATTAGATTCAATAGGTGGATTTTTAGCAGTACCAATTATTGCTGCATTGTGGCAATTTGTAGTTATGACAGGTATGCATTTACTAATGATAACAACAATGATTACAGTTTTTGCTCAAAATGGTCAAGAGGCAATGGTAGCTCCTGCAGGTATTGCTTCGAGTATGGCTGTTGTTGGAATGTGTTTGGGAGCTTTTTTATACATGAAGAATAAAGAAAATAAAGCAACTGCGTTCAGTTTTGTTGTGGCGTGTTTTATAGGTGGTGTTACGGAACCAGGCGTATATGGCATTGGGGTTCGTTATAGAAAACCGTTTATTGGAATGATGATAGGAGCTTTTGCAGGAGGTCTATATGCAGGAATTACAAATGTCACAGCGTATGCATTAATTCCTGTAGCAAATTTTACAGCTTTGGCAAGTTTTGTAGGTGGTAGTACAAAAAATTTGGTTAATGGTGTGATAACTTGTGTCATCAGTATTATTGTAGCTGCAATAGCAACATACATGCTAGGACTTGAAGAAAAAGGAGCGGATTCAATTGGATAATTTAAAAAAGACAATATTATTTAGAGCTGATGATCTAGGATACTCAGAAGCGGTCAATTATGGTATAGAAAAATCAGTGAAAGAGGGAATGATTCAGAGTGTAGGTGTAATGGTGAATATGCCAGCTACTGAACATGGCGTTAGATTATTAAAAGAAGAGCCGATTGCATTTAGTTTGCATACTAATATTTGTGTTGGGAAACCTATTTCTCCTATTGAGAAGATTCCAACACTTGTGGATGACAAAGGGAATTTTAGAAAATCAAGTGATTATAGAAATTCAGAAATTGATTCTCTATCAAAAGATGAAGTACTAATTGAGATTGAAGCGCAATTCAAGAAATTTATAGAATTATTTGGTAGAGTTCCAGATTATTTTGAAGGACACGCCATTTCTAATAAAATATTCTTTGAAGCACTAGAACAATTTTCTAAAGAACATAATTTGAAATACTCAGGAGTACCAATGGATGCAGATCCTAATAGTTTACCAACAGATAGTTCAATTAATATTAATGATAATAAAGTATATATGTGGATGGGTGCAATGGAAAAGGATTATGATCCATATAAATTTGTTGAATCAGTATTGAACAATCTACATGATGATGGAGTAGACATGATTGTATTTCATCCAGGTTATCTAGATCATTTTATTTTGAATAATTCATCATTACTTGTACCTAGAGTTGAAGAAGTTGAATATTTAACAGACAAAGATGTTCAAGATGAAATGGATAGATTAGGAATAGTTCAAATAAATTATAATGATTTATAGAATTAGAGATAGGAGTGAGAACTATTAATTTATTTAAAAAATTACAGAAGAAATCTAAAATATTAGAATTATATAGTGTTTCTGAAGGGAATTTGATACCAATTACAGAGGTTAATGACGATGTGTTCTCTCAAAAAATGTTAGGTGATGGTTTTGCAGTTCAACCTAAAAATTCCAACGTTTATTCACCTATTGAAGGAGAAGTGACATCTATATTTCCAACGAAACATGCAATAGGATTAAAAAGTAGCACAGGCGTGGAAATTTTAGTTCATATTGGAATTGATACCGTTGAATTAAGTGGAGAACCTTTTGAAGTTTTTGTAAGAGAAGGAGATAAGGTAGATAATAAAACCCTTTTAGCTACTGTTAATTTGAAAATGCTAGAAGAAAAAAATAAACAAAGTGATATATTAGTGATTATAACAAATGACAGTTATGAAAAATTAAACATTAATGATTACGGACAAATGAAAGAAAATATTTTTATTGGAAATTTAATACTAAAATAGTAAAATGTTTTTTTAAGAATAAGTGCTCACAACTGCATCGTTGTGGGCATTTTTTGTATGTTTTAAAAATCACCAGTTATGTGGGTGGTTCTAAAGAATTTTCAACTTGGTATAAAAAAGACCTCCTAAAATAATAAGATATATTTGTTTTTTCGACCACAAAATATCAATTATACAGGAGGTTCCTTATGAAAATGGACAATTAAAGTTTATCATAGAACAAATACTATGAAATCGAAAAATCTGTTATATAAACCAGTATGCTGTACTGAGGAAAAAGGGGTGGCTTACTAATGAAAGGTAATCAAAAGCAGTTAATTATTGTCATTAAAATGATTCTACTTGTTAACTTTTTTGAAAAAGGACCTAATCGTTATTTTCATTCTTAGAATTAGGGTTTGCCATATAATTGGCGTTATCTTTGTCTTTAATCCCAATATTAGCTTTATTAATTCCAACCATACCTGTATTAATCATTGGATTAGAACCTTTCAAAGGGTCTTTACCTTTTGCACGCAACTTATCATTCTTGATACGGATTTTTTCTGACTTTAATAACTCTTTTTCTGACATGAAAATCCCTCCATTGTTTTTTCTTTATCATATCATGGATCAATTAATATCTTTAAAGTGCCTAACTATTTTTAAGCTAGGTACTTTTTTATTGCCTAGTCACATCAGTTGTCATCTTCAACTTTAAGTTTAATCACTCGGTCCATATGAAACAGGTCACTTTGTTTACGGTATTTATGGGAAGCTGACTCGAACAATAAATAAGCATGGTCATCTTGTCCAATCACTTGTTCCAAATAGGGTGGTAAAGAGATGCTTTTAATGCTATCTCCTTTATCTAAATCAAATCCAGGTTCATCCAAGTTATTATCAAAAACATATAAACGAGAGTTTTCTTTACCATAAGATTGAGAAAGCAATATTTTATTTTTATAAAAGCTAATACCTTGAATCTCATCATATGTTTTCCAAGTTTGTGCGGGTTCTACACCTGCTTTTGTTTCATCTGTTTTATTCAAATTTCCTTTAGTGTCTAAAGGAAATGAGGCCAAGAGACCACTTTGTTGTTTATCAAAATACCCAACATACAACACATTGTCATGATAACTTAGATAAGAGGTTAGTTTCACATCGTTTAAATCTACACGATAATCAAAAACAATCGGACTCTTAGTTTTATTCACATCATAGTCTTCTAAAGTAGATAGTTTAATGGATTCTACTTGAGCATCTTTTTCAGCATCAATGGTAGCAACCCAAAGTTGATCATGTTCTTTATCATAAGTAATCCCACCAACGTGATCAATGTCATCTAAGCAAATTGTTTTAATGTACTGACCGGTTTTCTTATCTAACATCCAAAGTACGGAATTGTATTGTTTACTTTTACTGTAGGCAGAGATAATAATGTATTTGTCTTCAACAATAGCAATGCCTTGAGGATCCATATCCTTTGAAATTCCTAGTTGACCTTTGTCTTTTCCTGAATGCACAATGGCCTGAGTTTGCTCTAGTCCAGGAATAACGTAATGACTTTGCTCACCACCGTCATATAGATGAGAGTAAGTTTTGGGAAATTTATGTTTCAGTTGATAAAAGAAATAGTGTTCTTTATAACTAACTGGATTGGTATTCGTATCATTAACAAGAACTGTTTTGGGAGGTTGTGTGGCGATATGAATGGTTAAGTATATCCCTCCAATTAATAAGGCAAGGATAAAAAAGATGATAAAAATTATTTTGTTCTTTTTCAATAATGTCTCCTCCTAATAAATAAGTCTCTTTTATTATATCAGGTTTAGTTTCATCGTTGTCTAGGATGAGAAGACAGAATGGAATAAAAAAGAAGAAGAACCTTTTTTAATAAGGCTCTTCTTCTAGAATTTAGGTATATCAATAGGGGCTCACAAAGTCGGTAATTTGAGCCTGCTGATATCGGCAACTTGGTTTAACGTTTAATTGATGTAAATCAATCTGTTAAATAACTACTTTGTAGCTTTTTTTCTTTTTAAATTTTGGAAAAATATCCGAAAAATCTTTTGAGGATTATTTTTATCGTGATAGATTTTAATAGGATCACCAATCTGACTATTCATCGGGACAAATATTCTGTTTTCAGAATAAATAGTTTTACCATCTGATTCAAATTTTATTATTGCTACTTTTCCATTAACAAATCGTTGTTCTAGAGGAGCATTACTGTAGCTATATAATTCGGAAATAGTGCCCACAGTAAATTGCTTTGCTTTACTTTACTCATGTTTATCACTACCTTTGATTTTATAGTACTTCAAGCTAATTATATCATTTTAAAATTAACTTGGTATAGTCACTCATATGTAAACTACAGACAAAAAAATAAAATTAGGTTATACTTATTAAAAAGTTGAAAGGGTGTTTAAGTTATGAACTGGAAACTTGGTCTTATAGGTTCTGCTTTATTAGAAACCTTTGGAAACAGTAAGCTTTGGCGTACTAAATGGTTTATATTTATTTCACATACATTGTCTTTCTTGTTATCCTTCTTTTTAATATTTCTGGTATTAGGTTTATTAGTAGATTCAAAACCTATTCTACCACCTATACTTTTAATTCTTTTAGCTCTGTTAAGTATTTTTTATGGGAGTTGGGCACATTATATTTATAAAAAAATAGATTGAACTTGGTTTAACTGCTCTTATGTTAACAGGTTCACATAAGAGTGATTATACCAAGTTAATTACATGATATAATCAATAAAAAAACTTTATAAAGGGTGATTGAAATGTCCATAAAACAAGTGAAAACAATAAAGATAGTTAGAATATTACTTGGTTCTTTTTTTCTCTATTTAACATTTAATCGAAAATTAATGAGTAGTAATCACGAACTAAGTTTTTTTTTAGTTAGTTATTCGCTTGTAATCTGTGCTGCTCTATTATCTAATGTAATACCAAAGAAATATCAATCTGGCAACACTTTTTTAAAATCTGAATTGAAGTGGATAGAAGTCATATTTGAGACAATAATAATGATTGTCTTAGCTCTTCTTTTAAATTTATTTTAGTAAAACCAGTTATTTAACTCCTTGTTTTACATAGTTAGATATTATACCAAGTGCCAGTATTAACAATGAATAGTAACGTTAAAATATATCTATTAAACAAAAAAGTAAAACCTCAAACAAACGGGGTTTTACTTTTTTGATTGAATAGATCGATATAGACTCTAAGATATTACTTATATCAATTTTTTCAAAATATAATTAACTAGATTAGGTATGATACGTGATAAAATTAAGATTAAAACAAAAACTAATGACCATGTCTTAAGCCAGATAAACCAATCAATTTTTCTGTTTGAAAGAAAATTTAGAAATAAAGTCATAATACCAGTAGTTATGAGGCTTGTTAAAACAAAATGAACAGTCTGATATTTTCTTTCTACTAATTTCATTTTACAGAGATACCTCTTTCGAACTTTCAAATAATTCAATTGTATCTAGTTGTTCTGCAAAAAACTCTTTAGTATATTCTTTTTCATGATGCTTATAAAATGATTCTGTATCCTTCCAAATTTCCCAAAGTCCAAATCTCTCGAGTTCTCTATTTAATGGAACTACTTCAAAAAGAATACACCCTTTCTCAGTAGTTGTCTTCTCTTGTAATTTTTCTAATTTTTTGATTAATTGTTCATACGGTACTTTCTTTGTAGATTGAAGAATCGCGGTACAATATAAATAATCCTCTTTTAAATAAGTCATAAAATTTCCCCTTTCGATATAAAAATAGTAAACTATGGAGTACACTCTATAGCAAGGAGAGATTTAATGTTTATTAAAGAATTTTCTCAAAAAACTGGTTTAACAATTGATACACTGAGATATTATGAAAAAGAACAATTATTAATCCCGAAAAGAACTGATAAAAATTACCGTTATTACACGGAAAAAGATTTATGTTGGGTAGAGCTACTCTTAAAACTAAAAGAAACAGGTATGACAATTAATGAGATAAAACAGTTTTCAGCATTACAAGAAGAAGGAGATAGTAGCTTACTTGACCGAACGATTTTACTACAGGCTCACATTAAAAATCTGAACGAGCAACGTTCTAATTTAGATAACACTATCGCTTTTGTAGAAAAAAAAATAGAAGGTTATCAGGAGAGATTCATGAAGTTTTCCGATTTTAAATAGATTAGATACGTTTACATCATCTATTGGCTTTTATGCTAACCTATCAATTCCACTTTACTCTCCCGAAGTAAATAAACCAACTCCTTTTTAGTACCTAGCTATTTTTAGTTAGGTACTTTTTTGTCGTGTTCGCTTTACAAAGCAAACGTAGGTTCGTATAATTGTGATGTGGCAAGGTGAGAAAACAGGATAAACCTTGCTATATAGGGATTTGGAAATAAGAGAGAAGGAATAGATATGCCACTAAATAGAGAACAATATTTCAATTACGAAAAAGAAAAACGTGACGATATGTTGTGTATCGACATGAAATCTTTTTATGCCAGTGTTGAATGTGTTGAGCGTGATTTAGATCCGTTAAAAACTCTTTTAGTGGTAATGAGTGGCGAACAGTCCTCTGGCGGTTTGGTTCTATCTTCCTCTCCAATGGCTAAAACAGAGCTAGGAATTACGAATGTGACAAGAAATTATGATGTTCCAAAGGACTCAAGACTTTTAGTAGTTCCTCCTCGTATGAATTTGTACATTGAAAAAAATTTACTAATTAATGCTATTTTTAGGCGTTACGTGGGAGATGAAGACATTTTAGTTTATTCCATTGATGAGACTTTTGTCAGATTAAACGCATCTAAGCGCTTATTTGGTCTCTCTACATATGAATTTGCGAGAAGGTTTCAACAAGATATTTTTAGAGAAACAGGTCTCTATTGTACGATTGGTATTGGAGATAACATGTTGTTAAGTAAGTTAGCTTTGGATAATGAGGCTAAGAGGAATTTGGATATGATAGCGACTTGGCATTATGAAGATGTACCGCAAACTGTGTGGAAAATTAAGAAGATGACAGACTTTTGGGGTATTAATAAACGAACAGAGAAGCGATTAAACAATAAAGGAATTTATTCCATAGAAGAGTTAGCATATTCAGATTTTTTTTCGATGAAAGCGTCTATGGGGTTGATTGGAGCTCAATTAGTGGCTCATGCTTGGGGCATTGATCGAGCGGATATATCAGAAACTTATGTGCCAAAGTCTAAAAGCATTGGCAATAGTCAAGTGTTGATGCGAGATTATACAAATGTATCAGAAATTAAAATAGTCATTCGGGAAATGGCTGATCAGGTTGCAACAAGGCTCAGGCATCGAGGGAAATTAGCTGGTTGTGTGCAACTTAGTGTTGGTTATTCGAGAAACGAGATAGAAGCAGGGTTTAGCCGGCAAATGAGTATTCCAGCTACTAATGATTCTGACTTACTAAGTGGTTATTGCTTACAGTTGTTTGACACTTTTTACACGCAAAAAACCGTGAGAAATCTGTCCGTTAGTTATTCCAAGTTAACAGATAGTCAGCACTTACAACTGAATTTATTTGATGAACCTGAGGAGATGATAGCGAGAGTCACTCTGAATGCCACTGTAGATAAAATCAGAAGACGGTACGGTTTTGAGGCCATTGTTCATGGCAGTAGTCACTTAGAAGGAGCTACCGCTATTAAGCGAGCTTCTTTAGTAGGAGGGCACGCTGGAGGGAATGATGGATTAATCTATGATTAGATGTCAGAGATAGTCATGAAAAAAACTCAATGTATGACATCAAATGCGTCATACATTGAGCGTCTATTTATTTAGTAGGTATTTAATGAGTTTCCAAATGACAAAAATAGTGAGAATAAAAGTAGCAATAAATAAGATGGTTGATAAAAAAGCATGCATATAAATCCCTCCTATCAATTTTATTATACCACGTTTAAAGAACAGAACGAGTGATTGAGGGATATCGTTTAATGATGAAAGAGAATGGGGAGGGATTTTCATGGAGTTAAATGCTTATTACAATGATCGTGGCGTGAAGAAGTATAATGGGTTTTATTTATCTGAACACACAGCAACTTTAGATAAGGAGCGAAACAATCGTTATGCAACTATTGCAGGAAAAGATGAGATGAGCCCAGAACAATTATATGAAGTGATTGACTACGCGTTATTTAAGTCAAAAGAGGTCAGTATTCAGCTGAATATGAAAGATATTGAAGGTGATTTTTTACCTGATGTGTGTGGTGTGATTGATGGATATGATGAAGTCAATTTGTATGTTAATCAAGTAGCAGTCCCTTTTAATAAAATTCGCCATGCGATGTTATTAGAAACAAAAACCTGGTATTAGCTGTTTTAGCTAATACCAGGTTGTGATTAATTTTCTTGTTCTAGTTGTTCAAAAGCAGTATCCATAACTTCTTTTAATTTTTCAGCAGAGTAATGGTATTTTTCTTTTTCGGCATCTGTTAAAGGAATTTCGATGACGTTTTGGATACCACGGCGATTGACGATAGCTGGTGCTCCGATGAAAATATCTTCTAAGCCGTAGTGGCCATTCAGATAAACAGATAAAGGAAGTACTGCATTTTCATCGTTTAAAATAGCTTTAGTAATTCGTGCTAAAGCAACAGCGATACCGTAGAAAGTAGCTCCTTTTTTCTCAATAATAGTATAAGCAGCATCTCTTACTTGGAAGAACAAGTTAACTAATTCTTCTTCGTCGATTTCTGGGTGATCTTTAACCCATTCATAGATTTGTAAACCAGCTACGTTAGCATGTGACCAAACAGGGAATTCTGTGTCACCGTGTTCACCTAAGATATAACCATGGACGTTACGAGCATCTACGCCAACTAATTCAGCAATACTTTGGCGGAAACGAGCAGAGTCAAGAGAAGTTCCGCTACCAATAACTCTGTGTTTTGGAAAACCAGAGAACTTCCAAGTCGCATAGGTTAAAATATCGACAGGGTTAGAAGCTACCAAGAAGATACCGCTAAATCCAGAAGCAACCACGTCATCGACAATTTTTTTAAATATTTTAAGGTTTTTATTTACTAAATCAAGGCGTGTTTCACCAGGTTTTTGTGCGGCACCTGCTGTAATAACAACTAAGTCAGCATCGTGACAATCAGCGTAAGTCGCTGCATATATTTTTTTAGGAGAAGTAAAAGCTAATGCGTGTGATAAATCAATCGCATCTCCAATCGCTTTATCTGTATCAATATCAATAATCCCGATTTCTTGGGCAATGTTTTGAGTAACTAAAGCAAAGGTATAGCTAGATCCTACTGCCCCATTACCAACAACCATAATCTTTTGATGATTTGTATTTGTTTCAACCATAATGGAAAATCTCTCCTTTAATCTTATATTTTTTTGTTATTATAACACTCAAAAAAAGCAAAGTCATTTAGAAAGGATTAGGGTATTAGAGATTCTAATAGTAGGAAGTTAAGGGAATCTTTAGTCTTTAATGGAAAGAAAACACATAAACTATGATATAATTATTTAAAATCTGGGCACCATCAGTGTGCGCGGGTATTTTCTGCGTCACTAAGAAGACGCCTGTAAAAGGAGATAGCTCATGAAATTAATCGTTGGACTTGGCAATCCAGGAAGTAAATACCGAGGAACAAAACACAATATTGGTTTTATCGCTTTAGATGAGATTGCCTTTCAAGAAAAAATAGAATTCAATAAAACACAATTTGAAGCAGATACAGCAGAATTTTTCTTAAATGGAGAAAAAATCCTGTTAGTGAAGCCTCAAACCTTTATGAATGAATCAGGTCGTTCTGTAGGTCCTTTGATGGATTATTACAATGTTTCTGATGAAGATGTTTTAGTTATTTACGATGATTTGGATTTACCGATTGGTCGTATTCGTCTAAGACAAAAGGGGAGTGCGGGTGGTCATAACGGGATTAAGAGTTTGATTGCTCATTTAGGGACCAATGAATTTAACCGAATCAAAGTGGGGATTGATCGCCCTCAAAATGGTAAGGAAGTAGTGTCTTATGTGTTAAGCACTTTTCCAAAAAATACCCATGAAGACATGTTAGCTTCAGTGAGACAAGCAGCAGAAGCTTCTCTTTACTGGGCAAGTGGTCACGATTTTGTGAATACCATGAATCAATTTAACACAAAAAAATAAGATAGGAGAGACATCATGTATTTAAACAAAGCACTTGTCAGTCGTTTTGGCCAAAGTGTCAAAGTAAAAGAATGGCAAAAAGAGTTAACAACAGACTCTTCTCATTTGATTACTGGACTGTCTGGTTCAGCTAAGACGCTAGCTATTGCTAGTTTACTGGAAAAACAAAAGAAAATTCTGATTGTCACTCCTAATTTGTACTACGCTAGTAAGTTAATGGATGACTTACAACATATAATAGAAGAAAAGTATTTGTTTTATTTTCCAGTAGATGAAGTGACGGCCGTTGAAATGTCCTTTTCTTCCCCTGAAGCTTTAGCAGACAGAATTAATGCTTTAAGCTTTTTAGCCAGTGATGACACAGGGATTTTAGTGACTTCTTTAGCAGGTCTCCGTCGCTTTTTACCAAGTCCAAGTGTCTGGAAAGAGCAGAGTTTGATCTTTGAAAAAGATGGGACTCTTGATTTAGGAACGTTAGCTGAAAGGCTAGTTCTATTAGGCTACGAGAAAGAACAAATGATTGGGAAACCTGGTGAGTTTAGTATTCGGGGAAGTATTGTGGATATTTATCCATTAACAAGTGACTACCCAGTGCGACTAGATTTATTTGATGATGAAATCGAATCTCTGCGTTTGTTTGATGCAGACACGCAACGCTCTATTGGTGAAATCGATCATATTGTTATTCCACCAGCGATGGACACACCTGTAACGAAAGAAGCTCTCCATCAAGCTAGTGAAGTCTTAAAAGAATTAGTAGCAGATAAAGTGTCAGAGATGGCTCCTAGTGAAGAGCGTGGCCGTATAGAGGCTTACTTTGAGCAAATCATCAGTGAGTGGTCTGAAGGACACCCGACTGAGGAAGTCAAACTATATGGGGATTTATTGTACCCTGAAAAGACCTATTTAACAGATTACTTGTCAGAGACAGATGTGATTGTTGTTGATGATTACAGTCGCCAACTTGAAAGTGAGCGTGAGTTGTTACGCGAAGAAGGAGAATGGATTACCCTTAAATTAGAAGAGGGCGTCTTTTTCGAGGATCACACATTAGGTGGCGATTTTAGAAGCATCTTAAAACAAGCTAAACAGAGTAAAACCTATTTTTCTCTTTTCCAAAAAGGAATGGGGAATTTAAGGTTCAAGAGTATTCACCCCTTTGAGTACCGTCCAATGCAACAATTCTTCGGGCAAATGCCATTACTTAAAACAGAGATGGATCGTTGGCACAAGCAAAAACAAACTGTTGTGGTTTTAGCAGAAAATGAAGAGCGAACTGAAAAAGTGGAAGCTTTGTTACTTGATTTTGAAATCAATTCAGTCATTAACAACAGCTCCAAGCTACTAGCAAAAACCATTCAAATTCAGACAGGTAGTTTAGCTTCAGGATTTGAGTTGCCTGATGAAAAGTTAGTAGTTCTTGTTGAAAAAGAGATTCTACATACCCAAGGGAAAAAGAGAGCGCGTAAGCAAACTATTTCAAATGCGGAGCGTTTAAAAAGTTATAATGAGCTAAAACCAGGGGATTACGTGGTTCATGCTAATCACGGTATTGGTAAATACATCGGCATGGAAACCTTACTTAGTGGAGGGGTCCATCAAGATTACATGACCATTCTGTATAAGAATAACGACAAACTCTTTATTCCAGTAACTCAGCTTGATATGATTCAAAAATACGTTGCCTCAGAATCCAAAACCCCACGTGTGAATAAGTTGGGTGGCTCTGAGTGGGTCAAAACGAAAAATAAAGTGTCAGCTAAAGTAGAAGACATTGCAGATGACTTGATTAAGCTATATGCAGAACGTGAAGCCGAAAAAGGCTATGCCTTTGGGCCAGATGATGAGTATCAAATGGAATTTGAAGGAAACTTCCCTTATTCAGAGACGGAAGATCAGTTGCGTAGTATTCAAGAAATCAAGCAAGACATGGAAAAAGAACGTCCAATGGACCGCTTGTTAGTTGGAGACGTTGGTTATGGTAAGACAGAAGTAGCTATTAGAGCAGCCTTTAAAGCTGTACGAGATGGTAAGCAAGTAGCCTTTTTAGTACCGACAACAATTTTGGCGCAACAGCATTATGAAACTATGCGTGATAGATTTGCTAATTTCCCAGTAAATGTTGGGTTGTTAAGTCGTTTTAGAACAAAAAAACAACAAACAGAAACAACAGAAAAAATTAAAAAAGGGCAAATTGATATTGTTGTGGGAACTCACCGTATTTTATCAAAAGACATTGAATTTATTGATTTAGGTCTGTTGATTGTCGATGAGGAACAACGGTTTGGTGTGAAGCATAAAGAACGCTTGAAACAATTAAAATCTCAAGTAGATGTCTTAACTTTAACAGCGACACCGATTCCAAGAACACTACATATGTCTATGCTAGGCGTGCGTGATTTATCCGTTATCGAAACACCACCAGCCAACCGCTACCCTGTGCAAACTTATGTGATGGAAAAAAATCCAGGAGCTATTCGTGAGGCATGTGAAAGAGAAATTGCCCGTGGTGGTCAGATTTTTTATCTATATAACCGAGTAGATACGATTGAGCAAAAGGTGGAAGAGTTAAGAGCTTTAGTTCCTGATGCGAGAATCAGTTATGCTCATGGTCAGCTAACAGAAGTTCAATTGGAAAATAGGCTAATGGAATTTATTAATGGAGATTACGATATCTTAGTGACCACAACAATCATTGAAACAGGTGTGGATATTCCTAATGTGAATACTTTATTTGTTGAAAATGCTGATTACATGGGCTTGTCTCAGTTGTATCAGTTACGTGGTCGAGTGGGTCGAAGTAACCGAGTGGCTTATGCTTATTTCATGTATGAACCACAAAAAGTGTTAAATGAAGTGAGTGAGAAGCGCCTGCAGGCTATTAAAGATTTTACTGAACTTGGCTCAGGATTTAAGATTGCTATGCGCGATTTGTCGATTCGTGGAGCAGGAAATCTGTTAGGAGCGCAACAACACGGCTTTATTGATTCTGTTGGTTTTGATATGTACACACAAATGCTGACAGAGGCTGTCAACCGTAAGCAAGGAAAAGACAATCAAGATACCAAAACCATTACTGAAATTGATTTGGGAATTGATGCTTATATTCCAACAACTTATATTGAAGACGAACGTCAAAAAATCGAGATCTACAAGCGTATTCGTCAATTGGAAAGCCAAGAGATGTTTGATGAGCTAGAAGCAGACTTGTTAGACCGTTTTGGTGAGTATCCTGATGAAGTGGCTAATTTACTAACAGTGGGTCTGATTAAAATGAATAGTGATTTTGCTTTAGTCGAAAAAATTCAAAAACGCCAGTTAGTCATTGATGTTGTATTGTCAAAAGCAGGTACTAATGCGTATACGATTGAGCAAATTTTCAAAGCCTTGTCTAAGACAACCCTGAAAGCGGAGCTTAGTTCAGAGGATACCTTAACCGTTCAACTGAAATTGACAAAACAAATGTCAGAGGTCGTTTGGTTACAAGAAGTTGCACAATTTATTGAAGCGTTACGTGAGCAAAAATACGTAAAGGTAGCTAAAAAATAGGCTTAGATGAGGTGAGAGTGTGTCAGATAAAACCTTAGAAAAAAACATGCTACAAGGAACAGTGATTTTAACTCTGACCTCCTTTGTGGTGAAAGTGCTAAGTGCTGTTTACCGTGTGCCTTATCAGAATTTAGTTGGAGACGAGGGTTTTTATGTGTACCAACAAATTTATCCGATATACGGGATTGGTATGACCTTAGCTCTAACAGGATTACCCGTATATCTATCTAAGCTATTAGCTGCATGCTCTAGTCAAAAAGAACAAGAAAAGACGTTAAATGCCTTTTTCACCGTTGTCAGTGGTTTGTCTCTTCTGTTGTTTGGTAGTTTGTATGCTCTAGCCACACCAATCGCTAGACTAATGGGGGATGTGAGTTTGTCGCCTCTGATACAGGTGGTGTCGTTTGTCTTTTTACTAGTGCCGTTTCTATCGACTTATCGTGGTTTTTTTCAAGGTCAGTTGGAGATGAAACCCACAGCTATCTCTCAATTAGTTGAGCAAGGTAGTCGTGTACTGGTGATTTTAGGGGCAGGGTACTTGTTTACAATTCTTGATTGGACTGTTTATGATGTGGGGAATGTCGCCATGTCAGGAGCTATTGTGGGTGGTTTATTCGCTTTAGTCATTCTATGGTATTACGGTAGAAGGCGTTCTTTTTCAGTCCGTCTAAGGAAGCAAGATTCAAAAGAGTTAAGACAGTTCACGAAAAAGTTATTAAAAGAAGGTGGCACGCTTTGTTTTTTTAGTGCCTACTTGATTGTTTTTCAATTAGTAGATGCTTTTTCAGTAAAACAATTTTTGGTTTATGGTGGCATGGATGACTTGTCTGCTAAAATAGCCAAAGGTGTATTTGATAGAGGACAACCTCTTGTACAGCTGGGCTTAGTTGTGGCTGTCAGTATGACGGCGGCCTTTTTACCACCATTAACGAAGCACTTTATGAATAAAGACAAACGAGCTTATGAGGATATGGTATTTTCTTATATAAAAGTAGCTCGAGTGATTGCCTTAGCTGCTTCAGTTGGTTTAGCTCTAGTCTTGCCTTATATCAATGTGACTCTTTTTAGTGATAATCAAGCAGAGTTGACCTTAAGTTTGTTTGTTTTATCGATTTACTTTGTATCCATGATCCAAACCTATCAAACTATTTATCAAAGTCAAAATATTGTCAGGTATCAAGTGTTAGGAGCAATAGCAGGTTTGTTTACTAAAATTGTGTGGACGCCTTTACTAACTTTTTATTACGGAACAGTGGGAGCTAGTCTCAGTACCTTATTCGGTTTGTTTGTCTGTCTAGCTGTGTTAAAGTGGTATCTTGTTAAGGCAATACCAGGGCATAAAAGTAGTCATGAATATCGAATCAAGCTAAGTCTTAACTTAGCTGGCATGATTGCGGTCTTACTTGTTTATCGCGGGATATTAGAGATAGTGCAGTGGCAAACATTTGAAAGAGGAGCGGACTTACTGCTAAGTTTACTAGGCGTTTGTTTAGGTGGTAGTGTTTATATTATCGGTTTAATTAAGAGTCAGTTATTTACAGAAGCAGAGTGGTACATGCTACCATTTGGTAAAAAAGTTGTTAAAAAAATGAAGAAAATCTCGAGGTGATTGTATGCGATTAGATAAATTTTTAAAAGTATCACGAATTATTAAACGAAGAACTGTGGCAAAAGAGATTGCTGATAAAGGCCGAATTCAAGTAAACGGTCAATTGGCAAAATCTTCTACTAATGTAAAAATCGGAGATACGCTAAAAATATTATTTGGAAATAAAACATTAGAAGTTCGTGTTTTGGACTTAAAAGACACAACTAAAAAAGATGAAGCAAAAGATTTGTATGAAGTAATCAGTGAAACAAGAGAAACAAGCTATGAAAGTTTGGATTAGTATTAGACATTGCGTTAATGACTTGGTATAATGAACATATCTGTAATTGGAGAGAATGGAGATTCTAAAGAGAATGAAAAAAGACCGTAAATTGTTGACATATGATAAAGAACAACAAGCAAGTCTAACCATGAAATCGATGCAAAAAGATCAGAAAAAGATCATTTTTAGAAGACGTCGACTAGGGATTATGTTTGCTGCAGCACTTGTGGTGTTTTCATTAATAGGTATTAACCTTTTTAGAAATAGCCAACGTTTAGTTGCATTACAAGAAAGTCGAAAAGAAGCAGAAACAGAGCAAAAACAAGTCGCTAAAAATGAAAAAGATTTAAAGCGTGAAGTAGATCTGTTAAATGACACAGAATATGTGGAAAAAATTGCTCGTGCTAAATATTTTTATTCAAAAGAGGGAGAACAAGTTTATAGTATCCCGGATTTAAATAATAGCTCGACTCAAATCAGTGGTAACAAATAACAATAAATACTTTGGAAGGTTCAAGGAGGAAATAATTTTTTATGTCAATTGAAGTAGGGGTAAAACTACCTGGTAAAGTTTCAGGAATTACCAATTTTGGTGCGTTCGTTGATTTAGGAGCAGGTAAAACAGGGTTGGTCCATATTAGTGAAGTATCAAATAGTTTTGTGAAAGACATTAACGATGTATTAAAAGTCGGCGATGAAGTAGAAGTGAAAGTCATGAGTATTGGTGATGACGGTAAGATTGGTTTATCAATCAAACGTGCCAATGAGGAAGAACGTCCAGTAAGAGAACGTGCACCTAAGAAAGACTTTAGCAAACGACCAAATAATAATTACAATCGTTCAGATCGTCCAGAGAGATCTGGTGGCGGAAACTACAACCGTAAGCCTGCTGCACCTGCACCTAAAAAAGAAGGATTTGATAACTTAATGAGCTCATTCCTAAAAGATAGTGATGAAAGATTAAGTTCAATCAAACGAAATACTGAAGGTAAACGTGGAGGCCGTGGAGGTCGTCGTAGTTAATAAATCAAAAGAGTATGTGCTCTTTTCAAAAAGGCTGACCAATTTGTGTCAGCCTTTTTCTTTCTTAAAAAAAGAGGTGATAAGAAGTGTTAGAAACAAGATTTCAACAAAGTGTGGCTATCAATAAGTGGTGGCAACCAGGGGAAAAGGTATTAGTAGCCGTATCTGCAGGTGTGGATTCTACTGTGTTGTTTCATCTGTTGCACCACCTACCTATAAGTCTGAAACCTCAGATAATTGTAGCCCACGTTGATCACCAATTACGAGAGTCGTCAACAGAAGAAAGTCAGTTTGTTGCTTCGGTTTGTCAAAAAAGGCAAGTACCTTTCTTTAATAAAGTGTGGAAAGACGGAGCGATGGTGACAACCAATATGGAACAAGCAGCAAGAGATGTTCGGTATGGATTCTTTTCAGAGGTGATGGAGCAAGAAGGGATTCGTTGTTTGCTGACAGCTCATCACGAAGACGATCAAATTGAAACTATGATGATGCGCCTAGTGGGAGGGAGTCGTCTAAAAGGTTTAATCGGCATGTCAGAAACTCGTGACTTTTCTTTGGGTCAGTTGATTCGTCCTCTACTTCCTTATAAAAAGTCAGACTTGTATGAATACGCTAAACGTCATGAGCTTCTTTTTTTTGAAGATGAGAGCAATCAAGAGACATCTTATGCTCGTAATAGAATGCGTCATGTCTACTTACCGCAACTTAGACAAGAAAACCCTCAGTTAAATGAGCAGCTTCTTTCATTAAGAGAAGAACTTCAAGCAGCTCAAAAGATTGTAGTTGCTAGAGTGACTCCTTTATATGAAGAAAGTATCCATCTTTCATCGCGTGGAGTGATTATTCGGCAAAGTTTATTTGAAACGTACTCAGAGGCAGAACAACATTTTATCTTAACTCATTTAGTTGAAGAGCTTCATGAGGTATATGGTTTAGTTATTGGTAAAAAACAACAAGAATTGATTCAAAAAGCTTTAGTTAGTGAGCAACCGAATGTGAGCTTTCCGTTAAAAGGAGATTGGTTCTTTACAAGAAGTTACCATGAGGCAAGTTTGAGACAAGAAAAATCACAGACTGTTAAAAACTCTAGTCATGTGTTAAAGGCCAATGAAGGTGTGAGAGTTTCTTCTAGTGAATGGTTTGGCTTGTTTGAAGCAGATCAAGTGGTGTTGCCTGAAGAATTATCTCAATTTAAGCGATTAGATTATGACTTTGTGGTAGGACAAAAAGAGCAACTTCTTATTAGAAGGCCTCAACCAGGTGATCGAATCGTTCTAAATGACAAAGGGCAGCACAAAAAGATTTCTCGTTATTTTATTGACGAGAAAATTCCACGTGAAAAAAGACAAATGAGCTGGGTTATTGAAGATAGTTTAGGGACAGTAAAATGGTTAGTCCCTTTTAGAGAAAGTTATTTGAGTATTCGAGATGAAACTGATAAAATACATTATAAGCTTGTCTATCTTTACCTAAAAGACGAGTAGCTTGGAAGGAGAACCAGATGTTAGAAAGAGATATTGAAAAAACATTTTATTCAGAAGAACAAATTCAAGAGCGCGTACAAGCGTTAGGTGCAGTGATTAGCAAAGACTATGAGGATAAAAACCCATTAGTTGTCGGAATCTTAAAAGGTGCTGTACCATTTTTAGCGGATTTAGTTCGTTCAATGAACATTCACATGGAAATGGACTTCATGGATGTATCTAGTTATGGTAATGCCACTGTGTCTTCAGGAGAAGTTCGTATCTTAAAAGATTTAAGTACAGTAGTTGAAGGCCGTCATATTTTACTTGTTGAAGATATTATTGATAGTGGTCGTACATTAAAATATTTAGTGGATTTATTGAAACATAGAAAAGCAGCTTCAGTAAAAATCGTTACAATGTTAGATAAACCAGAAGGCCGTGTGGTTGAAATGGACGCAGATTATATTGGATTTGAAGTACCAAATGAGTTTGTTGTTGGTTATGGTTTAGATTATGCTGAAGACTATCGTAACATGCCATACATTGGTGTCTTAAAACCTGAGATTTATGAAAATAATTAAGGGTGTTACGCTTTCTTTGTGATATAATAAAGACTTACTAATAACTACTACTAACTAAATATATAAGGAGGCCATGTATGAATAATAAGAAGAATTCAGGGATGAAAAATTCACTTTATTATATTATTGTTTTCTTATCAATGATTATGATTGTGTATTTCTTCTTTGGTCAAGGTGGAGATCAGTCACCTAATATTAATTATTCGACGTTTTACAAGCAATTAACAGAAAAACAAGTCAAAGAATTCTCTGTTCAACCATCTAATGGAGTTTATAAAATAACTGGAGAATATGCAGAAGAACAAAAAGTAACTGATTCAGGTGGCTTACCTGTTTTTGGTCAAACAAAAGTGAAGTCAAAACGCTTCTCAACAACTGTGTTACCAAATGACTCAACGATGGGTGATATTAGTAAAGCAGCAAGAGAAGCCGATGCCAAAATGGTTGTTAAAGAGCAATCAAGTAGTGGTATTTGGGTTCAATTACTCTTTAGTTTCTTACCGCTAATCTTTATGGTGTTCTTGTTCTACATGATTATGGGACAAGGTAGCCAAGGCGGTGGCGGTGGCGGCCGTGGCGTTATGAATTTTGGTAAAACCAAAACAAAAGAAGCTGATAAAAAAGCCATTACAGTTCGTTTCTCTGACGTAGCAGGTGCTGAAGAAGAAAAACAAGAACTAGTAGAAGTTGTGGAGTTCTTAAAAGACCCACGACGATTTGCAGAGTTAGGTGCCAGAATTCCTGCTGGTGTTCTTTTAGAGGGACCTCCAGGAACAGGTAAAACATTATTAGCAAAAGCTGTAGCCGGAGAAGCAGGCGTACCATTCTTCTCAATCTCGGGTTCTGACTTTGTTGAAATGTTTGTCGGTGTTGGTGCTAGTCGTGTTCGTGATTTATTTGAAAATGCGAAAAAAGCTGCTCCTGCTATTATCTTTATTGATGAGATTGATGCAGTTGGTCGTCAACGTGGTGCTGGTATGGGTGGAGGACACGATGAGCGTGAACAAACACTTAACCAATTACTAGTTGAGATGGACGGATTTGGTGGTAATGAAGGTGTTATCGTTATTGCTGCAACTAACCGTTCAGATGTACTTGACCCTGCTTTACTTCGTCCAGGACGTTTTGACCGTCAAATCTTAGTAGGAACACCTGACGTTAAGGGTCGTGAGCAAATCTTAAAAGTTCACTCACGTAACAAACCTTTAGCGGAAGATGTGGATTTAAAAGTAGTCGCACAACAAACACCAGGATTTGCTGGTGCTGATTTAGAAAACGTGTTAAACGAAGCTGCTTTAGTAGCTGCTCGTCGTAACAAGAAAAAAATCGATGCAAGTGATATTGACGAAGCACAAGACCGTGTAATCGCAGGTCCAGCTAAGAAGGATCGCGTGATTAGTAAACGTCAACGTGAGTTAGTTGCTTATCATGAAGCGGGACATACTATCTGTGGTTTAGTATTAGATGATGCAAACATCGTTCATAAAGTAACCATCGTTCCTCGTGGACGCGCTGGTGGTTACATGATTTCTCTACCAAAAGAAGACCAATTCTTAATTACTAAAAACGAAATGTTTGAACGTATTGTAGGTCTTTTAGGTGGACGTGTTGCAGAAGAAATCGTCTTTGATGTTCAATCAACTGGAGCAAGTAATGACTTTGAACAAGCGACAAGCTTAGCTCGTTCAATGGTAACTGAATACGGAATGAGTGACGCTTTAGGTCCTGTTCAATATGAAGGAAACCACCAAGTCTTTGTTGGTCGTGATTACGGTCAAACAAAAGCTTACTCAGAACAAGTGGCTTACCAAATTGACGAAGAAGTTCGCAATATCTTGAAGAGTGCTCATGATAAAGCAGTTGAGATTATTGAATCACATCGTGACCAACATAAATTAATTGCTGAATCATTATTAGAGCATGAAACATTGAATGCTAAAGAAATCACTTCTTTATTCGAAGATGGTGTCATGCCATCTAAAGATGAAAAAGATGAGTTCCCAAGTGAAAAAGAAGGTTCTTTTGAAGAAGCTAAAGAAGCGCTAGAAAGAAAAGACGCTGAAAAGCAACAAGAAGAGAAATCTGCTAATCACGAAGGTCTTGCAGACGGGGAAGTTATGGTGCCAGAAGACGAGTAAAATCGTTTTGAGGTTTTAACTAAATAAGTTATGATAAGTGGGATATACGAAAGTGTACCCCACTTTTCTATTGTAAAAATGAAGAAGATAAAGGATGGGACAACATGAAAGATTACTTAGTAAAAGCATTAGCCTTTAATGGAGAAATTCGTGGAATGGCTGTTAGAACAACTGAAACAGTTAAAGTAGCCCAAGAAAGACACGACACATGGCGTGCCGCAACGGCTGCTTTAGGGAGAACGTTAACAGGTTCATTACTACTAGGCGCTATGCATAAAAACGAAGAAAAATTAACCGTAAAAATTCAAGCCGATGGACCAATTGGTGCGATTATTGTAGATGCCGATAGTAAAGGAAATGTAAAAGGTTACGTGCAAAATCCAGAAGTTAATCTAGCGCCTAACGCTCTAGGGAAGATTGATGTTCGTGGTGCTGTGGGAACGAATGGAACGTTTAGCGTTGTGAAGGACTTAGGATTGAAAGAAGCTGTAACAGGTCAAGTACCGATTGTATCAGGTGAAATTGCAGAAGACTTTACTTACTATTTAGCAACTTCAGAGCAAGTACCTTCTGCAGTAGGGTTAAGTGTGTTAGTAGATAACCAAGCAGATGATTGTGTCAAAGCTGCTGGTGGATTTATGATTCAAGTGATGCCAGGAGCTAGTGAAGACACATTAGCTGAAATTGAAAAACGACTAGCAGATATTCCTCAAGTATCTAATCTATTAGATGCAGGAGAAACACCTGAGAAAATATTACAACGTTTATTAGGTGAAGAAAATGTAGAAATTCTTGAGACAATGCCAGTTCAATTTGCTTGTGATTGCTCTAAAGAACGATTTGCAGCAGCAATTGTGACGTTAGGTGAAGCAGAATTAAGTCAAATGATTGAAGAAGACGAAGGTGCAGAGGCTGTTTGTCATTTCTGTGGTGAAAAGTATCAATATAATGCAGATGAGTTAAGAGAATTAAGAGATGAAGCCGTTAAGTAAGGAGGATTTCCCCTGTGTGGAAAATAGGTAATGTAGAAATAGATAATCGAGTGGTTGTAGCTCCTATGGCGGGTATTAGCAACTCTGCGTTTAGACTAACAGTCAAAGAATTTGGTGCAGGACTAGTTGTCTGTGAGATGATTAGTGATAAAGGCATTCAACAACGTAACAAAAAAACGCTAGACATGCTACATATAGAAGAAGCAGAACACCCACTAAGTTTACAGATATTTGGTGGGAACAAAGAAACCTTAGTTGAGGCGGCTAAATTTGTTGAAGAAAACACAACAGCCGACATTATTGATATCAATATGGGGTGTCCCGTTAGTAAAATCATTAAAGCTGAAGCAGGAGCTAGATGGTTACTTGATCCAAATAAGGTTTATGAAATGGTTGATGCCGTATCAAGTGCCGTTAAGATTCCGGTAACAGTTAAAATGCGTATTGGTTGGGATGAAGAGCATGTGTATGCTGTGGAAAATGCCAAAGCAGCAGAAAGTGCCGGGGCAGGAGCCGTTGCCATGCACGGTAGAACCCGTGTCCAAATGTATGAAGGAAAAGCCAATTGGGACGTCTTAAAAGAAGTTAAAAAACACTTGAGTATTCCTTTTATGGGGAATGGAGACGTGCGAACACCAGAAGATGCTAAACGCATGCTTGATTACGTAGGGTGTGATGGCGTGATGATTGGTCGTGCCGCTTTAGGAAATCCGTGGATGATTTATCGCACTAAGCACTACCTAGAAACAGGCGAATTATTAGAAGAGCCGCAACCTACAGCGAAAATTCAAACAGCTAAGCTTCATTTATCTCGATTAGTTAAACTAAAAGGAGAAAAAATTGCTTGTTTAGAGTTTCGTCAACATGCAGCTTATTACCTAAAAGGAGCACCTCGAGCAACAAAGGCGCGTCTGGCAATTAATAAAGCTCAAACAGAAAGCGAAATTATCGCTATTTTTGATGAGTATCTAGCCAATTTAGAGGCAAAAGGAATAGCAAGTTAATAAATGTAAGAGAAAAGGCAAATTGACTTGCCTTTTTTTGTTTTAGTATGGCATTATAGTAGGGAACAGATTGTCAAAAAAGTATAGGAGGAAGTAACGTGACAAAAGAAATTCAAGGTCATGAAGAGATGAATGACCAATTAATCGTACGTAGAGAAAAAATGGCGGAATTGCGTGAAAAGGGGCTTGATCCTTTTGGTTCACGTTTTGAACGTACCACTAACTCTAAAGAACTACATGAGACATATGACAAACATACAAAAGAAGAGTTATCAGAATTAGGAGCAGTAGCAACTGTTGCTGGTCGTATGATGACTAAACGTGGAAAAGGTAAAGTAGGCTTTGCTCATTTACAAGACCGCGAAGGACAAATCCAAATTTACGTAAGAAAAGATGCTGTAGGAGAAGAAGAATACGACTTATTCAAACAAGCAGACTTAGGTGACTTTATTGGGGTAACAGGTGAAGTCATGAAAACAGATATGGGTGAAGTAACGATTAAGCCAACTAGCTTAACTTTCTTAACAAAAGCCCTACGTCCGTTACCAGACAAATACCATGGTTTAACTAATGTTGAGCAAAAATACCGTCAACGTTATTTAGACTTAGTAAGTAACAGAGACAGTTTTGACACATTTGTTAAACGAAGTGAAATCATTCGTGAAGTTCGTAATTACTTAAATACACATGGTTACTTAGAAGTAGAAACACCAACTCTACATAATATTGCTGGTGGAGCAGCAGCTCGTCCGTTTATTACGCATCACAATGCTTTAGACATGGAGTTATACTTACGTATTGCTTTAGAGTTACACTTAAAACGATTAATCGTTGGTGGAATGGAAAAAGTTTACGAAATTGGTCGTGTTTTCCGTAACGAAGGTATCGATACAACACATAACCCAGAATTTACTATGTTAGAAGTTTATACAGCTTATACAGATTACAAAGATATCATGGACTTAACAGAAGGTATTATCACTCATACAGCTCAAACTGTATTAGGTAAATTACAAATTGAGTATGGTGAATACCAAGTGAATCTAGAAGGACCATGGAAGAGAATTCATATGGTTGATGCGATTAAAGAAGAATCGGGTGTTGATTTCTGGCAAGAGATGACAGATGAAGAAGCTCGTGCTATTGCTAAAGAACACGGTATTGAATTAGGTGAACATATGGATTATGGACATGTGGTTAACGAGTTCTTTGAAAAATATGTAGAAGAAACCTTAATTCAACCAACATTCATTTATGGTCATCCAACATCTATTTCGCCATTAGCGAAGAAAAATGCTGAAGATGGAAGATTCACAGATCGATTTGAAGTATTTATAGTAGGGAAAGAATATGGAAATGCGTTTACTGAATTAAATGATCCAATTGATCAACGTGAACGTTTTGAAGCGCAAATGAAAGAAAAAGACTTAGGAAATGACGAAGCACAAGGAATCGATGAAGACTTTATTGAAGCTCTTGAGTACGGAATGCCTCCGACAGGTGGACTAGGTATCGGTATTGATCGTCTGGTTATGCTATTAACTAACTCTCAATCAATCAGAGATATTCTATTATTTCCAACAATGAGATAAAGAAAAGGAGAAATTTTTCTCCTTTTTTTGTTTGTTTTTAGTTATAAAACCAACGTATTATTATTTAATAACAGTTAAATCCAGTTAATGATTAAATAAAACGAATCTAAAAAGCTAAAATAGCTTTTTTACCGAACGAAAATAGATATAATTAAGATAAAGTTGGTGAAAAAAATTTTAAAAGAAAAGCTTGACGAAACATTGGATAATTGATATATTAGTACATGTCGCTACGACATATTAAAAAACACTGAAACACGAAAGAGACATATAACATATCTATGTGTAATAAGGGTTTTGATAAGTTTTAGAGAAAAATAAATAACAAAAACTTTTAAAAAGTTGTTGACAAATGGTTGGCGACTTGGTATGATATAAAAGT
>NZ_JAFLVX010000008.1 GCF_017316185.1 Candidatus Vagococcus giribetii | reverse complement strand
TAGTTTGTCTTCAATCTGAGGCTGACAAAATTGTCAGCCTCTTTTCTTTACTACTAAAAGGATAAAAAGTTCACCACTTCGTAGCTAATTTTGATTGCTTACTTTTTTAGACCCAACTTTTGAACTAGGATCTAATTTTTTCTCTACTAATCCTAATAACCAATCTGTCATAATAGCCATAAGCGCTGTTGGTAAAGCTCCTACTAAAATAATCGCCGTACCATCAGTGGCATTGGTTCCTCTAATAATGATATCACCTAAACCACCTGCCCCAACAAAAGAGCCTATCGCCGTAATTCCGATTGCTACAACTAAAGCATTTCTCAACCCAGCCATAATCACAGAAATTGATAACGGTAATTCAATTAAATAGAGGATTTGAAATTTAGTCATACCCATTCCTTTTCCAGCATCTAAAATATCACTATCAACTTGCTGCATGCCTGTATAAGTATTTGAAATAATAGGCAGTAAAGAGTATAAAAAGACTGTCACAATCACTGTGTTTACCCCTAGCCCTAATCCTAACATCAAAATAGACACCATGGCTAAGGAAGGGATCGTTTGAATCACATTAGCTATCCCAATCACCCAGCTAGCCAACTTCCTACGTCTTGAGATATAAATACCTACTGGAATCCCCACAATAGCCGCAAATATCACACCATATGCTGAGATGAGAAAATGACGAATGAACTGTGTTAAGACGTAACCACTGTTATGTTGTAAATAATAAATAAACTGTTCAAAGACACTTAAATTCTCCATTATTCTCCCTCCTCCTCAAAAAAGTTGTTTTCTCTTAAGAACTGTCTAGCAACATTCTCAGGCTCTAACAAATTATTATCTGCTTCATAGTTTAGTTGCTGCATGGTTTCTGTATCAATCTGACCTGAGAGTTTCTCTAAAATAGGTTGTAACTCTGGTTTCTGCTCTAATAAAGCCTCGCTTACCACAATACTGGCATCATAAGGTGGAAAGAAATGGAGATCATCTTCTAAAATCACCAAATCATAACTAGCGATTCGACCATCTGTAGAATAACCTAATACCACATCCATTTTTCCAGCAGCCACAGCATCATAGACTAAACCAATCTGCATTGGGTATACTTTCTTAAAATCAATGTTATAGGTATCTGAAAAAGCTTTGTACCCATCGCCATCTCGGTTCATCCAAGAAGTATCCACACCAGCTGTTAACTCCCCTGCAACGTCTTTCAAATCACTGATTTTTTTCAAGTTATAGGTTTCAGCTGTCTCTTTTGACACCATAAATGAATAAGTATTAGCAAAACCATAAGAAGGTAGCCAAACTTGATTGAACTGTTTTTTAAACTCAGAACTAACAATTTCAAACGCTTTTTCTGGGTCTTTTTCTGGTGGTAGATTAAGTGTGCCACTTAAGTCAGTCCCAGTGTAACGACCAGCTGAAATATTAATATCACCATTGACCATAGCATTATGTGCTACTGTACTAGTTCCTAAATTATTAATCATCACAACTTCTTCATCAGTGTAATGCTCAATCATCTGTTTAACTAGATTAGCTAAAATTTGGTTTTCACTTGTCGCCATGGAACCAATTGCAATTCGGTCATCACTTTTTTTCGAATTACCTAATCCTGGTAAACTACAAGCACTCAATAGGAGGACAATCCCTAGACTCAAAATAACTAGTTTTTTCTTCATTAGACTGTCTCCCCTTTCTGGCTAGGCGTTAATTTCTTCTCTAATAAACCAAGTAAAAAGTCACTTAGTAACGCCAGAATAATCACAGGTATTGTTCCCCCAATGATTAATGCTGGTTTGTAGAGGTTTAGTCCACCAAAAATCAAATCACCTAGACCACCACCACCGATATAAGAAGCTAGCGTTGCCCAAGCAATCACATACACAGCTCCTAAACGAATACCTCGCATAATGGTTGGCATAGCTAAAGGCAACTCAACTAATTTTATTTGTTGAAAGTTCGTCATCCCCATTCCTTTTGCCGCATCTACTAAAGTACGATCCACATTCATTACACCTAAATAAGTATTTCTTAAAATCGGCAGTAAGGAATAGATAAACAATGCCACAATAGCCGTTGTTTTTCCCACTCCAAAAAGAGGAATAAACATGGTCAGTAATGCCAATGACGGAATGGTTTGTAAAATACTCGTCAAGCCAATGACAAAACTTGCTAATCGTTTGGTTCTTGTTAACAAGATGCCTAAAGGAACTGCCACTAAAATTCCTAAACCTAAGGAAATCGCTGAAATGTACAAATGTTCAATGGTCTTAATCACTAAGTCGTTTCCATACTCTTGTAAAAATGATTCCATCTTACTGTACCTCCTGTTCCTCAGCTTGTGCCACGTCTTCTGTCACAGGTAAACTCAAGCCATCTTCTTCTCCCCAAATTGTTTCATACACCATATCAACTAGTGACGAACGCGTAATAATGCCGACTAACTTTTTATCTTCATCGACAACTGGTACATACTTAAGTCCACGTTTTAAGATTTTTTGAATGGCGTCTCGCAGTAAAGCTTTCTTTCTAATAAAGAAAACATCTTGATTGGTAATGTCCCCAACAATTGTTGTTTTCCCTCGTTGATCATTAATCATCTCAACATCAATAAATCCTCGTAAGACATTATGATGATCCACAACCAGTAAGGTATCTACTCGTTTCTCACGCATTAAACGAATCGCTTCTGATAGAGATTTATCTGGCGTAATCGAAATGGCCTGAAGAGAAGTTACTTCACCTACAGTGACATAATCCTGTTGCGAATGAATCAAGCGCTCTTCTCCAATCAGCTCACGAACAAAGTCATTAGCTGGATGTCTTAAGATATTCTCTGGTGTATCACATTGAACAACTTTACCGTAACTCATTACCACAATTTTTGTTGCTAATTTTAAAGCCTCGTCCATATCATGTGTTACAAACACAATGGTTTTACCCATTTTTTCTTGAAGCTCTTTAACAAAGTCTTGTAAGGCATCTCGAGTAATCGGATCAAGGGCTCCAAAAGGCTCATCCATTAATACAATGTCTTGATCTGCTGCTAGTGCTCTTACCACACCAATTCGTTGTTGTTGGCCTCCAGAAAGCTCATGTGGATAACGGTCTAACATTTCCACAGGTAACTCAACTAAGCGAATCATCTTCTCTGCAATTTCTTTTCGTTCTGATTCTGGCCATTTTAGTAACTTAGGAACCAACGTAATATTGTCCCTAATCGTCATATGAGGAAGTAACCCAATATTTTGGATCACATAGCCCACACTTCTTCTAAGTTCCACAGGATTAATATCTCTGATATTTTTCCCATTGATTAAAATATTGCCTGATGATGGTTCAATCATTCGGTTAATCATCCGCATTGCAGTTGTTTTCCCACTGCCACTTGTACCAATAAAACAAATAAACTCACTATCACCAAAAGATAATGAGATGTCTGATACAGCTTTCTTGTTACCCTTGTAAGTTTTAGTAACATGTTGAAATTCGATCATATTAACATCTCCTTCTGTCTTTTTAAAAAAAGACTATCTATTAATCATGCACCATTTTCATAACTTTTGCAAATTTTCTCAGAAAACAGTGGCTTTTTCCACAAAAAAACAAGACTGAACAATTGATATGTCAGTCTTGTTTTTTGAAATCTCTCTTATTCTAATCCTTCTGCAACAGCTTCTGGGAAATGCTCTTCAACGATTGACGCACAACGATGACAAAGGTTTGGTAATTTTTCATGACTACCAACATCTTCTTTAACGGCACGACATCTTTGACATGTTTCTCCAATTGCTTTTTCAACTAATACTGACATTGACTCAAAGCCTAAAGCTTTTTCAGGCACATCGGTATTAACTGACGCTACTTCTAAACCAGAAACAATTAAGACTTGCTCTAAGTTTGTGTTAAGAGCCTCTAAAAGAACTTTAGTTGCTTCATTAGGATATAGCGTGATTTTAGCTTCAAATGATTTACCAATTAATTTTTCGTTACGAGCTTCTTCTAATGCTTTTAAGACATTATCTCTTAACGGCATGAAGTTATTCCATAACTCTAAAATATTCTCTTGATCAGGGTATTCAGTAAATCCAGGTAACTCAGCTAATTGAACGAAGTCTTCTTCTTCTTGTAAGTATTCCCAAATTTCTTCAGCTGTATGAGGTAAAATTGGTGTCATTAATTTAGTTAAGGCAACTAATACTTCATAGAAAACAGTTTGCATAGCACGACGATCGTAGTTGTTTTCTGATTCAATGTACACAACGTCTTTGGCAAAATCTAAGTAGAACGCTGATAATTCATTGTTACAGAAGTTTACTAAGTGTTTGTAAACTGTTGAGAATGAATAACTTTCATAACCTTTTTCTCTCATTGTTTTGATTTCTTGATTCAAACGAATCATCATAAATTTATCTACAGAACGTAAATCTTCATAGGCAATAGCATCTTTTTTCGCATCAAAATCAGATGTGTTAGCTAATAAGAAACGCATTGTGTTACGGATTTTACGATAAACTTCAGCAATTGAGTTAAGTGTGTTCATATCCACACGAACGTCAGATTCATAATCCACACTAGCTACCCACAGACGTAAAATATCGGCACCTAATTGATTCGTTACTTTACCTGGTTCAATGGTATTTCCTAATGATTTACTTTGTTTTCTACCTTGAGGGTCTAAAGTAAATCCTTGAGAAATAACTGATTTATACGGAGAAACGCCATTAATAGCCACACTTGTTGTAATACTTGAGTTGAACCAACCACGGTATTGGTCAGACCCTTCTAAATACATATCAGCTGGGAAACTTAAGTTATCACGGCCACGTAAAACAGCTTCATGAGATGAACCTGAATCAAACCAAACGTCCATAATGTCATTTTCTTTAGTAAACTCACCATTTGGGCTACCTGGATGAGTAAAGCCTTCTGGTAATAAGTCTTTAGCTTCACGTTCAAACCAAATTCTTGAACCATGTTCTGCAAAAAGATTAGCAATATGTTCAATCGTTTCTGGTGTAATAATAGGTTCTTCATTTTCAGCGTAGAAAATTGGTAACGGCACACCCCACGCACGTTGACGTGAAATAACCCAATCCCCACGGTCACGAACCATGTTATATAGACGTGTTTTACCCCAAGGAATAATCCAATCTACTTTTTCGATTTCTGTTAAAATGTTATCTCTAAATTTATCAATAGAGGCAAACCATTGAGCAGTTGCACGGTAAATAACTGGTTTTTTAGTTCTCCAGTCATGTGGATAACTATGTGTAAAAAAGTCTAATTTAAGTAGTGCTCCTTTTTCTTCAAGTAATTCTGTTACCATTGGATTAGCTTTGTCATAGAAGACTCCTTCAAATCCTGGTGCTTCACTCGTGAATACCCCTTTGTTATCCACAGGTGAAATAACATCTAAACCATATTTACGACCAACAATGTAGTCATCTTCCCCATGTCCTGGAGCTGTATGAACTAAACCTGTCCCTGCTTCAAGAGTTACGTGATCACCTAATAGTAATTTAGATTCTCTGTCGTAGAATGGATGTTGTGCTGTCATACCTTCAAGGACTTCACCTTTAAATTCTTGAATCACTTCTGGTTGTTCCCAACCAATGGCATTAGATACTGTCTCAAGTAATTCTTTAGCCACAACATATTTATTGCCATCTACTAAACAAATCACATAATCAAAATCAGGGTTAACAGAAATCCCTAAGTTAGCTGGTAATGTCCAAGGAGTTGTTGTCCAAATCACAAAGTTAACATCATCTGTTAAGAACTCTTTGCCATCTTTCACTTTAAAAGCAACATAGATAGAAGCTGATTTAACATCTTTGTATTCAATCTCTGCCTCAGCTAATGATGACTCACTTGAAGGTGACCAGTAAATTGGTTTTAATCCTTTATAGATATAGCCTTTTTCAGCCATTTTACCAAACACACGGATTTGAGCTGCTTCGTAATCAGGTGTTAACGTCACATATGGGTTATCCCACTCACCAGCAATTCCTAAACGTTTAAAGTCTTCTCTTTGCTTATCTACTTGTGTTAAAGCATACTCTTCACATTTTTTTAAGTACTCAGCACGAGACATTTCTTTACGTTTGATGCCTTTGTTTGTTAAAACTTGTTCAATTGGTAACCCATGAGTATCCCAACCAGGAATATAAGGCGCTCTAAAACCTGACATTGATTTAGAACGAACAATAATATCTTTACTGATTTTATTTAAAGCGTGACCTAAATGAATGTTACCATTCGCATATGGAGGTCCATCATGTAAGATGAAAGTTGGTTTACCTTCATTTAACGCTTGGCGACGTCCATAAATATCTTGCTCTTCCCAATTTTTTTGCCATTCAACTTCTCTGTTTGGTAAGTTTCCACGCATTGGAAAACCTGTTTTACCTAAATGTAGTGTTTCTTTTGTTTTCATTTTCTTTTTCCTCTCTTTTTTAGCAACAAAAAAAGACTCCTCCCTATTAAAAGGGACGAAGTCTTCGTGTTACCACCCAAATTTTCAGTCTACACCAGATAAAGATATAGACATACTCTCTCATGATAACGGTCTTTAACCGAAGTTACTTACTTAATTCAGTAACTCATTAAATGAAGGATCTTTCTTACTTTAGGGTCTTATTGGGTTTCCACTATTGTCCCAACTCACTGGTAGAATAAAATAAGCTTTTACTGTTTCATTTGTTATTTTACGCGACTACGGTTAGCACGCTCTGGACGAGCTGGCTTTTTACCGAAATCTTTTGTTTGATCATTTTCTGATGTTTCTTGTACTTCAGGAATCACAATCTCTGGTTTTTCTTCTTCAGCAGCAAAGTCTGGTTGCACTTGAATAGCAACTGGTGTTGGATCATTTGTATTAGCAGCTTCAACAGCGTCTAATACTTCTTTAAATGCTTGGTGACTACTGTCAACATAAGCACCAAATGGTTTTAATAATTCATCCCACTCTTCACTTTTCACAATTTGTAATTGTGATTCTAACAGAACTGATAAGTTTCTGTGGAAAACACGTGTTTTCTTCTTCAAATCATCTGTTTCTACAGCTAATTGACGAGCACGTTCGCTTGCTTCCATTAAAATTTCATTGGCTTTGTTAGTTGACCCTGTGATTAACTCTTCACTCATTTTGTTAGCATGAGCTAAAATGTCTTCAGATTGTGCTTGAGCTTGTTGAATCGCTAAATCACTTTCTTTTGTTGCATTTTCTTTTAATTTATCAGCAGTATCTTGAGCCACTATGATTGATTGATTTAATGAATCTTTTAATTCATTAAAGTAGCTTAATTTTTCTTCTGCTTGTTTAGCTTGTTTTTCTAAATCTCTGTTTTCAGTCGTTAATTTCTCAACTTCTAAAGCGATTTGATCTAAGAAATCATCTACTTCATCTTTGTTGTATCCTTTAAATTTTGCATTAAAGCTTTTGTTTGTAATATCAATTGGTTTTATTGCCATGCTTTTCACCTCATAAGTAAGTTACTTTCTTAATACACGTATGTTTAAGCGAACTTTGTCTTTTTTTGTTTTTCCTTGTTGCTCCATAATTTGGATCCTACCAAGTCCTCGAACAGAGATAATATCTAGATAGTCTGCTAGATAATCTACCCGTTCATTTTCAACCCAATTCACTTTTACCCTTTTTGCTTCTACAACTTGCTTAGCTCGTTGTCTAGATACATTATATACTGATGAAATGATATTATCAATTCTAAGGGAACTGATTGTTAAACTCTCTAACACCCATTCATCAATTGGTGTCAACACGTCCGTATAAGCAAGCCTTTCAAAACGAACCCCAAAGGAGCCGATTTTATCAACTTGAGAGACAACATAATTTGCCATGGATTCCTTAATAAACACTTGCCATCTTGTTCCATCTGTAATAATATCACCAATAAACTCACGCTTGATACCCGTACTCATTAAAGTCCCTAATATTTTTCCATGAGTCAATGACCCAAATTTTAAAGGGTATTTAATTTCATACAAAGCAACGTCAAAATCCTCTTGACTTGGCTCAAAATAGCTAGGATAAATAATAGCACACTTTCTCTCGGCTGTTTCAAAACCACCATAAGTTTTATAGGTTATATCACTTTTTTTACCAATTAATGTTTCAAGAATATAGGCTTCCCTTGGATTTAAAAAATCCGTTACATAGGGAGCATATTGGTTATCCACTTGTTCAAACCATCCCGTTATTGAATCAATAAAAGGATGTTCGTCCTTGCGGAAATGCTGGTACACATTACTTAGCAAAAAACTCACATCCTTTCTTTTCTGTTATTAAAAGCCAAACACGATTCTTGAGATAAACATGACCAAACCTTTACTTGCAAAGTTAAGTACCAAGATTGCTACGATAATTGTAAAATCAATGGGACCAAAGCTTAAGTTAAAACGGTCAAAGAAACTTAAATAGGGACGGCAAATTTTAATAACTAACTGTCCTAATTTAGTGTCATAGGCTCCTGGAAACCATGACATTAATGCATATGCCACTAAAACAAATGAATACACATTAATTAGCCATAGAAACAGGTTCAATAATTGAATTATGAGCATTTCTACACGTCCTTAATAATTTGTTAAGTGAGTTGAAATTAAACTCTGAGCAACAGACGAATCAAGTTCAACATTAGCAGGTGTACAAATAAAAATTTCTTCACCTATTCTTTGAATGTCACCATCTACTGCAAAAATAGTGCCTGTTACAAAGTCTACTACTCGACGTGCTTGTTGTTCTTCCATTGCTGAAAAAGTAATAATAACTATTTCTTTTCTAAATAATGCTTGGGCAATAGCCTTACAATCAGCATACGCTCGAGGTTCAAAAACTGTTATTTTTCGATGCACTCGACGATTTTCAGGTTGTTGATGTTTATCATTCATTGACTGATACGCATTCATCTCAACCACTTTTTTATTTTTGTATTGATTAGAAGAAGATAAATCAGAAACACTCGGGTTCTTTTCTTCAGTTACTTCATTCTCAAAGGATGCCTCGTTAGAGTACGTCGGTTCTTCTTGTTCAAATACTTCTTCGTCAACCATAGGCATATCTCTAGAAAATTCATCTTCATGGGAATCATCTAATCCAAAAAAATTAGACCAATTTGTTTTCTTCTTAAATAAATTCATCGTTCTTCCACCTCTTTCTCCTCTTTATCAAAAAAACTTGAGCCAACTCGTACAAAAGTCGAACCCTCCTCAATCGCAATCTCAAAATCTCCACTCATACCCATACTTAATTCATGGCAAGGAGCGTAAGACAGTTGTTTCATTTCGATTGATTGTTTCAACTGATTAAGTGTTCTAAAAATGTTTCTCAACTCTTCATTAGAGCTATCAAAAGGAGCCATTGTCATCAATCCTACGACTTTTACTTTTGAAAATTCTTGAAGTGCCTCAATAAATCCATCTAGTTCTTCAGGACGAATACCTTGTTTAGAAGATTCTCCTGACACATTAACTTGAATAAAACAAGAAATGTCTTTTTCTGCTCGCTTGTTAATCTCTCCTGCTAACTTTAACGTGTCTAAAGCGTGAAAATAATCAATTTCATTGATTATCTCCTTTACTTTTCTTCGCTGTAAGTTACCAATGAAATGCCAAACTAGAGGTTCATTAGAAACTAGTTCACTTTTTTTATGCAATAGTTTTTCTACTCGATTTTCAGCAAGTTGATGAATACCTAAGTCAACCACTTGTTGGGTTGTTTCAAGATCCACTGATTTACTGACACACACTAAAGTCACAGAGTTTTTATCTCTATGACTTATTTTTAGCGCGGCTTGAATAGTTTTTTCTATTTGTTGAATGTTTCGGTTCAGGCTTTCTTCAAGCACTAAAACTCACCTCTTATTTTTTTCTTCTAAAGAATGGTGGTGTACTTAATTCATCATCATCATCTGAATTGAAATCTGATTCTGTGTTACTAAATGTATCAAAGTCTCTCTTTTCAATTGATTCAAATTGAGTTTCATCTGGTACATTACGTGTCGTAGGTTCACGACGAATATCCCAATCACCAAAAGCTCCAGCACCTTGTGCTTGGCTATCAGCTTCTGTTTGCTTTACTTCTGGAACTGGACGTGTTTGACGTTTTACCATTCCTTGAGTCGTCATGTTACTTCTTTGTGCCATTGGACGCTCTCTTTTTCCAGGGTCGATTCCTGTAGCAATAACAGTAACAACAATTTCGTCTCCTAATTGTTCGTTTACTGATGTTCCTAAAATAATGTTTACATCGCTACCTGTTGCGTTAGCTACGATTTCAGAAGCATCTTGAGCTTCGAATAATGTCATATCTAAACCACCAGTAATGTTTAAAAGAACTTGTTCAGCTCCTTCAATTGATGTTTCTAATAATGGAGAAGCGATTGCTTTTCTTGTTGCTTCAATAACGCGGTCTTCACCACTAGCAACACCAATTCCCATAAGAGCTGTTCCTTGGTCTTCCATAACTGTTTTCACATCGGCAAAGTCTAAGTTGACATAACCTGGTGAAGTGATTAAATCAGAGATACCTTGTACGCCTTGACGTAACACGTTATCTGCTTCTCTAAATGCTTCTAACATAGGTGTTTTCTTGTCAACGATTTCTAATAAGCGGTTGTTTGAAATGATAACTAATGTATCAACATTTTCTTTTAATTCTGCAATACCTTCAGCAGCAAAGCGGCTACGTTTTGGTCCTTCAAAACTAAATGGACGTGTTACAACACCTACTGTTAAAGCTCCTTGAGCTTTAGCAATTCCTGCTACGACAGGGGCTGCACCAGTACCAGTACCACCACCCATTCCTGAAGTGATGAATACTAAATCAGCTCCTTGCAATGCTTCTGCAATTTGCTCTTCACTTTCAGCAGCAGCTTTTTCACCAACATCTGGTAAAGAACCTGCTCCTAGACCTTTAGTGAATTTAGGTCCTAATTGAATTACTGTTTCGGCTTTTGAATGTTGTAGAGCTTGAACATCTGTATTAGCTACGATGAACTCTACTCCTTTAACGCCTTCATCGATCATACGATTTACTGCATTACCACCAGCGCCACCGACACCGATGACTTTAATAACTGCACCAGTATTTAATGCATTATCTAAAGAAAATTCCATTATTTGTTTCCTCCTAGGATATTAGTCGAATATGTTAGACAAGAAACCTTTGAACTTGCTACCAATGCCTTCTTTGTCTGTTTCTTCGATTTCAACCTCTGTAATTGGTTCTTGTGGTTGAACTTGTCTTACTTCTGGTTTTGGTTGTTCCATTTGAACTTCTCTGTTTGGTTTAACCGCTTTTTTCTTGTTGTCATAAATAGCTAATTTAGTTATGTGATAAACTTCATCAAGTTGTGCCACGTATTCGACAATCGCAATGCCATTAGCAAAGACTGGGTTACGTAATCCCATGTGGTTTGGCACGTATAGTTTAACATTTGTACCAAATACATCAGCTGCAAGTTCCACAATACCTGGTAAACTTGCTGCTCCACCTGTTAGGATCACTCCACCAGGTAAGTTTAATGCATCTATACTGTCTAAGACAGCTTTAGATTTAGTAAAAATTTGTTCAACACGTGCTTCGATGATTTCAGATAAATAACGTTCATCAATCTTAACAGGTTCATTTTTACCAATCACATCCACTGGGAACTCTTCGTTTGAAGATGTTCTTTCTGGATAAGCATAACCATAGTTAATTTTTAATGCTTCAGCATTTGTTAAAGAAGTATTTAACACCACTGAAATATCTTTTGTGACAAACTCGCCACCTTCTTGTTCTACGTGAGAGAATTTTAATTCTCTTTCGTACATAACAGAAGTTGTTGTTTGTCCACCACCTAAGTCAATGATAGTTGTACCAAAGTCTTTTTCTCCATCTGAAAGAATTGACTCTGCTAAAGCTAATGGTGTAATTACCATTTCATCAATTGATAAACCAGCTTTTTCTACACATTTACGAATGTTGTGAACAATTGTTTTAGGTCCTGTAAATAATAGACCTTTCATATCTAAGCGGACACCAATCATGCCTCTTGGATCTTTAATGCCTTCAAAACCGTCGACTTTAAATTCTTGAGGAATTAAAGTGATGACTTGTCTTTCAGGTGGTGTTGAGCGAACAACGGCTGCTGAGGCAACGTTTTTCACATCAGTTGAAGTGATTTCTTTTGATTCTGAATTAACAGCAATCATTCCTTCACATTTTTCAACTTGTAAAAGATTAGCAGGAATTCCTACGCTAACGCTTCTAATTTGTACACCAGATTTTTCTTCTGCTTGTTTAATTGCTCTTTGAATTGATTGAACGGCTTTATCGATATCAATAACAATACCACGGTCCAATCCTTTTGATTTTGCGTTTCCAACACCGATAATATTAATTTGATTTTCTATGTACTCAGCTACTACGACTTTCACTGAAGTTGTTCCAATATCAAGACTCACATGTATTCCTGTTTTTGCCATGAAAGGTGTTCCCTCCTATTTTCTAACAGAGTCTTCCTCTATTATTGCATATATCTCACACCATTCTATCATAAAATAGACTATGAAATAAAGAATAATACGATAATTGTTATATATTTTCAAAAAATTTTAAACAATTATTCAGGCTGACTTGTTCCTTCTGTTTGTGTTGTTTCTTCCGTTTTATAAGGATATGAAAATACCCCTGATGTTCCTGCTTCCATATCGATAACGCCTTTTTCTTTCATTTCAGCAGAAATCTTATCATAAAAAGCCATTTTGTCGGCAATGGTTGTTGATAAACCAATTACTTCATTGCCATCTTTCATCTTAAACTTAATTCTAAAAGGATTTGTTTTGGTTGCTAAAGATTCAATATTTTCAATTTTATTCTTAATACTCGTGTCCATTTGCTCATAAGCATTAATAAACTCAGTTAAGTTTTCGCCTTCTTCAAAATTGATTAAAAGAGGCAAATCTTTATTAATTTCTTGAGTCGTCAGCGGTAAAAACTTACCATTTGATAAAACTTCATATTTCTTTTTACCTTTTTGAACGTATCCAATCGTATCAAATTCAGCTACTTTTATTTGCAAGGTGTTTAGATTTTTTAAATTAATTTTAGCTTCTTTTACTCTCGGATTTTTTTTAACAATTTGTTTAGTTGAATCTGCTTTATTAAAGTATTGCTCCCATAAGCTAGATCCTACCTTCAACTGAGATGAATTGACAATCTCTGTTGCATCACTTTTTTCAACACCAGATACGATGATTTTCCCAACTTTACTGAATGGTGAAATGAAGTATAAGGTGATGAATATTGCTAAAGCTAACAAACTTAAAATAATGGATAAGCGTTTGAATAACTCTTTTTCTCTAGCTGTTTGTTGATAGTTCATTTTAAATGTTAATTTAGATGCTTTTTTAGCTTCTTCTGTTGTCTCATTTGTTTCTTTTTCTGATTGATTTGCCTCTAAGTTATCCTCAGGTTCTTGACCTGTCAACAACAACTGCTTGGGCTTTTTTTCGTTATTATCAGTATCAGTCATTCTTTCGCCTCCCTTATGAAGTTAACTCCACTAGTAGGTTATATAATCGGTCTGTTGCGTCTTGTATACCTTCTTTTTCAGAGGCAATTGCCATCTGTTGTCTTTTCTCTTGATTGCCCATTAACTCATCCATTGTCTTAACAAGAGTCTCTTGGTTAAGTTCAGCATCTTTAATCATAACTGCCGCTTGATGATCCACTAAACTTTGAGCATTTTTCGTTTGGTGGTCATTGGTTACATTAGGACTTGGAATCAAAATAGATGGCAATCCTAATGACGTTATTTCAGCTAAAGAAGTTGCTCCTGCTCGACCAACAACTAGATCCACATTTTTTAAAACGTGTTCCATGTTTTTGATATAAGGAACTACCTTCACGTTAGTGGCTTGTGACTTAATTTTTTGACAGACGTCATTGACTTCATCAAAATAAATATCCCCAGAAGCATACAGAACTTGATAGTCTTTCTCATAAAGAGTTGCTAGACTTGAGACCACAGCATCATTGATAGTCATTGCTCCGCGACTTCCACCAAAAATCAACACTGTTGGTACTTCTGGATTTAAATCGTAATCTTTCAACACATCTGATTTCTCAATACCAGCCACCTCTTGAGCACGAGGATTTCCTACCATAACAACCTTATTTTCAGGAAAATCTTTGGCTACATCTGAGAAACAAATCCCTATTTTATCCACATAACGAGCTAAGAATTTATTAGTCATTCCAGCCACACTATTTTGCTCGTGAATAATCGTTGGTATCTTAAGCTTACTTGCCGCATAAACAACGGAGCCGCAAACGTAACCACCTGTTCCAATCACTATATCTGGTTGAAACTCTTTAATTATTTTT
The DNA here is from genome assembly GCF_017316185.1 of Candidatus Vagococcus giribetii. GTDB lineage: Bacteria > Bacillota > Bacilli > Lactobacillales > Vagococcaceae > Vagococcus > Vagococcus giribetii. The sequence goes on along the minus strand of NZ_JAFLVX010000008.1, from coordinate 21,403 downwards.
TTAGCTTCAGAAATACTTTTTAAAAATAAATACACTGTTTTAAAGTTACTAGGAGATAGCGAACGTCTAAAGCCTTGAATTTCAATTGTTTTAAACGGAATCCCTTGATCTGGAACGATTTTACTCTCTAAGCCTTTTTTAGTTCCAATGTAAAGAAACTCTGCATTAGAGTCTTTTTTTTGTATGTGTTTGATTAAGGATACGGCTGGATAAATGTGCCCACCAGTACCTCCACCAGATACAAGTACTTTCATTTTATTACCTACTCACTATTTGTTTTATTTCTTTGATAAAATCGTCACCGCGAAGTTCAAAGTTTTTGTATTGATCCCAACTTGCACAAGCTGGAGATAATAAGATTGCATCATTTTCAGCACTGATTTCCCAGGCCTTCTCGACTGCTTGTTTCATGTTTTCTGTTTTAATGATATGAGTGACATTCGCTTCTTTGGCTGCTTCAACTAATTTATCTGCCGTTTCACCAAGAGCTACTAAGCCTTTTAAGTTGTGAATAAATGGCACTAGTTCTTCAAAGCCATTACCGCGGTCTAAACCACCTGCAATTAATACAAGTTCCTCATTGTTAAAACCACTTAAAGCTTTTTCAGTCGCTAAGATATTTGTTGCTTTAGAATCATTGTAAATTTTTCTACCACTAAACTCGCCAATAAATTCAGTTCGGTGAGGTACACCTGAGAAACGACTTAAGCTTTCTTTTATAACGTCATTTGATATACCCGTTAATTTAGCCACACTAATTGCTGCTAGAGCATTTTCAATGTTATGGCTTCCTGGAACACCTAAATCACTAGCTGCCATGATGTATTCATTTCTGAAATAAAGCGCCCCATCTAGTAGGTAAGCATCTACTTCTTCTGTTGTTTCAGTCGCAAAAAATAAGACAGTTGCTTTAGTTGTTTTGGCTAATTCTCTTAATTCTACTTGATTACCGTTTAAAATTAAGAAATCATCTGATGTCATATTTTTTTGTAATGCCCATTTAGCTTTTACGTATTCACTTCTTGAACCATGATAGTCAAGATGCGCTTCAAATAAATTGGTAATTAACGCGATTTTAGGTCGGAATTCATCAATCCCCATTAATTGGAAACTTGATAACTCAGTTACTAAAATATCGTCTTTTTCAGCAGTTAGGACCACATCACTTGTTGGGTAACCTATATTTCCTGCTAATTTAGCTTCTCTATTTGACGAACTTGCATTTAACAAATGATAGATCATTGTTGTTGTTGTTGTTTTGCCATTTGTTCCAGTAATACCAATAAACTCCGCTTCTGTCGCTTGATACGCGACTTCTACTTCTGTTAGTATTGGAATATTTCTTTTTATTGCATGTTCGAGAATAGGATTCGTATATGGAATCCCAGGATTTTTAACAATAAGAGAGAATCCTTCGTCAAGTAAATCGATTGGATGACCGCCAGTCACCACATGCATTCCCATCTCTAAAAGCTCTTGAGCTTCTGGGTTTTCATCAATGTGTTTGCCATCATTAACGGTTACAAACGCACCTAATTGATGAAGTAACTTGGCAGCTGCAACTCCACTTCGGGCTAAACCTAATACAAGTATTTTTTTATTTGCGTATTTCGTCGTTGCTTTCATTCCAATCGCTTCCCCTTAACTATTTCTTATAAATATAAGATTCCTAATGTTATTCCTGACATAACCAATCCTACTATCCAAAACACAATATCAATTTTCCACTCGCTCCAACCACTTAATTCAAAATGATGGTGAATAGGTGACATTTTAAAAATTCTTTTTCCAGTTAACTTAAAAGAGCCAACTTGTAAAATCACACTAGCCGTTTCTAACACATATACTAAGCCAATAAGAAGCAATGTCCATTCTTGATGAAGCAAGATTGAAATCGCTGCTAGCATACCACCTAAAGCTAGAGAACCTACATCACCCATAAAGATTTTTGCAGGTTTTTTGTTATATACGAAAAAGCCTATTAACGCACCAATTGTTGCGATACAAATCAATACAATATCATATTGTGCTTGATTCCAAGCGATAATCGCATAAGTTCCAAAAGAAATCATACCAAGTCCAGAAACTAGTCCATCAATGCCATCCGTTAAGTTGACAGCATTTGAAAAACCAACTAACCAAAAAATAGCAAAAGCTCCATAAATGACACCTAAGTTCACTTCACCAATAAATGGAATAAATAAAGAATCATCAATGCCTTCTGATTTCATAATGACATAAAGAATAACTCCACCAATAATTTGGCCAATTAATTTTTGTTTGGAATTTAATCCAAGATTTCTCTTTTTAAATACTTTAATAAAATCATCTAAAAAGCCAAGTAAGCCGTACAAGCCTAAAATGAAAAGCACACTCCAAAATGAAGCAGTCAATTCGTTTTTCCAAATACCTGTAATGATAGATGTTAATACAATACTAAATAGGAAAACTGCTCCACCCATAGTAGGAGTCCCTGATTTAGCTAGATGCGCTTCAGGGCCTTCCTCTCTAATAGCCTGTCCCATTTTTTTCATTTTAAAGTAACCAATAAAAAGTGGCATAACCATTAACACAAAAGCAAAGCCTAATGATAATGGTATAAACAATTCTGTATAATTCATAATACTCTCCTATTTCTGTTCGTCTGAATTAGCAATATCAACAGTAAATGCATGTTTTAGCATACCGTTTGAAATTTCTGCGATTAAATCTGCAGGTGAGCCGTACTCCCCTGTAATTTTTGGTCGTTTCAATGTCACATACATAATGTATTCCGGATCTTCAGTTGGTGCCATTTGAACTACTGAGTACAAGTAATCATTCGTTCCTGTCACAAGTCCGCTTTCGTCAAAGATTTGGGCAGTCCCTGTTTTGGCAGATACATTAACACCATCAATGCCGTAAATACCGTAGCCAGTCCCGTAGTTTGGATCTTCTACTGTGTCTTTCATGTAATCTAAGACTTTATCTGCTGTTTCTTCTTTAATAGGTTTACCAACCTCAACTGGACCATAGACTTTTTCATCTTTCCCGTCTTCAGAAGTAATTTTTTTGATGTATTGTGGTTTTAACATGGTTCCATTGTTAGCAATCGCTGTAAATCCTTGCATCATTTGGAAATTTGTTACCCCAATCGCTTGTCCAAAAGCAGACATTGCTGTATCTACCGGGTTCTTATCTCTAATGTTACCTGCTTCTTCAAATGGAAGGCCTGAGTCTGTGCTTTTACCAAAACCAAATTTGTTTAAGTATTCTTGCCATACAGGTCCCATTTTTTGTTCTAGATGGACCATACCTACGTTACTTGACCAAGCTAAGGCTTGTCTGTAGGTCATCATACCTTTTCCTTCTGGCTTCCAGTCATTTATGGGCGTATCATAAACTTGTATATGTCCAGATTGGAAAGTTTCATTTTCATTTAAATTACCAGAGTCTAATGCTGCTGCAACCGTAAAGACTTTCATGGTTGAGCCTGGCTCATAAGGTGTTTGAATTAGTAAGTTCTGCCAAACAGGTTTTGGCTTATCTTTTTCATCATACAAACCTTCTTTTGTTTGAGGGTCAAATGTTGGTCGTTGTGAAGCAGCTAATATTTCACCTGTTTTAGCACTCATCAACATAGCTGTCATGTTTTCAGGAGTTGATTTTTGATAGACATCATCCATGACTTCTTCTAAACGAAGTTGCAAGTTTGAATCTAGGGTTGTGTAAATATCTTTTCCATCTACAGCTTCTTTGTCTACAATGACTGAACCTGGCAATTCATTTCCTTTACTATCTTTTTGATAGTATTTGTAGCCATCTTCACCTTTTAAGATGTCATCATAAGCTTTTTCAATTCCCATACCGTTTTTACCAGTTAGCTTAGAATCTTCCTCATCTGCTTTTTCTGGTTGTGCGTATCCTATTAGATAAGAAGCGAATTTCCCATTTGGGTACATTCTATCTGGATGTTCGGTAAAGTAAATACCTGGTATGCCAGCTTTGTCTAAAGCTTTTTCAATGTTTGTTTTCGTTTCTAAAGATAAGTTTTTACCTTTCGAACCAAACTCAGTGCTTCCATAGTACTTACCATTTTCATTCTTTTTAACTTCTTTATTTAATTGCTCTAGAGTTAACTTTTTGTCAATCCCGGCATACTTGTTCAAAATATTAGCAATTTCTTCGTGATCTTTCTTTTGAACGTATAATTTTTTATTATTTAACCCAATGTAATCTTTTCCTAATTCAGCATATAACGAATAGGAAGTAGCATCTTCAGCAATTGGTTGGCCATTTCGATCATAAATGGTTCCACGTTTTGCTTTTATGATGCTACTTCCTTGATACAGGTCTTGTCTTTTCTTATCTAAACTTTCAGAGCCGACTTTACCGACTCCAATTATATAAACAAATCTCACTGCAAAAAGAAGGAAAATGACAATAGAAGTCGAGAATAGAATAATTCCGACGTTTCTTCTATTGCCAGCTGGAGTTAAATTTTTTGAATCGATTTTTCTTTTCATCTTTTTCATAAATTTTTTCATTATTTAATTTTCCTTATATTGTCTTCTCTCAACTCAATATTTGCTTTTTCGGCAATTCCTTTTATTCGATCAGATCTTAATAACTCATTTTTTTCTTGTTCTAATTTATCAATGGCACTCTTTGAGGTATTGATGTCCTGTTGAACAGATGTAATGGCTTCTTCCTCACGGTTAATCGAGGTCGTCATTTTAATAGTGGCAATGGATAAAAATAAGAACGTTGCTACAAATGCGCAAAAAACAATTTTTTCTAGTTTACTCACTTTTTTTAATTTACTTTGAGGAACAAGATATGGAACTGTTTCTCTTAACCTTTCATCCTGACTTGAAGGCGTAGCATGTGGTGCATCATATAATTCAAGATTTTTTCTTTCTGGTAATGCCATCCTTACGCTCTCCTTTCAGGAATAATTTTTTCAGCAACTCTTAGTTTTGCACTTCTTGAACGATTGTTATCTTCTAACTCTTCTGTTGAAGCTAAAATCGGTTTTCTGTTAACCAATTTAAGAGTTGGTTGATACTCAACTGGTACCATCGGTAATCCTGGTGGTAAATCTTTTGGTTGACTGTATTCTTTGAAGATATTTTTAACGATTTTATCCTCTAGAGAATGGAAGGTGATCACACTAATGCGTCCCTCATCATCTAATAAGTCAATCGCTTGTTCCAAAGACTCACCAATTACTTCAAGTTCACTATTAACTTCAATACGAACTGCTTGGAAAATTCTTTTAGCTGGATGTCCACCCTTACGTCGTGCAGGAGCAGGAATCGCTTCTTTAATAATCTCAACAAGTTCGCCTGTTGTTTCAATTTTTTTCTCAATTCGTTTTTTCTCAATCAATCTAGCAATTTGCTTTGAAAATTTTTCTTCTCCGTAGCGGAAGAAAATTTTAACTAGTTGCTCATATGAATAGTCATTAATGACCTCGTATGCTGATAGAGAAGCACTTTGATCCATTCTCATATCTAATGTCGCATCTTGATGGTAACTAAAGCCTCGCTCACCCTCATCTAATTGAGGTGAAGAAACGCCTAAATCATATAGAATCCCATCAATGGTCGTTACACCTTCTTCAGCTAATTTTTCTTGTAAATGTCTAAAGTTAGCTTGAATAAATGTTACTTTTCCTTGTTCTAACTCATCTTTCAAACGAATTTTAGCATGTTTAATTGCCGTTTCATCTTGATCAAACGCGTATAGATGACCTTCTTTAGAAAGTTGAGAAAGAAGATACTGGCTGTGACCAGCTCCTCCTAATGTACAGTCAACATAGACACCATTAGGTTTAATATTTAATCCGTCCACCGTTTCTTTTAGTAGAACTGTGACGTGTTCAAATGTTTCTGACATAATTTTATCCAACCTTTTATTTTAAAAACCAAAATCAATCATCGTTTCAGCAATATCATCAAAATTCTCTTCTGCATCTTGAGAGAATTCATTCCAACGTTCCTCGCTCCAAACCTCAATACGGTTTGAAACTCCAATAATGATACACGGCTTTTCTAATTGTGCGTATTTTCTTAAATTTCCAGGGACATTAATACGTCCTTGTTTGTCTATTTCACATTCAGTAGCAGCAGAATAAAAGAAGCGGACAAATGTTCTAGCTTCTTTTTTTGATAATGGCATATCTTTCATTTTTTCTTCTAAGATTGCCCATTCTTCCATCGGATAACCAAATAAACATCCATCCATTCCTCTTGTTACGATAAACTTTTCTCCTAAGCTTTCTCGCAATTTTGACGGAACAATTAGACGCCCTTTTGAGTCAATATTATGTTGATATTCACCCATTAACATATAAGGTCACCTCAGATCACCACTTACTAGAACTAGTCTACCACATTCCCCCACTTTCTACCACACTATTAAGAAAAAAATTGACTTTGGTATTCCTTGTTAGAAAACAGCAAACAAAAAAGACAATAATAGTAACTTTACTAGTTATTGTCTTAGTTTTATTTAAGAAACATGAAGATACTGACTAATATTAATAGGAAGTAAATCAATAAGGTTATCAAGAAAGTTATTCGCCATACCATTTTGATATAACGTTTATACTTTATTTCTTTAAACTGATACGCTTGAAAAACGGCTATTAGCATTGACACTAACAGGACAATCAACAACGTATAAGGTAAAAAACTTTCTCCAAAAGTTCCTTTTGACAAATAGTGGATACCTACTAATAATAAAGGCGTAGCAATATCAGGTGCTTTAACGCCGTATTTAATGTTTATTTTAGTTTTTTTGACAAGAATCGAACAAACAAATATTAATACGACTGGATATAAATACCATAAAAAGGTACTTACTGTAAATGTGGCCATAGATGTACTCCTTCGCATCCTTTAACACATGTTACTAAGACTCTTACAGTATATATTAGGTAGATGTCAAACGAATAACAACTACAAAACGTTACACTACTTCTTTGTAACAAACATTACATGGGAAATGCTCTTTGTTTTTAATTTTCCTATCTATTATAAATCATCTAGTTAAGGGATTCAATCACACCTTTTTATTTGTAAGGATTATAACTTGAATTTTATAAGGCTTTCAGTGTAAACTAGATACATTCAAGACATATTAAGGACGTGTAAACACAATGGATAAAAAAGAAAAAAGCACTTTTTCTAAAATCACTAAAGTCGTTATCTGGGTTATGCTAATTGCAATGGTTGGCGGAACTATCCTTGGCGCTTTAGCAAGTTTAGGAATGTTATAAGCTACGACTACATCAACTAATAAAACAAAAGAGCCTACTCACCAAAAAGGAGTTAGGCTCTTTTTATGCACTTTATTTTTTTGCCAGTGACAATAATTCTTTAGCATGATCTAAGGTTAATGGTGTCACTTCTGCTCCTGACAGCATACGTGCTATTTCGTTAACACGCTCTTCTTCTGTTAATTCTTTTACTGTCGTCTCAGTTCTATTATCTTTAATTTCTTTTTTAATGAAATATTGTGTGTCTGATATAGCAGCTACTTGAGGCAAATGCGTAATACATAAAACTTGAGAATTTTTTCCAATTTCATGAATCTTCTCAGCAATCGCTTGAGCTACTCGACCACTCACACCTGTATCTACTTCATCAAATACAATACTTGTAATGCCCTGAGTTTTAGAAAAGATGGTTTTAATCGCTAGCATCACACGAGATAACTCACCACCTGAAACAACTTTTGCTAAAGGTTTTAGTTCTTCTCCCACATTGGCAGAAATGAAAAATTCCACCTTGTCTTTACCAAACGAATGAAATTCTACTAAAGGTTCAAATACCACCTTGAATTGTGTATTCTCCATAAACAAACTTTTCAATTCTTTTAAGATATCCGTTTCAAGTTGTTTAGCAATATCGTGACGTTCTTTTGAAAGTAGTTCAGCTAAACGAGTTAACTCTTTTTCCTCTTTTTGTAATGCTTTTTCTAAGTGATCAATGTCCATTGAATCTGTTTCACTTTGAGATAACTCTTCTGAAATAGTCTCAAAATAAGTCAAAATATTTTCAACAGTTTCTCCGTATTTACGTTTCAATTGACGAATCACATCTAGACGGCTATCAACCTCATTAAGTCGCTCTTCATCTAACTCCAAGGTATCCATCAACGCTGTGACACTACCTAGAGCTTCTTGTAACGAATAATAACCTGTTTGGATTAAATCTGAAGCTTCTTTATATGAATCATCTAATTCTTCAATACTCGCCATTTCACTCATGCTCTGAGCTACCGCATCAAGGGTTTGGCTTTCTTCTCCATTTAGGTATTGATACGTATTTTTCAAGGCATCTGTAATTTGTTGAAAACTTAGTAATTTCTTACGTTCTTCAAGAAGTACCGCTTCTTCTCCTGACACAAGTTGGGCTGATTCAATCTCATCATATTGAAAACGAAGCATATCCATGCGTTGCACATACTCTTGCTCATTTTCATAAAATTGTTCTACTTCGTGTCGCAACTCCTGATAGTTTTTGAAGTGCTCTTTATAATCAGAAGAAAGATGAGCCAAGTGACTAGCACCAAAGTTATCTAATAGATCCAAGTGTTGACTCGGGTTCATCAATTCTTGATGCTCATTTTGCCCATGAATATCAACTAAAAAATGTCCCACTTCACGTAATAATTTTGTATTAACTAACTGCCCATTGATTCGACAATTATTACGGCCACTTCTAAAAATCTCACGTTGGATTACCAATAAATCATCTGTCATCTCAATCCCGATTGCTTCAAGATATTTTTCTATTTCTTCTTTGTTTTCTACGTAAAATGAGCCTTCAATACGACACTTATCCATACCATCACGAATAAAGTCACTCGAGCCTCTTCCGCCTACTAACAATCCCATAGCATCAATAATAATTGATTTTCCCGCACCTGTTTCCCCAGTCAAAACAGTCATTCCATCTTTGAATTCAATATTCAAACTGGAAATAATAGCAAAATCATGAACAGATAATTCTTGTATCATCTCAACATCACCTTCTTATTCTACGATTTCTTCTATCTTCTCTTGTATGTCAATAGCACCCGCGTCTTCTCGCGTAATGATTAACACTTTATCGTCGTTAGACATCACAGTAAATAAATACTCAGGATACACGGTTTCAATCAAACCACCTAAAGCAAAACCACTTCCAGGTTTTACGACAACTGATAATAAATTGTCCATTCTTTCCATTCGGACAAAAGATTTAGTTAGTAATTTCTCTAGACGTGTCTCTTCTGAGTTGTCATTATGAGGTAAACTATAACGATACACATGATTGTCATTTAACACTTTGATTAACTTCATCTCTTTAATGTCTCTAGACACAGTCGCTTGGGTAACAGGAATATTATTTTCAATGAGTAAAGCGACTAAGTCTTCTTGCTTAATAACATCATTCTCTTTAATAATTTTCGAAATCCAACGTTGTCTCTCTTTTTTTCTCATGTTATTCCCTCCAATAATTACCTTACGCTAGTCTTGAGTGAGATTTTTCTACTATTTCTTCTGCTGTCACTGGACTTAAAAAGCTTCCTAAGCCTTCTTTAACTGGTTTCAAGTGCGCTAAAAATTCAATATTTCCATCTCCACCTGTAATAGGTGAATAATCTAGAGCCACCACATCAAAACCAAATCTTTGAACAAACTCCAACACCTCTAATAAAACAGATAAATGGACCTTTTTATCACGAATAATGCCTTTTTTCCCAACTTGTTCTCTACCTGCTTCAAATTGAGGTTTAATAAGAGCTACCACTTCTCCATCACTAGCTAATATTTCTTTTAAGACAGGTAAAATAAGCTTCAACGAAATAAAAGAGACATCAATAGTGGCAATATTTGGCTGCCCTTTGGTAAAGTCTTCTAATTTTGAATAACGGAAATTAGTTTTTTCCATTACTTCAACACGTTCATCTTGTCTTAATTTCCAAGCAAGTTGGTTAGAACCTACATCTAAGGCGTAACTCATTTTCGCTCCATTTTGAAGCGCTACATCAGTAAAGCCACCTGTCGATGAACCAATATCTAGTAACGTTCTTCCTGTAAAATCAATTGAAAAAGCAGTCATCGCTTTTTCTAACTTCAATCCACCACGAGACACATATTTTAAAGCTTGTCCTTTTAGTCTAAGCACTGTATCAACTGGTATTTTTTCTCCTGGTTTATCGTATCGTATGTTTTTCTCATCACACACTAAACCTGCCATTACATTACGCTTAGCTTTTTCTCTTGTTTCACTTAATCCTTGTTGAACTAGTAACACATCTACTCGTTCTTTTCCTATTTTTTCACCCATTAGATTACCTTCAACTCTTCTATTATCATTTCTAATAATGTTTGTTCTTCTGTTTGATTCAACATATCTTTTGCTTTTTTCAGTGACTCTGTTGCTAGCTCACAATGATTTTCAAAAGCCTTAGTAGCTCCTTCTATTCCTAGTAAAGATACGTAAGTATTTTTATTATGAGCTTCATCTGCTCCTGTTTTTTTTCCTATTTTCTTTTCATCCCCTAAAACATCTAATAAATCATCTCTAATTTGAAACGCAATACCGATATTTTGGGCATACTCTAATAACCATTTTTTCATTTCAAAAGATTGAGAACACATTAAGACACCTGCTTCAACAGCAAACTGAATTAACATACCTGTCTTCTTGTAGTGCATTTTTTGTAATTCTCTTAAGGTAATCTTCTTACCTTCGCCTAATACATCTTCTACTTGTCCTGCAATCATTCCTTCAGAACCTGATGCTTTAGCCAATAAGCGAATCAACTCAATTTTCACACTACTATCAATTTCCATTGAAGCCACTAAAGCGAAAGCTTCTGTTAATAAAGAATCTCCTGCAAGAATCGCCAAAGCTTCCCCATGTACTTTATGGTTCGTTGGCTTACCACGTCTTAAGTCATCATCATCCATAGCAGGTAAATCATCATGTATCAACGAATACGTGTGAATCATCTCTAAAGCAGCTGCTACTTCGTAATGAGCATTTTCAAGCGATTGACCAAAGAACGACACAGTTGCAAGTAGTAATAAAGGTCTAAATCGTTTACCACCTGCATCTAGTGAATACACCATACTATCAAATAAGACATCTGATTCACTAGCTTCTTCTAAAAAATCATACATTTTTTGATTAATCACTGGTATATTTTGCTTAGAAAATTCTTTGTAGTTGGCCATATTAGTCTCCTACTTCTTCAAAAGGTATTTCAGTACCATCATTTGACATAATCTTAGTCAACGTTTCTTCTGCTTTTGTTAAGGTATCTTGACACGCTTTACTTAACGCCATTCCTTTTTGAAATTTTTCTAAAGCTTCTTCTAAAGGAACTTCCCCTGTTTCTAATTGTTTAACAATGACTTCTAAATCTGCCATAGCTTCTTCAAAGCTTTGTTTTTTCTCTTTAACCATTTATTTTTCTTCCTCCTTCGATACTTCTTCCACGACTGCTTCAACAATTCCGTCTGACAAATGAATTGATATCTTATCATCTTTAGCCACAGAGTCGATTGATTTAATAATATGATCATTCACAGTAACATAGCTATAGCCACGTAACATAGTCTGTAATGGACTTAGTAAATCTAAACTCACCATAGTCTGTCCTAATTGTCTTTTTTTATCACTCATTAGTTGAGCCATATTTTTAGTCAACGCTTCGTCTAAATACGTCATTTGTTGATTAAGTAAACTAAGTCGCTCACTTAACTGTTGTGCTTCTAACTTCTTCTCTAAAAGCAAGAATTTTTTATTTTTTTCTTGAATTTCAAGTTTTAAACTATGCTCTAAACGTCTATTCAGTGTATCTAGCTGAATTGAAAAAGCCTCATACAAACGTTTAGGTTGTTTAAACACAAAAGATTCTCCTAGGTGTTGATATCTTTGTTTTTTATGTTGAATTTGATGAGAGACACCTTGAATCAAGCGATTTTCTTTTTCTTTGATCTTTAAGATTTCTTCACGTAAAACAGGCGTAGCTAACTCAGCTGCCGCAGTTGGTGTAGCAGCTCTTACATCAGCTACTAAATCCGCTAAAGTCACATCTGTTTCATGACCAACGGAAGAAACAATCGGCGTTCTTGCTTCAAAGATAGTTCTAACCACTCGCTCTTCATTAAAGGGCCATAAATCTTCAATCGAGCCACCACCTCGACCGACTATCATCGTATCAAAATCACCTATTTTATCTACTTCTTTAATTCGTTTAACAATATCATCAGCAGCTTTGTCCCCTTGCACTAAAGTAGGAAAAACAACTAATTGGACAATCGGATAACGCCTTTTGATGGTTGTGATAATATCTCTGACCACAGCGCCACTTGGACTTGTAATAACTGCGATTCTTTTGGGATATTTAACTAAAGGTTGCTTAAATTCGTCTTTAAAAAGACCTTCCTTTAACAACGCTTGCTTGCTTTTTTCAAGAGCTTGGTATAAAGCTCCCACACCATCAGGTTCCATATGCTCGATATATATTTGGTAACTCCCCCCCGGCTCATATAAAGAGATTCTTCCAATAACCAATACTTTCATACCTTCCTCAGGTTGAAATTTTAATTGATTGAAGGCTCCTTTAAACATTATCGCCGAGATTTTAGCTTGTGTATCTTTTAAACTAAAATATTGATGGGCATTGGGTCTCATTCGAAAATTTGAGATTTCTCCTGTTAAGAAAACTCTCTCTAAATAAGGGTCCGCTTCAAATTTTCGTTTTAAATATTTGGTTAGGGCAGTGACTGTTAAATATTGTTCCGTCATCATTTCACGTTCCTTTTAATCTTCTCTTCTATTGGCAACTGTCTGCTCCATCAACATACTAATAGTCATAGGACCAACTCCTCCAGGAACTGGTGTAATAAAACTTGCCTTTTCACTCACTTCATCAAATTTAACATCGCCAACCAAATGACCATCTGCATGTCGATTCATACCCACATCGACTACAACGGCTCCTCCTTTGATATAATCAGCTGTTAAAAATTCACCTCGACCAATTGCCACAACAACAATATCCGCTTGTTTCGTTAACTCTTTTAAGTTCTTTGTTCTAGAGTGAGTAATTGTTACAGTCGCATCTTCCATTAGTAATAAATGAGCCATTGGTTTTCCTACAATGTTACTTCTACCAATCACAACAGCATGTTTACCAGACATCTCAATGTTGTACTCTTTTAACAGGCGAATGATTCCAAAAGGAGTACAAGGCATTTTATCTGGTTGCCCTACAAATAGTTTCCCCATATTTAATGGGTGGAAACCATCTACGTCTTTTTTTGCATCAATTGCCATGATTATTTTTTCTTCATCTATGTGTTTAGGTAGCGGCAACTGAACTAAAATACCGTCTACACTTGTATCTTGATTATACTCTTGAATTAAATTCAATAATGCTTCTTCAGAAACCGTTTCTTCTAAACGATCCACTTGTGAATAAAAGCCTATTTTTTGAGCTGCTCTTTCTTTATTACGAACATAAACTTGGCTACCAACATCATCACCAACAAGCACCACAACAAGTTTTGGAAGTCTTTTTCCTTCTTCTTTCCACTGAGAAACTTCCTGCTTTAAGCTTTCTTGTAGCTTATCAGCTAAAGCTCGACCATCTAATTTTGTTCCCACAAAAACACCTCCACATTTATTCACACATGACTTCATTTTAGCATAAAAAAAGGACTCTCGAAACAAACAAAAAACTCAAGTAACATTAATTACTTGAGTCCATTTCATTCATCGCTGATGATAACACACCGTTAATAAAACGACGAGATTCATCATCACTAAAAGTCTTCGCTAATTCTAAGGCTTCGTTTAAAGATACTTTATGCGGAATATCTGACACATAAAGCATTTCAAATAGAGCTAATCTTAAAATAACTAAGTCTGTTTTGGCAATACGATTGACTTTCCAACGTTTTAAATGTTTTTCAATCAATGTATCTAATTCTGCTTGGTGTTCTTTCACACCTGTTACTACTAACTCCACATATTGAGGAATTTCACTGTTTTCTTGGCCTTCGTATAAGTCTAATACATTTTCAATGCTTTGATGTATAGTCACATCTTCACTATATAACATAGAAAAACTTACTTGAAAAGCGACTTCTCTTAATTGGTGTCTAGTTAACTCCACTCTATTCTTCCTCATCTTCTGAATCAAACAACTCGTCTAAATCTGGTAATGCCACTTTTTCAGGAACAACTCCTACAACGTGTACATTCACTTCTGAAATTTCCAAATCAGTCATATAAAGAACTTGTTGTTTCACTTTTTCTTGCATATCCATCGCAACTTTAGGGACTGATACCCCATAATTCAAGTAACAGAATAAATCGATTTTGATACTACCTTCATCATTTTTAAGGTAAACTCCCTTATCATGAGCTGAACCACCAAATAATTCTGTTACGTTTGATGCTAAGTTACCACGCATAGCGTACACACCATCTACTTTAGATGCTGCTATCCCTACAATAATTTCTACCACTTCAGGAGCAACCACAATTTCTCCACCAATTTCTTGATTATTGCTGCTTAGGACTAAATTTTTATTTTCTGCCATCGGTCTTTCCTCCTTCAGTTTTTTACGCTCTAGAAACGTATGAACCGTCATTTGTGTTAATGATTAAACGGTCGTCTGCATTAATAAAGAATGGTACTTGTACCACTAAACCAGTTTCCATAACAGCAGGTTTTGTCCCACCTGAAGACGTATCTCCACGAATACCTGGTTCTGTTTCTTTTACATTTAACTCAACTGTATTAGGTAAATCAACTCCTAATGTTTCTGAGCCATACATCACAATATTACATTCACTGTTTTCAAGTAAGTATTTTAACTCTTCCTCAATCACTTCTCCTGGTAACTCGATTTGCTCGTAAGTACTCAAGTCCATGAATACATGGTTTCCAGCAGATTCATATAAATATTGCATTTTATGGTTATCAATTTGAGCTTTGGCTACTTTTTCTCCACCACGGAATGTTTTTTCAGCGATATTTCCGTTTCTTAAATTTTTCAATTTAGTACGAACGAAAGCTGCACCTTTACCCGGTTTCACATGTTGAAATTCAATCACACGAAAAATATTGCCATCAACTTCAATTGTTAAGCCTGTTTTCAAGTCATTTACTGATATCATGCACTACCTCCTGACTGTTCACTTTATGTAAATAAGCGAACGATTCCTATCCTATAAAATAATAAGCTCTTTTTCAGAATGTGTCAATCTCTTAATGCCATTCTCTGTCACTAACATATCATCTTCAATACGAACCCCACCAATACCTGGTAAGTAGATACCTGGTTCATTCGTGATAATATTTCCTGGAACGAATGCTTTTTCAGCTAACTTAGATACATTTGGTCCTTCGTGAATTTCTAAACCAATCCCGTGACCTGTTGAGTGACCAAAAGCTTCTCCGTAACCTTTTGAAGCAATATAATCTCTAGCAATAGCATCTAATTCAATTCCTGACATACCTGGCTTAGCAGCATCTAATACACGTTGTTGTGCTTCTTTAACGATTTCATAAATTTCTCTTAATTTATCACTTGGTTCACCTAAGGAAATTGTTCTTGTCATATCTGATACATAGCCATTGTAGTAACAACCAAAGTCAATTGTAATCATGTCGCCTTGCTCAATCACTTTGTCACTAGCTACACCATGAGGCATCGCTGAACGTAAACCACTTGCAACGATTGTTTCAAAAGAAACGCCACTCGCTCCTAGAGATCTCATGTAAAAATCTAATTCATTAGCCACTTGGATTTCTGTCATACCTGGTTTGATGTACGTTAAAATATGAGAGAATGCTTTATCTGCAATCTCACAAGCTTTTTCAACAATTGCAATTTCTGACTCATCTTTGATTTCTCTTAGTTCTTCAATCATACCTGAAACAGGAATTAAATCGACTTCTAATAATGTTTCTAACTCAACATATTGTTTGAAGGCAACAAATGATTCTTCAAAAGCTAAGTTTTCAATCGTCTTACTTTCAACTAAATCTGCCACTACTTCTAAAATAGGACCCACATTTTTAACGATTTCATAACCAACACATTGTTTAGCAGCTTGTTCTGTGTATCTAAAATCTGTAATAAAGAACGCTTCTTCTAAACCAATTAAAGCCACACCTGTTGTTCCCGTAAACCCTGTTAAATATCTTAAATTATAAGGACTTGTTATTAAAAATGAAGCAATCCCTTCTGCTTTCATTTTTTCTCTTAATTTATCCACGCGATTTATCATCTCAAAACCTTCCTTTCACATTAACTCACTTTTTATTATATCAAAAGGTGCCCATAAATTAAACCGATGCCCCCTTGAAAAAAATAAAAAAGCAACCCATTAAAAATGGATTGCTTTTATTGAATTATTTAGCGATTGGGTATACAGATACTTGAGTTTTGTCGCGGCCTTTACGTTCGAAACGTACCACACCTTCAACTTTAGCGTATAATGTATCATCTCCACCACGGCCAACGTTTAATCCTGGGTAAATTTTAGTACCGCGTTGACGGTATAAAATTGAACCACCTGAAACAGTTTGTCCATCAGCACGTTTAGCACCTAAACGTTTTGATTGTGAATCACGACCATTGGCAGAAGAACCACCAGCTTTTTTATGAGCGAATAATTGTAAATTCATTTTTAACATGAGTAAAGCACCTCCTCTATATAGTCTTCACTTGAATATAATCTCTATATTCTTCTTCGATATCTTTCAAACCTATTAATAGACTAGTTAATAAAATATGTGTCACATCTAACTGTTTATCAGACAACTCTGATAACGGCTCTACATACAGATACCCATCTTCTACTTCTACAATTGGTTGATAACCAGCTAATTGCTCGATACTATTGACAGCATTAATAGATAAACTAGAAGCTGCTGCGCAAACAATATCTGAACCTACTTCAGCAAAATCAGCATGCCCAGTCATTTCAAAAGAAATAATGTGGTCATTATCTTTTTGTTTAAAAGTAGCTTCAATCATCGAGATACCAACTTTCTAAAATTCTTAATTAAGCGTTAATCGCATCGATCATTACTTTAGTGTAAGGTTGACGATGTCCTTGTTTACGATGTGAATCTTTTTTAGCTTTATATTTGTAAGTAACAACTTTCTTTTGTTTTCCTTGTTTTTCAACAGTTCCTTCAACAGTTGCAGCTTCAACAGTTGGAGCACCAATCTTTGTTGACTCTCCACCTACTAAAATGACTTCATCAAACACAACTTTTTCGCCAGCTTCAACGTTTAATTTCTCAACGTAGATAGCTTGACCTACTTCAACTTTTAATTGTTTACCACCAGTTTTAATAATAGCGTACATGTTTGCTTCGCACCTCCTTCTTTTTACTTAGACTCGCCAGCTTAAGCGCCATACAGATTGTATGAACTGAATACTTAGTTTGCGCGGTTGTAGTTGTGGTGCACACAAATACAACATTAATATAATACCAAAAAAAGAAAACCAGGTCAACAATAATTTGCTCCTGATTTTCTTCTTTAATTTAATCCATTTTTGCAACAAAGAAATCTTCTAAACCAATCTCAACGAATAGTTCAGAACGGAATAGTTTTGAAACGTTTGTCGCCATATAATGATTAGCGTAAATTTTTCCTTCAACAACCCAGGCATCGGCTATACCTAGTAATGCGTACACTAAAAAGTTATTTAATAATTCTTTTGGTGTTTTTCTTACTGGAATTGAGTTACCGTAGCTAACATGTTCTAAAATGTAGTCGTACATTTTATCACTAAATAACAAGCGATACTCATCTGCATCATTTTCTTTAAGCAATGTAACAAAAAACTCAGGTGACTCACCAATGTAA
Organism: Candidatus Vagococcus giribetii; assembly: GCF_017316185.1. Classification (GTDB taxonomy): domain Bacteria; phylum Bacillota; class Bacilli; order Lactobacillales; family Vagococcaceae; genus Vagococcus; species Vagococcus giribetii. Next base: position 3,513 of record NZ_JAFLVX010000008.1, on the reverse strand, counting down.
TCAAATACTTTATCTAATACAATTTTTGGAACCATTTTGTTTGAGTCTCCCTCAAAAGGTACGTACTCAACAACATGATCGTAGAAATCTTCAATAATTTCTTCCATGATTGTTTCAACAAAAGTATCTTTATCACGATAGTGTAGATAAAAAGTTCCTCTTGTAACACCGGCTTGATTTGTTAAATCTTTAATATTCATTTCCATCAATTGACGTGTTTTTAACAAATCTAAAAATGCTTGTCTTAATTTTTTACGAGTTTTTACTACTCGTGGATCAATTTTCCCCATTATTATTCTTCCCCTTAACTAAATTAATATAATTTGTTGATATAAGATAGTCTCCCACAACTTCTAATAACACTAAACGATTATATATCACATCATATCTTTTTGTCTAGTAATTTAACTCATTTTTGATTTATTATCTATTTATTCCTCTTTTTAATAAATGCGGTTTTTTTGCCTTAAGTTATTTTTAAATTTTTTTAAATAAAAGGTTGACTAATCCTCAAAAGTTTATTATGATATTCATGTTGCTTAAAGCAAACCAGTCGCAGTAGCTCAGCTGGATAGAGCATTCGCCTTCTAAGCGAACGGTCAGGGGTTCGAATCCCTTCTGCGACGTTATTTTAAAAACAAGTAATCCCAAGACAGAATGTCTTGGGATTTTTTTGTGTTTCTTTTTTATAATTTAATATCTTCCACATCTTTAGATATCATTAACACTCCATCACCTAAAGGTAAGATAGTAACTGTTAAGTCAGGATGATTTAACACGACATCGTACAATTGATTTAATTTACGATAAATAGTTCTTTGACTTTTAGGAATTTCTTTAATGTCATGCATAACCGTTCCCGCTTGGAACACATCATCAATCATCAATACCCCATCTACCTTTAATAATCTCAAACACTCTGGTAAAAATTCGATGTATTTAGATTTAGCACTATCCATAAAAATAAAATCAAACGTGTCATCAATCGTAGGTAATACTTCTTTAGCGTCTCCTTCTAACAAAGTAACTTGGTCCGCTACACCTAAATCTTCAAAATTCGCTTTAGCTTTTCTAATCATCACATCAAAACGATCAATTGTCGTTACATGAGAGCCTTCCCCCATAGCGTCTAGCATCAAGCTAGCAGAAAAACCAATAGCTGTTCCTACTTCAAGGGCTTTTTTTGCCTTTATTTGTTTTAAAAAGAAACGTAAAAAACTAGCTGTTTCATTTGGAATAATCGGTACATTATCTATTGTTGCTTGTTCTTGAATTTTTCCAAGAGCACCTGGTACTTTCTTTTGTCTATCTCTGACTAATTCCAATACCTCATCCTTTAAAACCGGACGATGCATCATTTCATTTCTCATCTTCTCATCCTTCCTATAATTTCCTTGTTGATTATACAAAGTTTTCATGAATAACACAATTTAAAATTCATTTTTTAAAATTGGTATAGATTTGACTAAACAACTATATTATTCTATCATTACATTAAAAACTAATAGAGGTATATTTATAAAATGATGAAAAAGGATAAGTATTTTGACCTGTTAAGCACAAAATTTAATACGTCTGAAGAGATTGTTAGTGAGATTATCAACTTAAAAGCAATTCTTGATTTACCTAAAGGAACCGAACATTTTGTCAGCGATTTACACGGAGAGTACAGTGCCTTTCAACATATTTTAAGAAATGGCTCTGGCAATATCAAAGAAAAAATCAGAGAATTATTTCATCAGCAACTTTCTACCAAAGAACAAAACGAGCTTGCTACACTTATTTATTATCCTGAAAAAAGGCTCAAAGTTCTTACCCTAGAGCAACCAACACAATGGTACAAACAGACCATTGATCATTTAATCCAAGTCATACGTTTCTGTTCGTCTAAATATACACGTTCTAAACTAAGAAAGACTTTTCCAAAACGCTTTTCTTATATTATTGAAGAATTATTATCTGAGACAAACGCTCACAACGATAAGCAACAATATACCCATCAAATTATTGATAACATTATTTCATTAAACCAAGCAGAGAATCTCATCATTGATTTAAGTTATATCATTCAACGACTAGTTGTGGATCATCTTCATGTAGTTGGAGATATTTACGACAGAGGGCCTGAACCTGATAATATTATTGAGCGTTTAATGACGCATCATTCAGTCGATATCCAGTGGGGAAATCATGATATTATTTGGATTGGCGCTGCTGCAGGATCTCCTATTTGCATGATGAATACCATTCGAATTTCAGCTAGATATAACAACCTATCTATCATAGAAGACACTTATGGTATTAACTTGAGACCTTTACTCACTTATGCCGAAAAATATTATGAAGACAATCCTGCTTTTAGACCTAAACTTGATAACGATCATACTCTTAGCCAAGAAGAGATTTTAGAAACAACTAAAATCCACCAAGCTGCGGCTATTCTTCAATTTAAATTAGAAGAGCAACTCGTTAGAAGACGTCCTGAATTTATGATGGAGCACCGTTTACTCCTTAGTCACACAAATTTTAAAGAACAAACAGTCACTATTAAAGGACAGACTTACCCTCTTCACGATACTTGTTTTAAAACAGTTGATCCAGAGAACCCTTCTGAATTAACCCAAGAAGAGCTAGAAGTCATCCAAAGACTACTCCATAATTTCATTCATTCAGAGAAATTAAAACGTCACATGAATTTTCTACTCGAAAAAGGAAGCATGTATCTCGTTCATAACGAAAATTTATTAATTCACGGTTGTGTCCCTTTAAACGAAGATGGTAGTTTCCAATCTATCCAGCTTAATAATACAACTTATCAGGGTAAAGCCTTGTTAGATTTTTTCGAAACAGCTTTACGAAAAGCTTACCAAAACCCATTTATTCCAGACGACTATGAAACAGATTCTCTTTGGTATTTATGGTCTGGTGAATCTTCTTCTCTTTTTGGTAAAAAAGAAATGACTACCTTTGAAAGGTATTTTATTCACGAGAAAAACACCCATACAGAGGAAAAAAATGCCTACTACTCCTTAAGAGAACAAGAAGAAACCATTACTGACATCTTACAAGAATTCGGCTTATACGGTCCAGATAGCCACTTAATCAATGGACATACACCTATCAAAGAAATCAAAGGAGAAAATCCAATCAAAGCTAATGGTAAATTAGTTGTCATTGATGGCGGTTTTTCAAAACCTTACCAAAAAACAACTGGTTTAGCTGGGTATACTCTTTTATATAACTCATACGGCATGCAATTAGTCGCTCACAAGCCCTTTTCTTCCGTTAGACAGGTGATTGAGGAGCAAGATGACATATTATCCATGAAGCGCCTTGTAGACCGCCCAGTCAAGCGTAAACTCGTTAAAGACACTTCTGTGGGTCTTAAATTAAACGCTGAAATCGAAGAACTACTCCATTTACTGGAATACGTTAATTATTTTTACCGCAAATAAAAAAAAGTGAGACATAAGAGGTGTCCTCTATGTCTCACTTCAGACTGTAGACAAAGTA
>NZ_JAFLVX010000007.1 GCF_017316185.1 Candidatus Vagococcus giribetii | reverse complement strand
TTCAGTTTTCAAAGATCTATCAGTTGTTGTTTTTCCAACTCAATAATAATAACATGATTACAATAATGTGTCAACATGTTTTTTGAATTTCTTTTTCGTTACAATTTGTTACGAATCAATATCAAACAACTTTTATATAGTAACAAATAAAAAAAGCTAAGTCAACTAAAACTTAGCAATTTTTTCAACTTAAATATGGTACTCCACTAATCTCGAAATTCTTCAAGACTTCTCTTAAGGTTTTAGGATCTTCCCAAGAAAAAACATTTTCTTCTATATTAAGATCATCTTTGTCTTCATCTAAACTAAAAACAAAAAGTGGCATTTTCAACTCTCCAAAATACACACTAGTTAACTCAACTAGTTCCATGCTACTCGTATCCAGATGAACCTCATCTCTGAATTCATTTAATATACAAGCTAAACTTGTGTATTCATTATCTACTTTTGTCATAACAAACTCTACTTGGCTGTTTTCTTTTTTAACAAGAAATTTTTTATGTCCATCTTCTTGATTAAGAATAACTGTTCCAGCAACTTTTACTTGTTCCAACATATTCCACCTCTTAAGTTTTAATGTTTAACGTGTTAATTTTCGACAAATTTAATTATACCATATTTTCTGAAAAAAATCTGTTACTTTACAATGTTTCTTTTAAAGCTTCATCGATCCATTCATCTAATTTGTCTTCAATCGTTGCGAAACCTATTTTTTTATTCTTATTCGTGAAGAATTTTTTCTTTCTATAAGCTACTGGCGGTGCAGGTTGTAACACTCTGAGGGATAAACTAATCTTTTGAGTATATTCATCAATATCAATGATTTTAACTGTTACTTTTTGACCAACTTCTAATTCATCTGCAATATTTTTAATAAATCCATGCTTCACTTCTGACACATGAATCAGTCCTTGCTGGTTATTGTCTAATGATACAAAGGCTCCGTATGGCTGGATACCTGTTATTTTTCCATTGATAACCATTCCGATTTTATATTCCATCCTATCAGCTCCATTCAAATCATACATATTTTAACATAAAAAAAGACTAAGGACAGAAAATGTCCTTAATCTTTTACTCGTTAATTTCGATTGCGTCGATTGTAATATCATATAATGGGCGATCTTGAGCGTCTCTTTTTACAGAGGCCATTTCATCAACAACATCCATACCTTCCATAACATGTCCAAACACCGTATGTTTGAAATCTAACCATGGTGTACCACCGTTTTTGTATGCTTCAATGATTTCACTTGGAAAACCAGCACCTTCTAATTGACCTAGCATATTAGCTGGGACATTTTGATTTTGAACGATGAAGAATTGGCTTCCATTTGTATTTGGTCCAGCGTTAGCCATTGATAAAGCTCCACGTAAGTTAAATACTTCTTGTGAAAACTCATCTTCAAATTTTTCTCCGTAGATACTTTCTCCACCCATGCCTGTTCCTGTTGGGTCTCCACCTTGAATCATAAAATCAGGGATAATACGATGGAAGATAACACCGTCATAATAACCTTTTTTACCTAATTCGATAAAATTCTTAACTGTTTTAGGTGCTTGTTCTGGGAATAAAGCAACTTTAATATCACCACGGTTTGTTTTGATTGTTGCTGTTACTTTACTTGCTTCTAAATTTAATTGTGGAAATTGACTCATGTTAATTCCTCCTATATACTAATTAATTTTCTAAAATACTTCTAACTTTAGTTGTTAATAAATCAATGGCAACTTGGTTCTTGCCACCTTCAGGTATGATGACATCAGCATACTTCTTCGTTGGCTCGATAAATTGAGAATGCATTGGTTTAACAACACTTAAATATTGATCAATCACTGAATCTAATGAACGACCACGATCTTCAATATCTCGTTTGATACGACGAATGATACGAATATCATCTTCTGTATCTACATAAACTTTAATATCCATTAAATCTCTTAGTCTTTCATCTTCTAAGATTAAGATACCTTCTAAGATAATTACTTCTTTTGGTTCTTGGTGAGCCACTTCTGTTGATCTTGTATGCGCTTCGTAATCATAGATAGGTTTATCAATGCTTTGATAACACATCAAATCTTTTAGGTGCTCGATTAATAAATCAGTATCAAACGCCAATGGGTGATCGTAATTTGTGTTTAGTCGCTCTTCAAATGAAAGATGACTTTGATCCTTATAGTACGAATCTTGTTCAAACAGCAGAATCGAATGGTTTGGCAATGCGTTTAAAATAGCTCGACTAACACTTGTTTTTCCGCTACCAGAACCACCTGTCACGCCAATGACAATAGGACGCTCATTTTTTGTTTCCATGGTATCCCTCACTTATTTATTTTTATTCCTTCTTTGATATCCTACTCTATCACCGCTTGACTTTCAACATATTAGTGACTTTTTTCTTCTTTTTCTCTATTAATTCCTATTTAATTGTAAGAAAAGGCCATTTTTCAATTGATTATGATTCTCACTATCGGTTAAGCCACATTAAAAGATAGAGAATAACTTCTATGATAGTATAAATTGATATGATAAGGAGGAGCAATATGAACGATACATTTTTATCTATAAAAAACCTGCATTTTTCAACTGAAGAAAAATGCATTCTGTCAGATATATCATTTGACGTCAAAAAAGGAGAGCTAATCACCATTAGTGGTCCTTCAGGAAGTGGTAAAAGTACTTTACTTAAATTAATTGCTACAATGATTCCTAAAACAAGTGGAGAGATTATTTTCAAAGAAAAGAAAATCGAAGATTACTCACCCACTGACTATCGTAAAGACGTTTCATACTTTTTTCAAAATCCAGTTTTGTTTGGGGAAACCGTTAAGGACAACTTGATTTTCCCTTATGAGATTCGTAACTTAACATTTGATGAATCTAGAGCGATTACATTATTAGAAAGCGTCCAACTTGATAAAAGTTTTATCGATAAAAAAGTCACTGATTTATCTGGTGGAGAAAAACAACGCGTTGCCTTTGTTAGAAACTTACTATTTCCACCTGAGTTATTACTACTCGACGAAGTAACAAGTGCCTTAGATGAAGAAAATAGTCGGATTATTAAGGAAATGATTGTCAAGTTAAACCAAGAGGACCATCTAACTGTCTTATGGGTAACTCATGATAAGAGCGAATTTTTATCTTCTCCAAGACAACTTGTAATTGAAGAAGGTCGACTAAAGGAGGATACTCATGAATAGTTTAAACATCTCAAATCTATCATTACTTTTTGCCAGTGCTTTGGTATTTATTGCTTTATTAATTGATTACAAAGAAAAACTTGGCTTAGGAAAAGATATTTTCATTGCTGCAATTCGTACGGTTATTCAATTATTCATTATCGGTTATGTTTTAAGCGCCATCTTTAAATTAGACAATGCCATCGTAACAAGCTTAATGGTCTTATTTATTATTTTTAATGCCGCATATAACGCAGGCAAAAGAGCTAAACATTTAGAAAATGGCTTTAAAATTTCTCTTGCTGCCATTAGTATGGGGACTTTTCTCTCTTTAACTGTTCTACTGCTTTCTGGTACCTTAAAATGGACGCCCTCTCAAATTGTTCCAATCACTGGAATGATTGCTAGTAATGCCATGACAGCGATTGGTGTTGGATATCGTACGATGAATTCAAAATTCACTGATCAACGTCAACAAGTACAAGAAAAACTTGCCTTAGGAGCGACTAAAAAGCAAGCAACTCTTCCTATTATTAAGGAAAGTATTAAAACAGCTATGCAACCAAGTATTGATAGTGCCAAAACAGTTGGTTTAGTTAGTTTACCGGGTATGATGAGTGGTTTAATGTTTGCTGGGATTGATCCTACTACTGCTATTCGTTATCAAATTGTTGTAATGTTTATGTTAATTTCAACAACTGGATTTGCTACAATGATTGCTTCTTACTTAGGCTATCATCAATATTTCAATGATTTTGAACAACTAAAATAAAAAAGGACTGAGATGTTAGTGATTGCATTTACTAACATCTCAGTCTTTTAATTTATCTTTCTTGTACGTATTTATACGCAGTTCCTAAAGAGATATTACACTCTTCAGCAATTTGTCGCAATGTGTAGCGATTGTTATTGTATAAAAATCTAATTTGTTCAATCGTTTCTTCAGAAATTTTTGGACGACCACCAACACGACCTTTACGGCGAGCTTCTTGTAGTCCTTTAGTTGTTCTTTCGCGAATAATCATTTTTTCCATTTCAGCGATTTTTAGGATCATTTCTACGTAAGGTGCATCATCAATGTCACTGTACGCTGCTCCTTTTTTAACCACAACTAATTGTATGTTTTTTTCTTTTAATTCAGCTAAAAATTCAGCTAATTGAATAATTGATTTTCCTAAACAGCGTAATTCATAAACAACTAGTTCGTCCCCAGAACCTAAAGTTGCAACAATTTCTTTTAAGACATCATCATTTTGACTAATACCTTCATTCATTTCTTCTTCAACTGTTACTGTTTCAATATTAACGCTTTTTAATCCCTCTATTTGTTCTTTTACATAGCTTTCTTCGCTAGATGCGTATACATATCCAATTGTTTTCATCACAATTTCCCCCTATATTTTCTATATTCGATTTATTAAAGTTAGTTAGTTATTTCCTTCTATGTTCATACTATACCTCTTTTTTAAAAAACCCGCCTTATCAAACTTTTCTTAAGGTTGTGAAAAATCTGATAAAAAAATAGAGCTATTTATGAATATTTGTTACGAATCAAAGAACATTGAGTGATAACATAACTCATGATATTAGTTTTTTTACTGATAAACCATCTAAATAAGCTACTATCCCAGTTCATTATAGGTTCGTTTATCTATATAATATTATCAAAAAATGTGGTAGGTTTAGCAATTTTACGTCAACGTTACTTTAACCTCGTTTCTATAAATAAACCATGGTTTAATTGATTTCACAAGAAAAGTGACTTCAAGCAAAAAAGACTCATTCAATTAAGAATCAGTCTTTTTCATTTATAAGAAACAGCAGATGGGGGAATTATCTACTGATCTTTCTTTTGGGAGAGTTTCTTTTGATACATATCAACTTCATCGTCACTACAATAAACAGAGTGACCTGGAGCGATTTCTCGTAAGAATCGTTCCTTACCATCATTCATCACAGGATCATAAAGAATACGCACACGCTCACGTTCATAATCTGGATCAGGTAAAGGAATCGCTGAAAGTAAACTTTCAGTATAAGGATGAAGACCATAGTTATAAATCTCAGCAGCTGTTCCTACTTCTACCAACTTACCAAAATACATAACCCCAATACGGTCGCTAATATATTTCACCATAGACAAGTCATGGGCAATAAATAAATAAGTTAATTTTTCTTTTTCCTGTAGCTCTTGTAATAAGTTAACTACTTGAGCTTGAATAGACACGTCAAGAGCTGAAATAGGTTCATCACAGATGATAAATTTTGGTTCTACTGCTAAGGCTCTTGCGATACCAATCCGTTGACGTTGACCACCAGAAAACTCATGAGGGTAACGAGTTCCGTGACTTGGATCTAAACCTACTGTTTTTAATAAGTCATTCACTCGCTTAGTTCGATCTTCCTCATTTTTAGCAAGACCATGAACATCTATCCCTTCAGCAATAATATCCTTAACTTTCATTCGAGGATTTAAAGAAGCATAGGGATCTTGATAAATCATTTGAACGTCACGTCTAAATTGACTTAAATCTTTACGTCCTTTGATTTTTGCCACGTCTTCCCCGTCAAATTTAATTTCTCCACTGGTTGGGTGGTATAAACGAATAATACTTCTACCCGTTGTTGACTTACCACAACCTGACTCACCTACTAAACCAAATGTTTCTCCTTCATAAATAGAGAAACTAATATCATCGACGGCCTTTACTTCATCAGCTCGTCCAACGTTAAAATGTTGCTTTAAATTATTCACTTCTAATAGTAATTTCTTTTCTTGTGTTGCTTCCATCATTCCCACCTCTTTCTACGCATCAAAACGTCCTTTGTATTTTTCTCTTCGTCGAACAATTTCAGCAGGAGGCACTACCTTTGGAGCTCCAGGCGCTAATAACCAAGTCGCTGCCTTATGAGTAGGCGACACATCAAAGAATGGTGGTACTTCTTCTGTATCAATCTGCATAGCAAATTCATTTCGAGGATAAAAAGCATCTCCTGTTGGTGGGTCTAATAAATCTGGTGGTGACCCTGGAATTGCGTAAAGTTTTTCGTTACTCGTCTCAAGGGTTGGCATTGAACTTAATAACCCCCATGTATAAGGGTGTTGTGGGTTATAGAATATTTCATCTGACGTCCCAATTTCAACAATTCGTCCACCATACATTACTGCTACTCTATCAGCCACATTAGCTACTACCCCTAAATCATGGGTAATAAAAATAATAGAAGTTTGAATTTTCTGTTGGATGTCTTTCATCAAATCAATAATTTGAGCTTGAATGGTTACATCTAATGCCGTTGTTGGCTCATCGGCGATCAACACTTCTGGATAACAAATCAAAGCAATAGCAATAACAATCCGTTGACGTTGCCCACCTGAAAATTGATGTGGGTAATTTTTTAATCGTTTTTCAGCATTAGGAATACCTACTAATTTCAATAAATCTAGAGCACGGTCTAAAGCATCTTTTTTAGAAATTTTGCGATGCTTTCTTAATGATTCAGCGACTTGATTACCAATATTCATCGTTGGATCAAGTGAAGTCATCGGATCCTGAAAGATCATCGCAATATCTTTCCCACGAATAGATTGCATTTGTTTTTCTGTTTTGTGGACTAAATCTTCTCCTTTAAAGAGAATTTGTCCCTCATCTATATTGGCATTATTCGCCAAAAGTCTCATGATTGTACGAGTTGTTACTGATTTTCCTGAACCAGATTCCCCTACAATCGCTAACGTTTCACCTTTATGTAAGTCAAAATTAACACCACGAATGGCGTGAACTTTACCAGCAAAAGTATCAAACGAAATATTTAAGTCTTTAACTTCTAATACTTTTTCCATTTGTCATCACCATCCTAATCATTCATTTTCGGGTCAAAAGCGTCACGCAAGCCATCTGCTAATAAGTTAAAGCAAATCATGATAACTGATAACGTAATCGCTGGAGCCCACATTAAGTGAGGTAAAAATCTAAACGTTTTATATCCTTCATTTAAAAGTGTTCCTAGTGAAGCTGTTGGAGGTGTTAAACCTAACCCAATGAAACTTAAGAAGGCTTCAAAGAAAATAGCTGAAGGAATACTAAACATCATTTGAACAATGATAACACCAGAAATATTTGGTAAAACGTGTTTCAAAGCAATTTTAGGTTTTGACACCCCTAAGGTAGTCGCTGCCAGTACATATTCTTGATCTTTAATTTTCAAGGTTTGCGCCCGTACAATCCGAGCCATCGTAATCCACCCTGTAATAATCATCGCTAAAATAATCGACATCATACCCGGTTTAAAGATGGTTAACATTAGAATCATCACAACTAAGTTCGGGATACCAGATAAAATTTCCAATATCCGCTGCATGACGTTATCCGTTCGCCCGCCTTTCATGCCCGATATCATTCCGTATATAACCCCAAAGGTTAAGTCAAGAAATGCTGCTACAAAGGCAATAATAAGAGACATTCTTGTTCCCATTAGTAAACGAGATAATTCATCACGTCCCAAGCCATCTGTTCCTAAGTAATAATTTACATCATCTGGTACCTTAGCTTGCTCGTATTTATCTACTCGATTCCCACCAACAACAGCTGTCCCGTTAAACCCATCAATACTAATACCTGGAATTCTTGGAGGTAAGTTAATGTGTTTAGGATTTTGTTTTGTAGGATCATGAGGTGATACCCAGATTGAACCAAACGCTAAAACACTAATAATAATTAAAAGGACTAAAGAAATAACAGCACCTTTATTTTTTTTCAATCGTCTCCAAGAGTCTTGTAAAAAGTTTAGAGACGGCGCACTAATTTTTTCGCGATCCAAATTATCATCAATCGAAATTGGTTCAAATTTTTCTTTTGGTATGTTGTTAATATCTAATCTTTCCATTAGTCTTTGCCACCTCCTGAAACGCGGATTCTTGGATCCACAATACCGTAAAGTAAATCAACAATTAAAATAACAACTACTAACATAGTTGAAAATAGAATAGTTACGGCCATAATTGTTGGATAGTCATTTGTCATAATCGACTTAACAAATTGCTCCCCAATTCCTGGTATTGCAAAAATGTTTTCAACAACAAGAGAACCTGTCATTAACGCAACAGCTAAAGGTCCTAATAACGTAATAAGAGGAATCAAACTGTTTCTAAGTCCGTGTCTAAATACAACTTGTGTTCGACTTAATCCTTTTGCTCTTGCAAGTTCAATATAATCACTGCTTAATACTTCAACCATCTCTGTTCGAATAAAACGAGCCGAGTCAGCTAAAGGTGACATAGCTAAGGCTAAGGTTGGTAAAATAGTGGAAATAAATCCTTGATCCCACTTAGCAATTGGTAAAATACCTAATTTAATAGCGAACACATACTGGAGAAGAACGGCAAACACAAAGTTCGGTATGGACCTTCCCAGTATGGCGACCAGAGTAGCTAGTGTATCGACCCACGTATTTTGCCTCATAGCAGCAATAGCTCCTAGAATAATCCCTACAAGTGTTCCAAATATAATAGCTTGAATCCCTAATTGAAGTGACGGTCCGATTCTTTCTTTTAATAATTTAGATACAGGTTGATTTTTGAATTGGAAACTTGTCCCAAAATCTCCTTTGGCTAGATTTCCCATATAAATCCCGTATTGTTGAATCACAGGCTTATCAAGTCCTGCTTGTTCATTCAAAATTTGAATTTGTTCTGGTGATAGCTTTTCTTGGTTGGCATAAGGCGAACCTGGTAGTAATTTCATCAAGAAAAATGTAATTGTTGAAATTAACCATAATGTAATTAGCATGAACATTACACGTTTTAAAAAAAACTTTGCAAAATTTTTCATTTATTTTTCCCCCTTTTAAATCTTTTGACATCTTTATATAAATGAATTAGAGTTAATTTATCAATTTTAATAGAAAAGGATATTTTTTATGACAGTCTCAAAAAAAATTTGTATCAGCCTAGGTGTCTTAATCTTAGGTGTTCCCTTATTTAATTTAATCATTCAACAAGAAGTAACTCTAAGAAACCTTTCTGATAGCTTTTTCATGGTGTCATTGGTTTTTATCGTTATTGGAGCAGGTATTTCAATCTTGTCTTCTGGTTTTTTTGATTTCTTTCAAAAAAACATGAAACAACTCATTCAACGAAGAAGAAAAAACGAACCGAAAGACTATATTCCTTTTTCTCAAATCTTTAAGAAAAAGCCAACCTATTGGTTAGTAGTCGGCGGTACTTTATTAGTACTTAGCTTTGTCTTAGCCCTATTTGTTTAATATAAAAAATCCTATAACAAGTTTGTTATAGGATTTTTTATTTCCTTTAACCAACAACACAAATCTTTCTTTTCTTTAGATAAACTATCTAAACTTTGAAAAATCAAAAAGATAATAGTTTTTTATAAAGTAAGGTATCAACTAAGAACACTATTATTCTTAGTTGATACTCTTTCTAGCTTTCCCTATTTAACTTTGTACGCCCACTTGTAGTCATACATTGCTCCAGCAGGGTGAGCAACTACTCCTTTTACTTTTTCAGAACGTAAATGAGCTTCTGCTTCTTGTAATACTGGAATAATCCCCATATCTTCTTTAATGATTTTCTCAGCATTAATCATGTTATCCCAACGCTTTTCTGGGTTATTAACATTTGTTGTACTTGCTTCTTTAACATTTTTGTCAAACTCAGGATTTGAGTAATGACCACGATTATAAGAATTACCAGTTTCAAATAGATCTAAGAAACTACTTGGATCCGGGTAATCCGCAATCCAGCCACCGTATACTAAACTAAAATCACCTTTATTTGAGCGATCCAAACGAACACTAAATGGTACTGGACTTAGGTTAACCTTCAATCCAGGAAGTTCTTCTTGTAAAGATCCTTGTAAAAATTCAAGGACTTTTTTAGTTGAATCATTATCTGAAGCTAAAATATCAATTTCAATTTTGTCTTTACCTAAATCTTTTTTAGCTTTCGCCCAATGCTCTTTGGCTTTTTTACTATCATAACCAATATCCCCGCTAGCTTCTTCCGCAAAATCTTTTTTCCCTTTCGGTGACTGAGCTAAATCAGTTGGTACTAATCCCTTAGCTGGTACAGAACCATCGGCTAATATTTGATTCGCTAATGATTCACGGTCAATTGCATAAGATAAAGCTTTTCGTAAATCTTCATTATTAAATTGTGAGTCTTTTTCTCGTTGGTTTAATTCTAAATATCGAGCAGAAGCTTTCTTTTCAATATGTAGTTGTGGGTCTCCAGTTTTTTGTTGTGCTAACTCACCTGATAATTGAATTTCCTCTACTTGACCATCATCAAAGAGATTTAAACTAGTCGAAGCTTCCTTCACTACGCTAACTTTAATTTCATCTAATTTTACCGTATCTTTATCCCAATACTCAGGGTTCTTCACATATGACCACTCTGTATCAGTACCTGGTCCATCAAAATTAGCTAAAGTAAATGGACCATTATAAACTGCTTTTTCACTTGACGTTGTGTATTCTTTGCCATATTTTTCAACGATGTCTTGACGTTGTGGCATGAATGTCGTGAAAGCTAGTAAATAGTCAAAATAAGGTGCTGCCTTTTCTAATGTGATTTCTAATTCATAATCACTGACTGCTTTAATACCCAACTCATCTACAGGTTTTTCTCCTGCTGTAATAGCTGCTCCATTTTTTACAATTTCATGTAAATAAGCATATTCAGAAGCTGTTTTAGGATCTACCGTACGTTGCCAACCATAGACATAATCTTTAGCTGTTACGGGCTTACCATCAGACCATTTTGCATCCTCACGTAATTTCACTTTATACGTTAAACCATCTTCACTCACTTCTGCTTTTTCTGTGGCACCAGCTGGCTCAGGCTCTTGGCTTTCACCTAAACGATAGATACCCTCATACACGTTGTTTAAAGCAACAGAACCGATAACGTCTGTGTTTAGAGAAAGGTCCGCTGAGGGCATTTCTTGTAACACGTTGACAGTAAAGATTTGCTCATCTGCTATTGTCTCATCACCAGACGCTTTTGAACTACTTTCAGCAGGCTTAGCCTCATCTTTTTTAGCGTTGCCACCTCCGCCACCACATGCAGCAAGTCCCAGAACAACTGTTGATAATAAACCAACATACAACCATTTTTTTGTCTTCATTAAAACTTCCCCCTTATCTTCTGAACTAAATTAGAACTAAATTAGAATATACTCATAATAGTAAACGAAAACTCATTATATTGCAACTTATTTTTAGTCGTTTTCTAGTAAAACACGAATAATATTTTTATTGTTTTGTCTAAAGTATTTATATTTATAGGGATTTGTAGACGTTTTCATTTTATAAAAACAAAAAAGAGGCAAATAAAAAAACCACCTCCAAATGAGATGATTTTCATTTCTTTTTAATAAATAGATTTGAAACAGATTGTTTGATTACTTGAAAGAAGCTTAGAGACTTAACAATCTTATCAGGATTAATATACTCTCTAATCCCACGCAATACTTTTTTAGGGTCTTTGGTTGAAAAGGTGAATGTGCCGTCTTTTCTTGTTTTTATCGCAAATCTTGGAATCCACTTGCCTTTAAACATGACTGACGTAACAACACAGTCAACTTCTTCCCAAGGAATTTGAATGAAATTTTTGGCATTTCGATCATCAAAAAATTCAAACCCTTTATCACCAATCATGATTTTACCATAATCAGTAAATCCTAAAAAAGAAGTAGCACTCTCCACTAAATCGACTTTTGTGTTAATTGATTGAACCATTGCTTAACTCTCTTTTCTAATTTTTCTTTTATTGTATCATAGTTTAATTTTGATACCTATTATGTCATACATAAAAAGGTTGGGACAGAACCACAAACGCTCTCCCCCAACCTAATTAAAAAAATGAATAAGTAATTCTTACATAATTCCTAATAAATGTAAGACAATACCTGCAGCGAATAATCCTAAGATGATTACAATCGGAGATACTTTTTTCTTCAATAACCACATACAGAAGAATGTTAATAGTAATCCTGCTAATCCAGGGATTAAGATGTCTAAGTTATCTTGTAATGTTGTTACTTTAGTATCAGTAAGGGATAAACCTTGACCTTGTTGAATTAAAGCTTGTTTAACACCTTCAGCACCTTCTGGAAGTTTATCCCAGTTAATAAATGCTCCCTCAGATAACTTAACCTCAGAAACTACTGGTGTAAATCCAATGGACACCCATCTATTTACTAGGGATCCTAAAATAAACATACCTAGAATTGAAGCACCTTTAGTAATATCTTGTAAAATACCACCTGATAAGTCATCAGTAATTTTAGATCCTGCTTTGTAACCTAATTCTTGAGTATACCATGTAAATGCCATACGAATAGCATTCCAAGCAACAAAGTAAATGATTGGTCCTAAGATATTTCCTGCCATTGCAAGAGATGCTGCTAAAGCTCCTAAAATTGGTTTAACTGTAAACCAGAAAACAGGGTCACCGATACCAGCTAAAGGACCCATCATACCAACTTTAACCCCTTGGATAGCTACATCATCAACAGGTGCGCCATTAGCACGCTCTTCTTCAAGAGCTAAAGTTACCCCAATAATTGGAGAAGCTACGTATGGATGTGTATTAAAGAACTCTAAGTGACGAGTTAATGCTGCTGATTGTTCCTCTTTGGTTTTGTATAAACGTTTAATCGCTGGGATCATTGTATATGCCCAACCACCATTTTGCATACGTTCATAGTTCCAAGAACCTTGTAGGAAAGTTGAACGTAACCAAGTCGAGATTCTATCTTTTTTCGTTAATTCAATTCTTTTTTCTGACATTTTTAAAGTTCGCCCCTTTCCTAATAGTTATCGATGATGTCGCCTACAGGGTCTCCTGTATTTGTTCCACCACCGTTACTTGATCCACCTTGTTTTGATAACGCTAAGTAGATTAACGCTAAAGCAAGACCGATTGCACCAAGTCCCATTAATGTAATTTGTGTTACTGTTGCAAGCACAAAACCAATAGCAAAGAATGGCCATACTTCTCTTGTAGCCATCATGTTAATAACCATAGCATAACCTACAGCTACTACCATTCCACCACCGATAGCCAAACCTTCTGTTAACCAAACTGGCATTAATGCTAATACACCACTTACTCGTTCAGCACCAATTGCTAAAATTAAAGCTGCAGGGATTGCAATACGTAAACCTTGCATAACGATAGCTAATAAATGCCACATTTCAACTTTTCTAATATTACCTTCTTTAGCCGCTGCATCCATTAAATGTACGAAGGCAGTTGCTAATGTACGTCCAATAATTGTTAATAAAAGACCTGCTACAGCTAAAGGAATAGCTAAAGCAATCGCTGTTTGAACTCCAGCTTCGCCTTCTCCCCCTAAAACTAAAATAAGAGCTGATGCAACAGATGCTAAAGCAGCATCGGGAGCTACGGCAGCACCAATGTTTGCCCAACCAAGAGCGATCATTTGTAAGGTACCACCTAAAATAAGACAAGGGATTAGGTTGCCTGTTACTAAACCGATTAACGTACAAGCAATAACTGGTTGATGGAAATGAAATTGGTCAAGAATACCTTCAACACCAGCTAAAAATGCCACGATAATCACTAAGATTATTTGAATAAAATTTAAATCCATGGTAATAATTCCTCCATTCCTTTTGTAATAACGTATTAATGTTTGTTAATTTCTTCTTGTGCTTTTTTAAGAATTTCATCCATGTTTCCTTTTGAGTCACTTGGTACTTTACGTACATCAAAAGAAACTCCTGCATCTTTCAACTCTTTAAATGTATCAATATCATTTTGGTTAAAAGCTAATACTTTGTTAGGTTGCACTTTACCTGTTGAGTGTGCCATAGAACCAACGTTAACTGTCTCTAATGGAACGCCACCTTTAACAGCTGCTAATACATCTTGTGGTGTTTCAAATAATAATAATGCTTTTTGACCACCAAAATGTTGATCATCTTGAGCTAATTTAATCATATGATCAATCGGTACAACGTGAGCTTTTACTCCTGGAGGAGCCGCTTGTTCGATTAATTTACGACGTAACTCATCTTTTGCTACAGCATCAGATACAACGATGATACGAGTTGGTCCTGTTGTTTTTGTCCAAGCAGTTGCTACTTGTCCATGTAAAAGTCTAGAATCAATACGAGCTAATACGTAATCCATTTTTCCTGGACGCCCTGCATTAGTACTTTCTTTACTTTCACTAACAACAACAGCAGGTTCTAATTCTTCTGGCATTACTTTAACGCCTTCTTTAGCTGTTGTTAACACATGCTTAGCAATTTCATGAGCACTTTCCATTGAAAAACGAGACGCGTAAGCTTCAATAATCATTGGTAAATTCATACCAGCAACAATTGCCCAATTGTCCTTATGCCCTTCGAGTAAACTACTCGCTTGATTAAACGGAGTACCACCCCATAAATCAACTAAGAATAATACTTCATCTTGATTGTCAAAGCTGTTAATTGCTTCTTGCATTTTACGTTTAACATCTTCAGGTCCTTCTGAGGGCATTAATGTTACTGCTGCAACATTTTCTTGCTCGCCAAAAATCATTGAAGCTGATTGTAAAACACCAGTGGCAAATTCACCATGACTTGCTAGGATAATTCCTACCATTCTTTTACCTCCTACCTTTTTATTAGTTATCTTAAAAGAAAATTTCTACTATAATATAGAGCATTTCTTTAAAGCTAAATGAAATTCTGCTTCTTTAAAGCTTCCATCAAATTCAGTCTATGATCTGCAGGGACTTTTCTAATTTCTAGCTCAATGCCTTGCTCAGCTAAATAAAGAAATGCTTCCACATCTCGATCATCTACTGAAACAAAGTTCGTTAGCATTTTTTTTCCCGAAGAAAAACTCATGCCTCCTACATTAACACTTTCAAATGTCATACCACTTCTTACTAACGCTTCCACATCAACTGGAGTTGTAAAAAGCATAGCTATTTTTTCTCCATCTAAGATGTGGCTTTTAGAAACTTCCATCATTCTCGATACACTCAATACATTGACGTGTATCCCTGCTGGAGCAGCTTGTTTTAGCAGCACTTTCCTTAATGGATTAGCTGCTGCTTCGTCACTAATAACAAGGATACGATTAATACTTACTTGTTTGGACCAAGCCGTTGTGATCTGACCATGAATCAAGCGATCATCAATACGTGCTAAACGTATGTCGATGCTCATAAAAAAACCTCCTAAAACTCGTCAACTACTTTAATGAAAACATACTAAAAAAACAGTATAACTTCCACACAATTATATAAGCAATTTCCGTGCCAACTTTATTTTTTTCTTCTCTTATTAATAAAACCTTAATATATCAAGGTTTAACACACAATACAGATAGGATACACTAAAAAACAATACAGTAAGAATACACTGTATCTCTTAGACGTGTGTATTCTTACTGTATTAAAACACATTATTTATTCATTTCATTCTCAATGATTTTTAAAATGAAGTATTGTTCACTCTCACTAAATTCAATTTGTAATGTTTGTTTCAACCAATCAAAGGCTGGAATTATTCTTCGATACAACTCATTATCCTTCATTAAAGAAATATCTTCTACCTCTGTAGATAAAGTATCCATTCGCAGTTCTCTTTCGATAGCCCCTGCTGTATGTAAACATAAGTTAATATAGAATGATTCTTCCGGCTTAATACCAGATAATGTGGCAATTTTATCCACAAAATCCCACAAAGGCATCATTAACTTATCTGGATTAATGAAAGTAAAGCTCTCCTTTAAGTACTCAAAACAGAGTTCTTGTGCTTTTTCTAGAGATAAATCAGAGTCAACACCTTCAAACTCTTCATGAATAACTTGTTCGATAACTTTAGAACCTTCATTTGAGAATAAGACATCCATAGAAATAAAAGGGGCTTGAATTTTCGGATCTTTAATACCAGTGGTGGCTAGTATATGATAATCTTTTTCGATTTCTCTAATTTTGTCACTCATCTCCACAACAGAAATTGGAAAAACCTCAATGTCAGTTTCTAAATGAGACAATAAATATCGATCAATCAACTCTTTCATTCGTTGAGCTGTTCCTTTTCCAGAAGCACAAATAGCAACAATTGCTTTATCTTTCATTAAATACTTATCTACTTCTTTTACCACTGGCTCTTGAACTTCTCCCATGGTATACCCATGGAAATTGGAGATTGAATGATATAAATCTGAGAGTGTTGTATCCAGTAAACTGGATTTTCTAGCGGCTTCTAGGACAACTGCTGTCGTAACCATATCAATGGTCTTAACCTCAATCCCTGTTCGGGTCTTTAAATCATCTGAAAAAGTACTTAATGAGCCCATATCAACTAAAAGCATCACCCCACTACCTTCATTAACAGAGGTGACTTCTTCTACTATTTTCTCAAAGGCTTCTTTTGGTTTCATCTCTAAAGGCATATCTACTGCACGTAAATTATCCACTTTTAAGAGTTGTGTTACCACTTGTACCATACTAGTAGCAGTGCTGTTACCGTGGGCTGCAACGACAATTCCAATTCTACCATCTGCTTTACTTTCTCTTAAAGAAACAAGTAACACAGTCAAATAATTCACTTCTGATAAAGGAACTTCTACTTGATAATCAGTTTCTATTATTTCTTTAATCTGCTTAGCTGCGGCACGTTCTTCTGGGTAGTGAGCAACCATATTTTCAATGTTTTCATTATTGCCATGAGGTAATTCTTGATGGCTTTTCAGCCTATTTAAAAAAGAACTAATATGAAATCCCATGGCATAAAGAAAATTGGTTTGAAAATCATAAGCCAGTACGTCTTTAGCATATTCATAAATCTTTCTAGTTGTAGCTAAAATACGCTCATCAATGATTTCAGTTAATTTACTTTCTGTATCAAAAGTAAACCCGTGATTTCGGTAGAATGATTTCAAATGCACATTAATATCGGTTGAAATAAAATGATTTATCGCATCTTGGGTTAGTCCATCTTCCTTCAATACAGCGGCCTTATCCCCTATAATTTCATAGAGATTATAAGGCAACTCGTAGGAATCCTCTTCAAAAATCTCTAGAGGTGTATTAGGCGAAATAGACATCTGAGGTGTTAGTAATGACGTCAACTCCGCCATAGCTGCTCGGTCATGAGCTAAGGTAATGAGACCTTCTTTAATCCCATCATTCAGCTCATCTAAAATCATATTAATTTCATCTTTCTCCATATGATTTAAGAAAGCTTGAGCTGTTACCAACTGGACATTGGATTTCAATTGCCCTACATTCCCATAAGAGACGCTACCAATTAAAGCTTTAATCACATCTTCTGAAAGAACAATTTTTCGCTGAATACGTTTTGCTTCCATTGCCATCATCATTTTGACCAAATCAATTTTTTCTTTAGCAGTTCGGTCTTTAAAATTGGGTAGTTGAATGGTAATTGGTATTCGACGAACAAAGGTATTTAACAGGGCCGAACTCGGATCTTCTGTCGTCGCACAAATGATTCGCACATTGGCATGATGTGTTTTTTGAGTTTCCCCTAATTTAGCAAAGGTTCCATTATCCATGAAGTAAAAAATCATCTCTTGACCCTCAGGTGGTAATCGGTGAATTTCATCTAGGAATAAAAAGCTATCATTGGCTAAACTGATAACTCCCTCTTTTTCTTGATCAGCTCCTGTAAAAGCCCCTTTAACATGACCAAACAAGTGACTCATTAATAACTCTGGGTTACTCGCATAATCTGCACAGTTAAAAACAACCATCTCTTTTTTTCGGTCAATGACTTGATTTTGTTTCGCAAATTGAAACATCGTGTGAGCAAAAAAGGTCTTACCTGATCCAGTAGGACCAATAATTAAACAATTCAACCCTTTTGGCGGATAAAGTATAGCTGCTTTAGCTTGCTCTGTCGAGTTTTTCATACTACCGTAAGCACCTACAACTCGTTTAAAAATATCATCTGATGTATATCGATCCTTCTTACTCACTTCTTTTTTTGGTTCAGTTTCCAAATAGCTTTCAACGTGCTTAGATAATGGCTTATGACGAAAGACAGATTTACAGACATATCTCACTGGGCGTCCATCAATTTTATCAATTAATCCTTCTCTAACTAAACTATTTAAATCCTTACTCGCATTGCTTCGTTGTATATCACAATTGTCAGCGACTTGATTAGTTGTTACTCCTATAACTTCGCCAAAATCAGGTGCGTCAATAGCTTGTGTTTCTTCTTTTACATATTGATAGACTCGGTCAATTCGCTTCATTGGTTTCCTCCTACATAAATACACTAGTTATACTGTATTGATAGTGTATCAAAAATACAAACAAAAGGCACCTATCTGTTTAAGATAATCTTCCTACGTCCCTTGAATAGTTCATGTAATAGGCTAATTTCTCACGCTTTTCCTTGTCTATTGCTTGTGTTTCTTCTATTGATAGTGAGTTAATAATTTTTTCTTCTTTTAAGAGTTTAAATACTGTTAGACATTGTTCCATCTCGATAAGTAATTCTTTTTCATTTGTCAGCAATTCATTATCAGGGTGATGATCTTCTTTGCCAAATCGCAAAAGTTTAGCAGCTGCTTGTTGTACTTCTCCACATTCTTCCATTAAACAAACTAATAAATACTCTTGATAATTCATAAACACACTCCTTTTTACTTATCATAACAAATAAATAGGGTTGCTCAAAAGTCGTTTTGCTAATTTGGATTGTTTTCGCATAAGAAAAGAGCCTAACCAATATAGGCTAGACTCTTTATAAATTAATAATTGATTATTTAACAAAAGCTGCAGATTGTTTACCTGATTGACGACCAAACACAATAATGTCACCTACTGAGTTGCCACCAATTCTGTTTTCGCCATGTAATCCACCAGTTACTTCACCTGCTGCAAATAAACCAGGGATTGCTTTGCCATCTTTATCTAACACTTCTGTATTAGAGTTGATTTTCACACCACCCATAGTGTAATGGATACCAGGTGCGATTTTAATAGCGTAGTATTCTTTACCATCTAACGCATTATCCATACCTGTTTCACGATTGAAAGCTGCATCTTTTTTATTAGCTACCGCTTTGTTCCAAGTATCAACTGTTTCAGTTAAGGCTTTGTCATCGATTTTTAACTCTTTTGCTAAAGCTTCAACAGAATCTGCTTTTGTTACAAATCCTTGTTTTTCATAGAATTCAATTGCTTTCACACGTTCTTTAACACCTGAATCAAAGACTAAGTAAGCAGATTTTTCTTTTAATTTATTTTCAGCAGCAGATACATTATCACGAGTATCCATTTCGTTTACGAATCGTTTTCCTTCTTGAGAAACTAAGATACCACCTTCTCCACGAACTGCTTCACCGATTAAAATACCATTATCTTGTTGAACAGTTGGGTGAATTTGGATTTGATCCATATCTACTGTTTGTCCACCCAATTTTTCAATCATCTTGATACCGTCACCTGTACTACCTTCAGAGTTAGTTGTTACATAACCTTTCAAGTCTGGTCGACCTGCTTCTAACATCTCTGGGTTTGCACCGTAACCACCAGTTGTCACAACAACTGCTTTACTTTTAATTTCTTTTTCTTTTCCTTCAACTTTTACTTTAACACCTGAAACAGCACCATCTTTTTCAGTAATTTCTGTTACATCAGCATTAACAAATAAAGGAATTTCTTTTTCAAATACGTTTCTAGTTAACCCATCTACTAGATAGCCACCTACAGCAGAACCATCTTCAGGACGGTGAGTTCTTTTTTCGCTCATACCACCTGTAATAGTTAAATTGTTTAATTTGATTCCCATAGAATCTAACCAATCAATAGCTGAAGCTGAATTATCTACATAGTAACGCAATAATTCTTTATCATTTGTTCCATGTCCACCTTTTAAAGTTTCTTCATAGAACTTATCATTGCTATCTTCAATACCTTGTTCTTTTTGGAATTTTGTTTCTGATGCATTCATTCCACTTGAAGATTTAAGTGTGTTACCACCTGCAACAGGCATTTTTTCAAAGATAACTGGGTTTTTACCATCATTTTTAGCTTCAATAGCTGCTGACATACCTGCTCCACCAGCACCAACAATAATAATGTCATACTCATCTTTCATGTCTTTAGGATCTGTATAACCCTTTTCAGATGCTCCAGTCGTTACTTCTGTACTAGATTCTGATGATTTTTTAGTGCTTTCTTTTGTATCTGCTTTCTTATTACCACCACAGCCTGTTAATAAAAACATAACAGCAAGACTTGCAGTTAACGTCTTAAATACTTTATTTTTCATGATATCTCCTCCAAAGATTGTGATTTCTTTAACTAACTTACGTATTGAGTGTACAATGTTATCTATATAATTTCAACCCTTTTAATAATTTTTTCACATTTAAATTAATTAAAAAATAAGACAAATCAAAAAACTTTTGTTACTAAATAATTCTTTATAAAAAAATAGAGGCTGACAGTTTAGTCAACCTCTACTTCGTTTATTCTTTACTTTCTTTGATTATTTCAATAATAGTCTGCGTTGCTGTTTCCATAGCTTCTAAGGTGATAAATTCATATTGCCCATGGAAGTTTTCTCCACCTGTAAAAATATTTGGTGTGGGTAATCCCATAAAAGAAATTTTAGAACCATCTGTCCCACCTCTAAACGGTGTAATGATTGGCTTAATACCTAATTTCTCCATTGCTTTAATAGCTAAATCAACGGAGCGCATATCTTTTTCGATAATTTCCTTCATATTATAATACTGATCTTTTAACTCAATGGTTACTCTTGGTCGATCTAGCTCTTCATTTAATTGTGCCACTAAAGCAACTAAATGATGTTTACGTTGTTCAAATAACTCTTTATCGTGGTCTCTGATGATATAAACTAACTTAGCTTGATCAATGCTACCAAGAAAATCATGTAGTAAATAAAATCCTTCACGATCTCGTGTTTTTTCTGGTACCTCATCTTGTGGCAAGCGACGATCTAGCTCATTTCCCACTTTAATAGCATTAACCATCATGCCATAAGCAGTTCCAGGATGGACACTTGTCCCATCAATCTCAATCGTTGCTTGAGCAGCATTGAAGGTCTCGTATTCAAAATGGCCGATTCGACCACTGTCTATGGTATAGGCAAAATCAGCAGGAAACTGACTAACATCAAAGTGATCTGCCCCTTGACCGATTTCTTCATCTGGTCCAAAAGCCACCCAAATGTCACCATGAGCTTCGTCTTCATGTTCTATAAAGTAATCAATAGCTCCTAAAATTTCAACAATTCCTGCTTTGTCATCAGCGCCTAATAAGGTCGTCCCGTCTGTTGTAATGAGGGTTTGTCCGATATAATCTTTTAGATTTGGAAACTCACTAACCTTCATAACAATCTGCTCTGCTTCATTAAGACAAACATCTTGCCCGTCATAGTTGTGATGAATCAATGGATTTATGTTGTCTGCGTTAAAGTCTGCTGTATCCAAATGAGCAATTAAACCAATACTCGGGTAGTTTTCAGCATTTTTAGGCAGTACTGCTGTTAAAAAGCCATTTGCTTCATTGTAGTGAATTCGTGATAAACCAATTCTTTCGAGCTCGCTTTTTAGGATATAGGCAAAATCAACTTGAGAAGGTGTTGTCGGAATACTCGAACTCCCTGCATCTGAGCGTGTATTGATTTTGACATACTGGATAAATCTTTCTAATAACTTGTCTTTCATTTATTTCTCTCTCTCCTTCTTAATCAACTATTTCTGCATTTCTTAAGAAAAAGTAACCTCCATATAATGGATATTCAACTTTTTCTAATTTAGGATTTACTAAATAATTTGAAGCACTTTGGTAAATAGGAACTTGAGCTACGTCTTGTTCTAGTAAAATATCTTCTGCCTTTTTGTAATCTTCAAATTGTTTATTACTATCACTGGCATGAGTTGTTTTACCATCTAGTACAAGTTTAGTATACGCTTCATTGTTGTAGTTGCCATAGTTATATGATGAACCTGTTGCATAAAGGTTGAAATAAGAATCAATTTCACTACTTCCTGCAATCCAACCTGATAGGGATAACTCATAATTTTTGTCACGTCTAGATTGGTTCACATTATTAGAAGGTTGTAAGTTTACTGAAATTTTCAAGCCAGGTAATGTCTCTTCTAATTGACTTTGAATATATTCAGATACTTTCTTTCCTTGATCTGTATCTGCTGCCAACAAATGAATCTCTAATTCTTTACCTAACTCTTTTTGAGCCTCTTTCCAATAGCCTTGTGCTTCTTTTTTGTTGTAAGTTAAATACTCACCTGAATAGGCTCTAAAATCTTCTTTCGTTTCTGGATTAGCATATAGATTGGCCGGTACTAAACCATTTAAAGGTTTTGACCCATCAGCTAACACATTTTCTGTTAAGGCTTTTTTATCAATCGCTAGAGCAATAGCTTTTCTCAAATCAAGATTTGCTAAAGGTGAATCCTTCTCTTTATTAAAATCTAAGAAACTATTAGCCACATCTGAATAAGTCACATAACTCTGTGTGTCTTTGTATTGAGCCACGTATTGACCACTAATTCGGACTAGGTCTAATTCTTGATTTTCAAATAGGTTAATCCCTGTATTCTCTTCTTTTAAAGTTTGGACATCAATTTTATCTAATTTAACCTCTTCTTGAGCATAATATTCAGGATTTTTCTCAAGAGTCCAGGTATCACTTGTGCCATCCCAGTTGGTTAAAATAAACGAACCATTGTACAAGAGCTTCTCTGAATTGCTACCGTAGTCTTTTCCTGTTGACTCAACATAGGCTTGCTGCTGAGGCGCCAACCAACCAATGGCAATTACTGATAAAAAAGAAGGTTGAGGGTGTTCAAGATTTACTTTAAACTCACTATCAGAAGTTGCTTTGAAGCCAACCTCGTCAATTCCTTTTTCACCATTTCTAACAGCTAAACCATTTACCACATTATCAAGTAGATACGCATTAGGCCCTTGAGTTTCAGGATTCAGTAACTTTTTCCATGCATACTCAAAATCATGAGCTGTAATTTGATCTCCATTGCTCCACTTAGCATCTTCTCTTAAAGTAAAGGTGTATTCTTTCTCATTTTCACTCACATCAATCGTTTTAGCGATACCTGGAACTGGATTAGTCTTATCATCAAATCTAGTTAGGCCTTCGTACAAATGTTGGACCATAGTAAACGTATTTTTATCTGTTGTCTGAGTCGTGTCCAGTGTGGAAATTGGTGCCGGTGTACTAATCGCTATTTGTTGCACTTCTGCTGTTTTTGCTTCACTTTGTTTTGATTCTTTACTTTGAGCATCTCCCCCACTACAAGCGCTTAAGATCAAAGATAGCCCCACAATACTGCCTAATAAAATACGTTTTTTCATTGTCAAATCTCCCTTTTCTCGGTCAGTAAAGTGTTAAAAAGAGTATAAAAAAAGAATCCTTGCCCTGTTAAAGGACAAAGATTCTATCTTTGCTACCACCTTTTCATCAAAAAGCGCCTGCTTTTTCCGGTACTATCATACCTTTGTGCGTTAACAGGCACCCCCGTATAGGTTTCATTTTAGTCAACCTATCTGTTCAAAGGCCATTTTCATCACTAATTCCATTATCTCTTTTCACCAACCGAGACTCTCTTTGAATATCCTTAGTCATTACTTTCCTTTTCAATACATTTACTCAGACCATTAATTTATTTGTTGTTAGTTACAATAACAAACTTTATTTAAGCCGTCAACTTTTATTTATTCTTTCATCTCTAAAAACTTGTACTCATATGAAGCTCCTGCACTATGGCTAATGTAGCCTGACATTTTTGGATTTCTTAAATGAGCTTCAACTACTTGATACACTGGAATAATCGCTGCATCTTCTTCTAAAAGAATTTTTTCTGCGTCCAGGTAATTTTGCCAACGTTCATTTTCCTTTGTTGCATTCGTTGTACGAGCTTCATCAATCAATTTGTCATAGCTTTCACTTGAGTAGACACCTCGGTTATAAGCATTTCCTGTCACAAATAGATCTAAGAATGAGCTAACATCTGAATAATCAGCTCCCCATGCCGTTACAACTAAATCAAAATCATTTTTTTCAATACTTGTACGGTCTAAACGAATTGGTTTTGTTACTGCTGTTACTGTTGTTTCAATTCCCAAGACCTCTTTAAATGACCCTTGTAAATACTCAGCTAATTTCTTCGTTGAGTCATTGTCATCTGTTAAAATATCAAAACTAAACGTTTCTTGATTTAACTCTTTTTTAGCTTTTTCTAGATACTCTTTAGCTTTTTTCTCATCAAACGTTTTGTATTTTCCAGACTCTTCTACAAAGTCTTTGCCTGTTTCTGGATTCACTGCTAAACTACTTGGCACAATACCATTAACAGCTGTTGAGCCGTCTCCAAGAACTGTATTAACAATAGTCTCATTGTCTACTGAATAAAATAAAGCTTTTCTTAAGTTCACATTATCAAAACCAATTTTTTTACTCTTCTTGTTTGTATCTAAGTAAACCACACGACCATCTTTATCTCCGACAAATCCAGGATCATTTGCATATTGTTTAGCTAATTCACCAGTGATAATCACATCATCTAATTGACCATCTTCGTAAAGGTTTAACGCAGTTGATGCTTCTTTAACCACTGTAGCTTGAACTTCTTTCATTTTCACAGCATCTTTGTCCCAGTAGTCTTCATTTTTTACGTATTTCCACTCAACATCTGAACCTGGTCCATCAAAGTCTGCTAAGGTGAATGGACCATTGTAAATAGCTGTTTCACTCTTATTTGCAAAATCTTTACCAAATCCTTCAACTGATTTTTCATTTAGAGGGAAGAACGTTGGAAAGGCTAATAAGGAATCCATGTAAGGAATAGCATTATCTAAGGTAATTTTTAACTCATAATCACCGACTGCTTCAATTCCTAAATCAGTTGGCTTTTTATTTCCTGCCATAATTTCTTTCCCATTTTTTACGCTTTCAATTAAGTAGGCATATTCTGAAGCCGTTTCTGGATCAACCACTCGCTGCCAAGCGTAAACATAATCCTTAGCCATAACAGGCTCACCGTTTGTCCATTTTGATTCTTCACGTAATTTTAGTGTATACGTTAAACCATCTTTGCTGACTTCAGCTAATTCTTTAGCCCCTGCTGGAGTAGGTTTGTTATTTTCATCCATACGATATAAACCTTCATAAATCTGGTTAAGAGCACCAAAACTAACTTTATCTGTAGCTCTTGCTGGGTCTAAACTAGCAATTTCTTGAGGAATCCCAAATTTTGCTACTTGTTCAGTCTTTGCCCCATCTTTACTTGATGAGTCCTTGCTCTCACTTTTTTTATCACTACCACAAGCTGCTAATAACACAGCTGAACTTAACAAAACCAATGTCCCGAACATCTTTTTGTAATTCATACTATCAAACCCCTTTTTAGTTATAAATGATAGTTTAGCTTAAAAATTAGAATAAAGCAACCTATTTTTAATCTTAATCTCATTTAAAGTTAATTTAAAAAGCAAAAAAGATATTTTTTATCAATTGGTCTATTCTATTAATCAAACAAAAAATAAAGTCTTAATCACACCTTTAACCTCCGTGATTAAGACTATTATCGACTTCATTTGTTGATTAAAACCTCTTATTCTTCAATGATTAATGTTTTATATGTCATAGTAGAACCAAATAAATGACGCGTAATACCTGATAACTTATCATTCACTAATTGACCTCTGTATTGTTGGAACAAAGGCACAATTGCAGCGTCATCTTCCACCATTACTTTCTCAGCTTGCATTAATGTTTGCCAACGTTTAACAGGATCGTTCCCATATTTATTCGCAGCGTCTGCCATTAACTCATCAAATTTTGGATTACTATAAGCACTGTTATTACCTGTAATTAGATTGCCTAAAAATGAAGTTGGATCTTGATAATCTGGTGCCCAAGTCCCCATAGCTAACTCGTAGTCCCCTTTTTTAGTCAACTCAATACTATTTTGTTGAGGAACTGTTTTAATATCAAGTTTTAATCCCGGAAGACTTTCTTCTAATTGGCCTTGAATGTATTCAGCAATTCGTTTGTCACTATCCCCATCTTTTGATAGAAACTCCATTTTAACTTCACCATTTAATTCTTTTTTCGCTTTTTCTAAGTACTCTGTTGCCTTTTTAGCATCTGTTTTAGCCACATCACCTGCTTCTTCACGGTAATCAACACCACTCTCTGGGTTAGATACGAAACCATATGGTACATAACCATAAATTGCCTTAGAACCATCTGCTACGATTTGATCTGCTAGCGCTTCTTTGTCTAAACCATAAGCAATTGCTTTTCTCACATTTTCATTAGCAAATAAAGTTGGCTTGCCATTTCGAAGTTGATTGAGTTTTAAATAATAAATTTTTGATGTTTGTACAGCTTCAAAATTCGGATTTTCTTTGTTATTAACAGCTAAATCTCCACTTATTGTTGCCATATCCAACTCACCTGACTCGAACAAGTTATACGCTGTATTCGACTCTTTAATAACTTCAAAGTGGAGTTTGTCGTTTTTAACTTCTTTCACATCATAATAATCTGGATTTTTCTCTAAATTCCAACTCATAGAAGCTTGGTTCCAATCCTTAATGATATAGGCTCCATTTGAAACGATGTTATCACTTGAAGTTCCGTATGCTTTTCCTTTCTCCTCAACATATTTTTCATTTTGAGGGAAGAATGGTGTGAACGTTAGCATAGAAGTAAAGTAAGCAACTGGTTTTTCTAATCTAATTTCTAAGGTATAATCATCTTTTGCTTCAATCCCCAATTCTTCTGGTTTCTTTTCATCATTGATAATCGCTGTCCCGTTTTCGACAGTACCATCTAATAAGAAAAAATAATTGGCCTGATTAGCTGGATTCGCCATTTTGCGCCAAGCAAAAACAAAATCGTGAGCAGTTACTGGATCCCCATTCGTCCATTTACTGTCTTCTCTTAATTTAATCGTGTAAGTTTTACCATCTTCTGAAATCTCTGGTAGCTCTTTAGCAATAGCAGGTAAGATATTATCTTTTCCATCTAATTGGTATAGCCCTTCAAACACATTAGCTTGTAAGTTAACACTCGCCTCATCTTGGGTAAAAATAGTGTCCAGTGAACCGATTTCTGTTTGTTCCATTAAATTAATTGTTCGAGTAGCTGTTGCGGCACTTTCTTTTGCTTTTTCTTTCTTCCCATCGTCTTTATTTCCGCAGCTCGCTAACAAAAGCGTCCCCATAATAACAATACCTAACTTTAAATACTGCTTCTTTTTCATACTTAACACACCCCTTATTTTATTAATCTAATAGCTTCATTCCCTTTAACTCTTGATTAACTTCTAAATAAGCATAAGGTAATCCCTGTCCCTCATACTCAAATTCTCCACGTTGATTATCAATTGGATCTGCTCGAAGTTCTGCTTTTGGTGGATTAAAATTTTGTTGAATCTCTGAATTAGCCACCATACGAAAAATATCCAAATTACCAAAATAATATTGCCATCTATCGTATTTTTTATTTCGATATGCACCACCTGCAAATGATAAGTCAGCATGAACCCAACCATAAGGAGCCACATAAAACTGAGCCCAATCATGACATCCTGTATAGTGACTAGACACGTATAAACCAGATTGCCATTTAGCAGGAATCTGACACATACGACAAAGTGTAATGAAAAGTATAGCCTGAACACCACAATCTCCTTTTAAATTAACTGCTGCATATTCTGAAATATTATCAATCGTAAAATACTCACGCATGAAAGAATAATTAACCTTTGTCGTCACAAAATCAAAAATCTTTCTAGCTTGAATAATCGGATTGTCTTCTTCTTCTAAAATCTCTTCTAGTAATTCTTTCAAGTAAGGAGTAAATGCCATATGAGGCAATACTTCTTCTAAATCGGTTGAGATATCACAAGGTTGAGCTTTCTCTGGGTCAAGTTCTCGGTAAGGCATTGTATGCACATAACTATAAGTCACTTCAAACACTTGATCTGCTTCTAACACCGTTTCAAAGTACATAGTTCGTTGCGTTTCATTTTCTGGTGCAATAAAAGTGGCTTCAGGAGACGTATTGATAATAGTAATCTCTGATTGTTGCGTACAAGCTTGAGGAATTGGTAGATAGACTTTCACTTTCTCCCCTACTCGCTCATACTCTTTTTTTACTTTTATAGAAGACTTAATGATAATTTCAGCTTTACGGCCACCGAGTTCTTTCATTAAGACAACATTTTCATCTAATTCTTGTTGTCTCAATGTCTCAACTGCATTGTCCTCAGTCGATAAACGGCGCTCACTATAACTAGCTTGGGTTTTAAAGAGATTATCTAAAAAGCGACGTTGAAATTTCACTTCCCCATCTACATAAATCCAATCCACTTTACCTGTATTTTTTAGCACCACCAACTCATCGTTAGAAAACTCTTTAATGTCTAAAGCCATCATATTAGTCGCTTCCTCAAATGAATAAGGGTACTCGTTTATTCCCATCATACCTAGTACATCTTTTTCAATTTCAAGTCGCTTTTTTAGAGCCTTTGGTGTTGTTTCTTTTTGCATTAAAAAATCAATTAACTCATTTGCTCCTTTAAAATCACCATAAAGTTTCAGCTTCAAAACATCTTCTGGTAAGGGAACACTTAAATAACTCAACTCATATTTCAATCACCTAACCTCCTATTCCTAAACCAATCTCATGACTTACTTTAATATTTTTACTTGCTTCAAGTGACACGCCACCTGGTAAAACAACTTCTGTTAGGCCAAATGTAGCATCTAAATCACAACGAGTGATATTTTTAAGACCACTTGCTAAATGTGCTGCCGCTGTAATAGCAATATTGGTTTCTTCTGCCATACATCCAATCATACATTCAACGCCTGCCACTTCACAGATGGAACTAATCTTAGCAGCTTCGTATAGCCCACCACATTTCATTAACTTAATATTCACAAAATCAACAGCTTCCATTCGTACTAAACGTAAAGCATCTTTTGCTGTGAAACAACTTTCATCTGCCATAATAGCAACCTTCGAATGATCTCGAACAAATTTTAACCCTTCCAATTGATGAGCTTTTACTGGTTGTTCAACTAATTCAATATCGTACTCGCTTAAACGGTCAATCATTTGAACCGCTTGTTTAGGATGCCACGCTTGATTGGCATCTAGTCGAAGTTTTACCCCAGAGCCTACTGTTTTTCTTATTTGCTTGATACGCTCTACATCTAGTTGTTCGTCCATTCCAACCTTTACTTTTAAGGTATCAAAACCATCAGTAACATGCTGTTTTGCTTTATCAGCCATGACTTGTGGTTCTTCAATACTTAACGTCATATCTGTTTCAATCGACTCACGGTAGCCACCGAACAGTTGGGCAATTGATTGATTAGCTGTTTTAGCAATAATATCGTGAATCGCAATATCAATGGCTGTTTTAGCTGAAGGCGCATGTGCAGCAACACCATTCATTAAAAAATAAATTTTTTCAAAATCTAGAGGGTTACTTCCAACAATCGCTTTACCTATTTCCTTGATGCACGCCACTGTGCCTTCCAAAGTCTCACCTGTAATTAAAATACCAGGCGCTCCTTCACCAATCCCAACAATCCCTTCATCTGTTTCCACTTTAACCACAGCACTCATCGCATATTCAATTGTTCCAAGAGAGATGATTAAAGGGGATTTCAATTTAATCGCTTTTGATGACACACTCACTTTAGTAATTTTCATACAACCACTCCTTTTTAACAAATTGTTAAATTTTATTTATTTATTAACTAATTGTTAATAATAGTAAGCCGTATTTAACTCTAAGTCAATAGTTTTATGAGAAAAAAATGAGCTTTAAATGAGTTAACTCCCATTTAATTGAAATTAAAACGACTTTAAGCCATAATATCTTAAGGAATTAAATTTATTTTTTGAAAAGGATATCTCTCATGGACTTCAAACATCTTAAAGAAATCAGAAAATCAAAACACATGACTTTAGCAACTTTAGGTGAAAAAACAGGTTACACAGCAAGTTTTCTATCTCAAATTGAACGTGGACTTAATCGTCCCTCTATTGAAGCTTTACGAAAAATTTGTGATGTACTTGAGATTGAAGTTGCTTCTCTCCTTGCTAGTCATGATGATGTGAATCATTCAACTGGCATTGAAACACACAAGGGATACAAAATATTTAGAGAACCAAAAGAAACACTATACCAACCGTGGCAATCTAGTGCTACCTATTATCACACCTTGTTTAATACGCCTATTCACTCTGATAACATGATTGCTTCTAAAATTATTATCGATGCTCATTCTTCTTCTAGTGGTCAATTGATTTCTCATAATCTAACTGAGATTAATTATATTATCAGTGGAGAAGCCACCATCGAACTAACAGATGAGCAACAAATACTTAGAGAAGGTGACGCTATTTATTTAGATTCTTTTACGAATCATAATGTAAAAAATGACTCTGATGAGCCCTTGGTATTATTTACTTTACAATTTTAAAAAAAGATAGAGCCAGTGATAATTTTCACTGACTCTATCTTTTTAAATAATTGTCTTTATTGTTTCCCTTTTTCAATATAGCTCGTATCATTGACTGACTCTAACGTATATTTTCCATCTTTAACTTTAATCACAGACACTCCTGCGTTTTTAATACCACCTTCTGGCATCTTAAAATCATCAAACATAGTATCTAGTAAGGCTGTAATACTTAGTCCATGAGAAACAACTAATACATTACCACTACCTGATTGTTCCATTTCTTTTTCTACAATAGCATCAATTGATTTCGTTAACCTTGTTGTAATTGTCGCATAATCTTCTGCTGGCCAATTTTTACCATCTTTATTTTTTTCTTTATCGATTTCAGCTACACTATTAGCAAATGATTCTGGTGTCATGTTTTTCAAAAATTCTTCAGGTGTCACTCCTTGATTTTTGGCTATGTCATTCCACATTGTATGGTTTAAGTCACCTTCATAGGTACCAAAGTTAAACTCTCTTAGTCCTGGATCTTTTTGAACGTCTAATTTAGATGCTGTTTTATTTTCTTTTAGAATCAATTCAGCTGTCTGAACAGCACGACCACTATCACTACTATAAGCATTTTGGAAATCAACATCAGCTAATCCTCGACCAGCTGAGCTAACTACTTCTTCGCCTTCTTTTGTTAAAACTGCATCTGACCAACCTTGAACACGGTCAGTGCTATTGAGCATTGTTTTACCATGTCTAACAACGTATAAAGTTAACTCATCATTTTTCTTTGGTTGAGTTGCCTCTTCTTTTTTATTTGACCCACAAGCTCCTAATAGTAAAACACTTAATGATAACATTCCTAATACTGTTATTGTTTTTTTCATCTTTATTTTCTCCCCTGTTTGTAAACGTTTTTATTTCACCCGTAAAAAAGAGACTAATAAAAATAGTCTCTTAAAAAATTACTTGTTACTTAAATCTTCTCCGTTTGTAGCAATCACTTGTTTATACCAATCAAATGAT
The DNA here is from genome assembly GCF_017316185.1 of Candidatus Vagococcus giribetii. Taxonomy (GTDB): domain Bacteria; phylum Bacillota; class Bacilli; order Lactobacillales; family Vagococcaceae; genus Vagococcus; species Vagococcus giribetii. Next base: position 62,925 of record NZ_JAFLVX010000007.1, on the reverse strand, counting down.
TTTTTCTTCGTACGTTTAAGAGTTCCATTACCTTCGTTGTCACGATCAACGTAGATAAAGCCGTAACGTTTTTTCATTTCACCTGTTCCAGCACTTACTAAGTCAATGCATCCCCATGTTGTATAACCTAATAAATCAACACCGTCTAATTCAACAGCATCTTTCATCGCTTGAATGTGCTCTGCTAAGTAAGAAATACGGTAGTCGTCTTCAACGTAACCATTCTCATCAGGTGTATCAACAGCTCCTAAGCCGTTTTCTACGATAAATAATGGTTTTTGGTAACGATCGTATAAATCATTCATTGTCACACGTAGTCCTAGTGGATCAATTTGCCATCCCCATTCACTTGCTTCTAAATATGGGTTTTTAACTGAGGCAAAAATATTTCCTGCTGTTTGTTCTAAAAGTTCTGCATCTGTTGTTTGAACACGTGATGAATAGTAAGAGAATGAAATGAAGTCAACTGTATGAGCTTTTAATAACTCTTTATCTCCTTCTTCCATTTGAATGTTAATACCATTACGTTCCATTTCTTTTAAAGCATACGCTGGGTATTCTCCACGAGATTGAACATCAATAAAGAAGTAGTTTTCACGGTCAGATTTTTTAGCTGCCCACACATCTTCTGGTTTTGGTGTATATGGATAGTTTGTTCCTGCTGCTAACATACAACCCACTTGGTTTTCTGGGTCAACTTCATGAGCGATTTTCGTTGCAATAGCACTTGCCACTAACTCATGATGAGCTGCTTGATATTTCACTTGCTCTTTGTTTTCCCCTTCTTCAAAGTAAAGACCTGCTCCCATGAATGGCGCATGTAAAATCATGTTGATTTCGTTGAATGTTAACCAGTATTTAACTAATCCTTTATAGCGGTTAAAGATAACGCGACATAAGTTTTCATAAAAACCAACTAATTCACGACTTCTCCAAGCACCGTATGTTTCAACTAAATGCATCGGGCAATCAAAGTGAGTAATTGTTACTAATGGCTCAATCCCGTATTTACGGCATTCTTTGAATAAATCTTCATAAAATTGTAGACCTTCTTCGTTTGGTTCAGTTTCGTCTCCTTTAGGGAAGATACGACTCCAAGCAATTGATAAACGGTATGTTTTAAAGCCCATTTCACCAAATAAGGCAATATCTTCTTTAAAGTGAGTGTACATATCAATCGCTTGTTTAGCTGGATAGAAATGGTCCTCATCAAAATTAAACATTTTCATCTCACCTGTGATAACAGGGAAACGGTCTTTACCTGTTGGTGCTAAATCCACGTTAGCTAAACCACGGCCACCTTTATCGTATCCGCCTTCACATTGATTCGCAGCAGTTGCGCCGCCCCATAAAAAATCTTTTCTAAATCCCATAAATCCTAATACCTCCATAAATTTTATTGTGTGACTAATTGTTTGAAACAACTCACAAAACTTACTTCAGGCAGATTAAAAAGAAAAACCTAACCTTTCTAAAAAAGAGTACAAACATGCCTCGTCTTTAGAAAAATTAGGTTTAGCCAACTAAATGTCACTATCCAATCTGCCTATTGCTTATGTCAATAATAGTAACAACAAATAGTCTTAAAGTCAATATTCCACAGGGACAATCCCTGTCTTTAATTAAAAGCTTGATGCACGCTTTCAATTAAAGACTCATAGCTTCTAATCGTTTAATAGAAGTCATAATCATCTCTTCACTTACCTCAAAAGGAAGTAAAGACATAAACTCATCTTTTGAAGCTAGTCTTGCGACTTTCTCCATATCTTGGTTTGTACAACCAAGTTCTTGGTAGCTAATTGGTAAGCCTAAATCAGTGAAAAAAGGTAGTAGTTGATTGACCTCTTCCCATTTTTCTTCAAATCCAAGTTGTACTAAAATACCATAAGCTACTTTATTACCATGCAGTTGTTTTGCTGTTTCTGGAATATGCGTTAGTGCATCATGAATACTGTGAGCACCAGAAGTTCTACCGTATTTATCCCCAAATCCACCTACCATCCCTGCTAACATAATGTTGGTTTCAATTACCTTAATAAAAGAAGGTGACAAGGTTTGGCTCTCTAAATCTAAAATCGCCTGTTTTCCTTCATCTAATAAATTCTTCTGACAAGATTTTGCTGCAAATCTAGCAATCTCTACCTCCACAGATAAATCTGTCATATTAGAAAGAATTGGATCTGACTCATACCATTTAGCTAATGTGTCTCCAATTCCTGCCACTAAATAATCCTTTGGTGAATGTAGTAACACTTGTGGATCAATCAAAGTTAGACTAATACTTTGAGAGAAAAATAACATATCTATCATTTCGTGTTTATCGTTATAGACAATACTAACAGGTGTATAAGCTGCACATGTTGAGGCTAATGTTGGCAAACAAATACAAGGAATTTTCATCTCTGAAGCAACTAATTTACCTAAATCTAGTACTTTCCCACCACCGACTGCAATAATACCATCTAATTGTTTCGTTTCAACTACTTCTATAAAGTAATCTCTTATATCATAACAACACTCATTTTGATAATGCTCAAAAATAAGTTCTACTTGCGTTAGCTTTGGAAAATAATGTTTAGCAACTTCCCAGGATTTTGTTCCAGTTAAAACCAATACCCGTTTTAGGTTTCTATTTAATAGATGTGTTTCCAACTGATTCCATGAACCTACCTCACAAATGTACTCTTGAGGGGCACCTCTTACAATTAACGTCTCTTTCATGATTGAAATGTCTCCTTTGTTTGAATTAATCATACAATAGCCTTTTTATGCATAAATTTCAACGATTTTTTCTAATTTTATACAAATATTCATTTTAATCTTGAATATTATACATTTTTTATGTATACTTCTAACATCGACAAATTTTGAAGGAGTGCTTTTATGATAAATAAATGGAAAAAACAATTAGCCATTGCAATGATTGTTGTCTTTGGTTTTTTCGGGCAAAGTCTTGTCCAAGCAACAAGTAGTGATCCTACGTTACAGAAAGTTCAAGACAAAGGAGTTTTAACAGTTGGTCTTTCAGCCGACTATGCTCCCTATGAATTTCATGCAACTGTAGATGGAAAAGATAAGATTGTTGGTATGGATATTGATATCGCTCAAAAGATTGCAGATGACATGGGTGTGACATTAAAAATTGAAGAATACGGATTTGACGCTCTAATTGGTGCCTTAAAAACAGGGAAAATCGATATGATTATTTCTGGTATGTCCCCTACCCCTGAGCGTTTGAAAGAAGTAGATTTTTCAGACCCATACATGACTGTTGAACAAAAAGTAGTGGTTCGAAAAGAAGATGCGGATAAATACAACGACATTAACAGTCTAGAAGGCTTAAAAGTAAGTGCTCAAAAACAAAGTACTCAAGAAGAATTAGCAACAAATGAATTACACGCTGATACGGTCTCTTTACAGCGTATGCCTGACATTGTCTTACAATTGCAAAATAAAAAAGTAGAAGCAGCAGTCATTGAAGGACCTGTTGCTGAAGCTTACCTATCTCAAAACCCTAAATTAGCTTTTTCAGATATTAAATTTGAAGATGGGACAAAACAAACAGCTGTTGCAATTCCTAAAGATTCAACTGAATTTGCTGATGCTATTAACAAATCAATCAATGAAGTATTAGACCAAGATTTGATGTCTGGTTACAAAGAAGATGCTTATGAATTAATGTTTACTGAGGAATCATTCTTTAAAAAATATGCCCCTTATTACTTAAAGGGAACTGTTTATACAGTCTTCCTTGCTTTAGTTGGTGTATTCTTTGGTGCGATTTTTGGTGCAATTCTTGCTCTTATGAAATTATCTTCTAATAAATTATTAAAAGGAATTGCTGTTGTTTACATCGAATATGTCAGAGGAACTCCTTTACTCGTTCAAATTTTCTTAGTCTTCTTTGGTTCAAATGTGATTGGTCTTGAGTTGAGCGCTATGTCAGCAAGTTGTTTAGCCCTTATATTAAACAGTGGGGCTTATGTGGCAGAAATTGTTCGTGCAGGTATCAATGCTGTTAACACAGGTCAAATGGAAGCTGCCAGATCTCTTGGTATGAATCATACACAAGCTATGCGTCACATCATCTTCCCTCAAGCAATTAAAAATATTTTACCTGCTCTAGGAAATGAATTTGTGACTGTTATTAAAGAATCTTCTGTTGTTTCTGTTATCGGAGTATCCGAATTAATGTTCCAATCTGGTGTGGTACAAGGTGCTAGCTTTAAGCCATTCCTACCAATAATGATTACTTCACTTATTTATTTCGTCTTAACGTTTTCACTGTCTAGACTTTTAGGTGTTGCTGAAAGGAGAATGGCTGCCAATGATTAATATCAAAGGATTAACCAAAACATTTAATAAAAATACTGTCTTAAAAGGAATCGACATGACCATTAATCAAGGTGAAGTGGTCGTTGTCATCGGTCCTTCTGGAAGTGGAAAGAGTACCTTTTTAAGATGTTTGAACTTACTAGAAACACCAACAACTGGTGTGATTGATTTTGAAGGGACAGATTTAACGGATCCTAAAACAGATATCAATCAACTTCGTCAAAAAATGGGAATGGTGTTCCAAAGTTTTAACTTGTTCCCACACAAATCCGTTTTAGAAAACTTAACCATTAGTCCCATTAAAGTGAAAGGTGAAGACCCTGCTACAGCTGAAAAAACAGCTCTTGATTTATTAGATAGCGTAGGCTTAAAAGATAAAGCAGATAGTTTTCCCTCTCAATTATCTGGTGGGCAACAACAACGTGTGGCTATTGCTCGTGCTCTAGCTATGAGTCCAGATGTAATGCTTTTTGATGAGCCCACATCTGCTCTAGACCCTGAAATGGTTGGTGAAGTCTTAACAGTTATGAAAGATTTAGCCAAAAAAGGGATGACTATGGTAGTTGTGACCCATGAGATGGGATTTGCTAAAGAAGTAGCAGATCGAGTGGTTTTTATGGCTGAAGGGATTGTTCAAGAAGAAGGAACGCCTGAAGATATATTTTCAAACCCACAAAACCCAAGAACACAAGACTTCTTAAGTAAAGTGTTATAATACTAAAAAACAAAGGTGTTAGACCTTTGTTTTTTAGTATTAATTGAAGGAGGAACCCTATGAATTCAACTTACTTATCTACATTCTATCAACAACCTGAAGAAAATATCCTAATGGATTTTACAACAATGGCAAGTCAAATGAATGGTTTACTTGATCTTTCCATTGGTGATCCTGATTTAATCACTAACCAACGCATTATCGAGGCTGCTTTCAATGATGTTAAAGCAGGTCACACACACTACACAGCATCAGACGGAAGCCCTGAATTCATTAATAGTGTCCTTGATTTTTACCAAAGACAATATGCCTTAACTTTTAAGCCCAATCAAGTTAGAGCAACAGTTGGGGCTCTTCAAGGTATGTATCTAACACTACAAGTATTATTAGATAAAGAAGACGAAGTGATTATTCACGAACCCTTCTTCTCTTGCTATAAAACACAAGTCATCGAGGCAGGTGGCACACCTGTCACCATTCCAACTTATGAAGAAGATGGCTTTCAAATCAACATCGATATTCTTAAACAAGCAATTACGCCAAAAACAAAGGCCTTGATTATTAATTCACCAAACAACCCTACTGGTGCTGTATTTTCAAATGATACCCTAAAGCAAATTGCTGATTTAGCTATCAAACATGATTTCTTCATTCTTTCTGACGAAGTCTATGAAGCTTTTAGTTTTTACGATAATTTTGTTCCAATGGCAACTTATGCCCCCGATCATACGATTACGTTTAGTAGTTTTTCAAAAGCTTTTGCTATGACAGGTTGGCGAATTGGTTATATGATTTCACCTGATTATATTAATTCTGCTTGTAAGCTACTTAATGAAGACATTACTTTTTCTGCTCCAAGTCCTTCACAACGAGCTGGTATTTTTGGACTTAATCACTATGAAACTCTAGTCCCTGAGGTAGTCTCTGTCTTTAAAGAACGTTTAGAGTATATTGAGCAACGCGTTCAGTCTATTCCCTTTCTTTCTATCCATCCTGTAAAGGGAAGTATGTATGCCTTTATCAATATTTCTAAATCAGGCTTAACATCAATGGATTTTTCTTTAAAACTATTAGAAGAACAACAAGTTTTAGTCATTCCAGGAAAAGCTTTTGGAGATGCTGGTGACAACTACATTCGTCTAGCGGCCACTCAAAACTTAGATGTCTTAAAAGAAGCTTTTGATAAGATAGAAAAGCTATCCTTTTAGCAATTCGATAAAATAACCAAATATGTTTATTAAATTATTCTAGTTTTTCTTTTTACTCTTTAGAGATTATGCTAAACTATTTGAAAAGGAGTGAAGACTATATGCCTAGAAAAAAATTATCTTTAACAGACGTGACCAATCAGTTACTTATGTCTCCCCTATATATGGAGAAAGGTACCTTAATAGTTGTTTACAACAACACAAAACGCTACGTTTATACAGATATCGACTTTTTTGAATTAGTATATCAAGGAGAAGATCTTTACTTGAACTTCTCGATTGTGGGGACTGATTCTTCTTATGATGAAAGAATTGACTTATCAACGGTCAACAACATCAATGGTGTCCCAATTCATTCTAAAGTCTAAATAAAACTAAAAGGAATCAAAGATTATGCGTATCTTTGATTCCTTTTTTATGTGATCTTTACTGTTGCCCTTAGAGGATTTTTAGGAGAGCTTAATAATTATTTTCCCTCTTTTCTAAATCCCTTTTCCTCTGTTATACTTTCATTCAGTTATAAAAAAGGAGTCGAATAAGTCATGTCAAAAAGAAGTGCTGAATTAAAACAAGCTGAAAAAGGTGCCATTGTCAGTATCGTTGCCTATGTTATCCTGGCGATTTTAAAACTAGGAATAGGTAGTTATGCTCATTCAAAAGCTCTTTCTGCAGATGGTTTAAATAACTTCACTGACACCATCGCCTCAGTAGCTATTTTTGTTGGATTACGTTTATCACGCAAACCTGCTGATAATGAGCACCGCTACGGTCATTGGAAAGCCGAAAACGTTGCGAGTCTTCTTACCTCATTTGTTATGTTTTTTGTTGGGTTTGAAGTGTTAAAAAATGCTGTTGAGTCTCTCATTCATAAAAATATTCAACAACCTGAACCCATCGCAGCTGTTGTAGGTATCTTTTCTGCAGTTGTCATGTATTTAGTTTATCTTTACAATAAAAAACTAGGTGAGAAATACAATAGTAGTTCTCTTACAGCCGTATCAAAAGATAATTTTAGCGATATGCTAACAAGTCTTGGTGCTGCTATTGCTGTTTTTACAGCTTCTTTTCATCTAGCTTGGCTAGATACGGTGACGGCTCTTGTTATTGCTTTGATTATCTTAAAAACAGCCTTTGATATTTTTAAAGAGAGTACCTTCTACCTATCTGATGGTTTTGATAAGGAAAAGCTAGTTGCTTATAAAGAAGAAATTTTAAAGATACCTGATATTCGTGTTGTTCCTGTTCTAAGAGCAAGAACTCTGGGTGCTAATATTTTTCTAGATGTGACTGTTAAGATGAATCCAGAACTAACCGTAAGAGAAAGTCATGACATTGTAGATAAGATGGAAAAACATCTAAAAGAAACTTTTGGTATTTTTGATATAGATGTCCATGTAGAACCCTACGAGGATGTCTATCCTCCAGAGAAAAACTAGTGTGCCTTGGTGCTCACTAGTTTTTTTGCTATACTATAATGACTAATAAATTAAATGAGGCTATAACTAATGACAAAAAAAATCGCAGTCATAGGTGGTGGAATTGTTGGCTCAACAGCCGCTTTCTACCTATCTAAAAACCACCAAAATGTAACCCTTTTTGATGAAGGAACAGGACAAGCCACATCTGCGGCGGCAGGGATCATCTCACCTTGGTTATCACAACGTCGTAATAAAGAGTGGTATTTTTTAGCAAAAGAAGGAGCTAAATTTTATCAAACTCTGATGGCTGACTTAAGCCAGTACGAGCCAGTTCACGACATTTACCAACAAACAGGTACCATTCTCTATAAAAAAACACCTAGCTTATTAAGTAAACTAACAAAGCTAGCAACTGAGCGAAAAGTAGACGCTCCAGAAATAGGTAATATCCTTCCTCTTACTGAAAAAGAAGTTAAAGATGTCATTCCCAATCTCTTACTTGATGATGATGCCCTATTTGTTTCAGGAGGAGCTAAAATTGACGGCGCTAAATTGGTAACTTCTCTCATCAATCAACTTGAGAAAATGGGCAATACTTATTTAAACCAACAAGTGACTCGCATTAGCTATGACAACAACCAGTGGCAAATCCACGCAAATGGATTGATTCATAGCTTTGATCAATTGATTTTAGCCTGTGGTGCTTGGGTAGGTGATTTACTTCGTCCTCTCGATTTTTTTGTTGATGTTAGACCTCAAAAGGGACAACTCATTGAACTTCAAACGTCTATTGATACAACCAATTGGCCAGTGATTATGCCTGTTGGTGAAACTGATATTATCCCTTTTGACAATGGAAAAATATTAATTGGAGCCACTCATGAGAACGACAGTGGATATGATTTAAAGCCTGATGAGGCACTCCTTAACAACCTAAAAGAACAAGCAGAAGCCAGTTTATCTGCTATTAGCCAAGAAGATATTCACCAAATTAGAGTAGGAACAAGAGCTTATACATCGGATTTTTCTCCTTTCTTTGGTGAAGTTCAAGATTTAGACAACTTATATGTTGCGAGTGGGCTTGGTTCTTCTGGCTTAACCACTGGTCCTGTCATTGGGAAGACTTTAGCCGATTGGGTTTTAGGAGAAGAAACTGCATTTGAGGCTTACCGAAATAAACCTAATCAATACATTTATAAAAACCAGTAACATGTGGTATGATATTAAAAAAATAAGGATGTGTTCAACATGGGCTTAACATTTAAAAAGAAAGATAGTTTAGAAAAATTATTTGAAGAATTTGCCATTGATCCTGACAAAAAAGAAAACGATAAAGCAATAAACACTAGTACTCAATTCAAAGTTGATATTAATCAAGCAACTGTCACTTTTAAAGACGATAAAAAAAATGATTCCAACTAAATGGAATCATTTTTTTATTTTTTATCTCGATTCAAACTTGCATTGACCACATTGTCTCCTTCAAGTTTTCCTTGAACTGAGATTTTAGTTCGATCACTATCCACTCTTAAAGGAAGGGTAAGTGTTTCATCACTCATTTTTGTCTCAACATCAATGATTTTGTACATCTCATCGTTCATAAAAACATGTAGTTGATCAACATTTCTATAGTGAATTAATAACTTATTGTTTTTTGTTCTTAAGTTAATCCGCGGAGAGAAATCCGCTAAACGGTAATAATACACGATTTCAGTATCATCTGTAAGCTCAAAGTTAATCAGATCGTCACCTGTCACTTCAACTTCTTTGATATCGTCTTTCGTCTGATACGTGTATTTTTCTAATTCATAACCTTCAATGTACTCTGGCTCTCTTTTAAACCAGGTTTTGCCACTTTTACTGATATCTACTAGACTCTCTTCTTCTTTTTTTAGTTCTGCTCCTGTTTCATTGTCCACAAATTGTTCTGTTATTTCATACTTTGTTCGTTCTTTTATTAAAGTTGCTTCTGTTGACTTTTGTCCAAAACCATTGGTCGTCGTATAGGCCCAACTATTAGGAAGCTCTTCTTTTTTATATGAGGATGAGTTAAACTCTGCTTGATAGTGAATCACTATCTCAGAATCTTCTTTGACTTCTTCTTCCATCACATAATCTAGCTTATTCTTATTCCAATAGTCATCTGATATTTTCCCTTTACCAAGAAGCTCACCAGTATCGATATTATAATGTGTATAAGTTGTGCTGTTTGGTATGTAGGTAACGCCTTTAGGTAATTCATCTTCAATTCGGTAATTTTTTAATTTCGCAATAGTGTTGTTTCCATCGATTACATGAGTTAAGCGGTATTCAACTTCATCTCCCTCTTCAACAACAGTCTCACTATTACTACCAACATCACCAAATTTTTCATTATTAGATAAATTAATCACGTCTGTCACTGGTTCTCCTAAATCAATCTCAGGCATTTTTTTCATAGCAATATAGTAAGCACCTTTATTTTCACCTGTTGAACCTGTTGCTCCCCAGTGTACATAATCGCCACCAAAAAGTTCCTCATGATTTTCAAGATGAGACTCAATCACAGCTGTTTCAACATAACTACCATTTGGTTGAAGTTCTTCAAAACCGATTCTCAATTTTTCTTCAGAAGCTGTCCAATAAGTGGTTACCACATTCCAGTGAGGTACATCAAAATCAATATGAGTAATAGGCATGCCAAATTCAGCATGAGACCTAGATATTTCTTGACGCATCTCTTCTTGTGGCTTTGGTCGCACAACTGCAATATGGGGTTTGCCATCAATGTTTGGATGACTATCATAATCATCTAAAGTCCCCTCATTTAGATGAGGATCAAATTCGGCTGAAATCGCATTTTCAATGTATTTCTTTTCTTCTGCACTTGAATTACGTCCATTGATTGGATACGCTCCAATCCCTGCTCCTGCCCCACCAATCGCTTTGACACCACGAGGATCATTATGCAACGTGACGGTAATACCATCTGCTAATCCATTACCTTCCATCTCATGTAAATAGACAAACATCTCCATTGAAAAATCACGTTTTAAATTAATTTTATTTTGGCTCCACATAGCTCCCTTTTGAAACGTCGCATCAGGCACTGGGATTAATGTATTTGGAAACTCACTTGATACACTAGCGTCACCTACAATACCAAAATAGTCAAATAAATCAATATCCAAAGCTTCTGCTGGAATTTGAGGTATCTTCTCTATGGAACTTCTTTCTGATAAAAGGGAACTATCCGTTGGTGTAATCATTAATTCATGAGAATAGTCACCACTTTCTGTTTCAATTGTCAAAACTAAATTCATAGGCGCTTTTTGAGTCGCCGTTATGCCAAGCTCAATAGTCTCTTGTGAACTTGAAAAAGTAATAACATCTTTTCCATCTATCATCTGATGAGATTCTACTTTAACAAACTCATTTAGATTTTCTAGTAAATCAGGTGATACCCCTAAACTTTCATCAGCTTCTACTTTAGCTTGCCACGTGTCTGGTAAATTATTTGGCATCAATAAAGTATAAAATGTTTGTTTTCCTTCCAAAACACTTAACTTTGTATGCCCATTTTTTTTAATGTTAATCTCAAATATGTTATTTGCTTTTACAAAATAGCCAGAACTTAAAAGAAAAAAGATTGCTACAGAAAAAGCACTTAAATAAAGTATTATTTTTTTCTTCATACGGCCTCCTTCTTACTTGTATTTCACATCTGTTAGATAGCTAAATTGCCTTGTCACATATTGATACTGTGTTTGGACGTTACCTGATCTATTTTCAACAATAGTTACAACACCATTGTCACAATTACTGTAATTGCCGCTAACAGAATTAACGACATTATAGGGAATTTGTTTACTGGCTAATTCAGCTGCTAGTTTTGATGCATCTTCTTTGTTGTACGTTTCTAACACAACTTTTCCATTTAGATGATTATTTCTCACTGATTGCTCTAAAAAATAAGGATTAAACAGAGCTAAACCCGGTAGTAATTTCACTGAAAAAACCGTATCTCGACCACTTTCTAAAGTAAATGTCTCTATCCCAGTAAATCCTAATTCCATTTGGCTACCGTCTTTTAAGGTGATTTTATTCAGTCCTTGATTAGTAATATAAATGTGTTTTTCGTTATTGCCATCTCCTGTCAAGGGACGTTGATTTCTTTTTGGAGCATCAAGATAGCTGTATCCTTCTACATTAAAATGAGTATTTCTTCCTTGTAAAACCAATTCAGAAGGCTTCTTAATTTTCTCTCGACCTTCGTCTTGGAAGTAAGAAAAACTATCTTCTACCAAATCAGCACTCATGCCTGCATTTGTTAACATGAAATTATTTGCTACATTAACAGATACACCTGAGCTACGACTAGTTTGTGAGTCCAATACCACTTTTGAATTACTAATAATGGCATTTCCTTGTTGGTATTGATGCCAATCATGACGTTGTAAATTTTTAGTATCAGCAGTTCCTTTATATTCACGGTAATCAGTGGTTTCATTTCGAGTTGGCCCCACCTGAATCTCACCACTTGTGATATACGTTCCCACATCAGGATTATTACTATCAATGGTTTGATTAATGACTAAATTAGTTGTTTCTATAAGTGATTGACCGTCATTGTTAATCGTTATTTTTTTTCCCGAACCATCTCTAGAGCGACTTTCCGGATCCAAACTTATGTATAACCCAGTTCTAGCATCTATGGATAGATTTTTAATAGCACTTTGACTTATGCCGTTAATCCCATTTGAGGCATTGGTTAATCCTAGTAAATTCTTCGTAACCAGTTGAGCATCACTCTTGTTTCCAGATAAATCAAAGCCATTTTCTAATAGAAGAGATCCTTCAAATTGCAATCGAGAGACATCATTATTAAGCACACTTTTTCCATCTGTCACATCAGCTACAAAAGGAGATTCAATCCCAAAGGTTCCATTTAACACCTTATTATTAGCATCTTTAACTGGAAAAGGAATCAGGTAATCTGGGGTTTCATCTTGTATGTGATAGATGTTTGCCATTCTCCTCATCACCGTATCTGCTGATAAGTTTTGAATACCTCCAGGACGATTGATTTGGTAATACATATTGCCCCAAATATCTGTCTCTAAGACTAAATCCCCTTCTTTTTTAGATTCCCACTGAACTTCATAGCAATAATCACTTGTTAACGTTGTTTCTTTTTCTTTTTCAGTAATGGTTGTTTTGACAGGAATTCTTACTCGGTAGTTATAATAATTTGTACTAACTGAGCTTTGACTTTGTCCTTCCCAACCTTGTTCCTCTTCTTCACCTGGTACTAAAGCTCCCATGTTTTCGATAGTGAAAGAACTCAAGGTGTTTTTATAGCTAGCTGATCCAGTCTTTTTAAACTTTTCTTCATTTAATACTTCATGGTTCCTAACAAAATCAGTCATAAGCTTTCTTAACATGCCATCATTCATGCCTAATGGATTTTTTTTCAGGTTTTCTTCTGAAAAGACCTGTTCTAATTCTTTATCTAAAGTTATTTTAGCTTCCTGAGTAGCGAAGGTTTTATAATTTTTTTGTTGACTAATGGCTTGAGTGACAGTAATTTGTTCAGAAACTTGAAATCCTAAAAGAATTAAACCTAGTCCTAATAAACTAATCAACATTAATGTCGCTAAGGTTTGAACCATGGTAAATCCTTTTTCATCCTTTATCCAGTTTTTTACCAATAGCCCTCGCCTCCTATCTCACCAACTGCTTTTTTCTCATCTCGATAATCCAACTCAACTTGTTGCGAGAATACCTCTTTTCCCTCTTTTTTAAAGGTAATCTCGACAGACTCTTGAATGGTAAAAGTATCCCGTGAATTTGAAAGAAGTTGGTTATTCTTTCTATTGTCATGGATATTTTTTTTCTGATCCACATGAATACTCACTTTGGGATTCTTTATTTGATATGTTTTTTTTCGTTGGTTATCTTTATCCAAAATATCTGTGACTTCCACTTTATTCGTACCACTACCATTGACTTTGACAATGTGTTTTTGCTCCCAGGCTGGTGTCCCGTAATCACTGTACCCTGCTTGTTCATACAACCCCTCTTTTTGAGAGATAGCTATCATCTGGGCAACCATCAAGTTAGCCGTACTTTGAATGTCTGCTTGTTCTCTTTGAAGTTTCACAGAATCTCCTGCAAAAGAAAGCAAGGTTCCAAGAGGAATCAAAATTAACCCTAGTAAAGCTAGTCCTGCGACCAACTCAACTAAGGTAATACCTTCTTCATTAGAGATTATTCGTTTCATCATTGATTCACACCTCTATCTTACTTCTTTAAAATTTAACCGCCCATTTATAAACAGTTGAGTACAACTTAGACCCTGTTCGTTCATCCCAAACACCAATCTCTAAATTCACTGCTTCCTCGATTCGTTTATCTCTATCTTCTACATCAATTCTGACTAAGTAAGGTGTTGGTTCATACGTTTTTTTTTCTTTACTCCATGTCAGATAATTACCCATATACAGTTGATTTTCCCTTGTATTAAGAGACTCCGGCAATGCTTTTTCTTTTGTGTAACTAATTTTTCGTAAAAACTCACCCTTGTCTCCATCTGTTTCTTCAATTGGAACTTCACCATACAGTGGAAGATTTTTCGACTCATACTGAATACCTGTATTGTCTATAATCAGATGATCTCTTCTCATTTGTGTCGCCTCATCTAAAGTAACACTGTCATTGATTTCTACAATGGCTAAGCGATTTAAATCAGCAATATCTTGAGTTTGCGAACGGTATTCAAGGACTTGTTTAATGTCTTCAGCCACTTGAATCCCCTCGCTCCTTGCTTGATTGCTTCTTAAAACACTTTGGGAGAAAACAAATAGATAAGCAACACCTGGAAGTAAGATACCTAGCATGACAACAGATGCGATAACTTCAATTAGCCCCATTCCGTCCTCATTTTGAATGATTTTCTTACCTATTTTTCTCAGCTCCTTTAAGGTTTAGCTAACCTTATTTTGTTTTGAACTTTTTTTTCTCACAATAGTTGTATTTGATTTCAAATCCAATCCATCTATTTCTTGTTCAACTTTTCCTAATCGCTCTTCCAATTGTTTCACTTGTTCTTGACTATTTTTTAAGTGTTTAAGGAGTAGAACTTGATTAAAATCCGCTTTCCCTGTTGCCTCTGATTGAGTTGTTGTTTCTTTTGCAACTACTTCTTTAGCTGGTTTATTTTTCTCATTAGTCAACTCTTGATTTAAACTAGCTTTATCTTCTTCTAATTGTCTTACTTCTTCTTGTAAGTCAGCGTTTGTTTGTCTCACACTTTCAAGATGAGTTCTTAATTGCTCTAGTGCTGAATCACTTTTATTTTTGATTAACATGATTTTTTTAATGTATTCATTTTGCTCTGCCACTTCTTGTTTTAACTGCTCATTTTCTTTTTCTAATGAAGTCGTTGCTTCTTTTGTTGAAACAACAGACACTTTTTTCTCGATAATAGGCATAGTTGATTCTACTGCTTCTGACTTTGGTGGCGTTGGGACAATCTCATCATAGTCGTAATCATAATCATAGTCATAATCGTAATCTTCATCATAGTTATACTCATATTTATACTTTTCTCCTGCTTTGCGATTAAAGAAATTTAATTTCGTTAAATCCATCATACCGACTTCCTCTCTTAATAATTGATTGATTGTTGTTAATACCCTAGAAACATCTTTTTCATTTGTCACTCGTAATACATTGCCTTGACTCTCAGTAAGGACTTGATTTAAATCTTGTTTTTTTTCGTCAAATTGCCGATTCCATTGGCATAAGACATATAGTTGTTTTAAGGTGCAATTTCTTTTAGATTTTGTTTTAGTAAAATTAAGTGCCACATAGCGCTTAATTAGTCTCTTTCTTCTAAGTCTCAAAGAATAATCTAAAAAAATAACTAAGTCTGTCTCTACAATTGTTTGCTTGTATTTAGTTGAAGACTGTACGCCTTCAACAATCCAGGCTTCTTCAGATAATTTTTCTGACAGATAGCTTTTGGCTTGAGGAGTAGACATTTTTTTGACTTTTTTAGCCGAGTGATCTAAAGAGATAACTGGTAGATGAAGTAGTTCGCTTAATTCTCTACTCAAAGTTGTTTTACCACTACCTGCTCCCCCAATGATGCGTATTCGTCTAACTTGTTTACCCTTGTATCGCATCATACATTGAAAACATTGGAATCATAATCGCCGCAACGATAAAACCAATTAAAACCGCAATTACAATAATAATCATTGGCTCTAAAATAGTTTTTAAACGTTCTGCTACCATATCCACTTCTTCCTCATAAATATCACTTAACTTTTGTAGCATGACATCTAAATTCCCCGTGGTTTCTCCCACTCGCATCATTTGACTCGTATGAATTGGTACATACGGACTAGCTTCAAAACTCTCACTTAAAGCTCCCCCACGTTCAATCGTCATTTTTGAATCAATCAAGATTTTTTTCATCACCTGATTTGAGACAATTTCACTAGATAAATCAAGAGCATTCGAAAACTTAACTGAACTGGATAATAGACTGGCCATCGTACTAAAAATAGACGATAAGCTGTCCATTGCAACTAAAGGACCAAATAAGGGCATTTTTAAATTAATCTCATCTTGTTTGTATCTAAGACTTGGGACTCTCATGGCTGTTTTATAAAGAACATACAGACCAATACCAACTAGTAGCAATAACCACCATCTCTCAGTAATCGTATCACTAATGGCCATTGTAATTTGTGTGATTTTTGGTAACTCTGCATCAAATCCTTCAAATAACTCAATAAACATCGGCACAATACTAATCATCAGAAAAACTGAAACCCCTAATGAAAGCAGTAATAAAATAGCGGGATAAATCAGTGCTGAAATAATTTTCTTTCGTGATTTATTTCTTTTTTCATAGTAAGTTGCTAATTTTTTCAAGCTCTCATCTAGTGAACCTGACAATTCAGCTGCTCGTATTAAGCTAATCATCAGCTGAGGAAATAAATCCCCTTGTGCTTCTAAAGCAACAGAAAAAGCTTGGCCTTCTTCTAAGCCTTCTGTCACAGTTGTGATAGCTTTTTTCAAGGTTTTATCTTCCGTTCCCTCAATCAACATTCGGTGAGCTTCTAAAATACCAATTCCTGCATTGATTAACATAGAAAGCTGTTGTAAGTACTTGACTAAAGCATCGCTTTTTATTTTTTCTTTAAACAACTTGATTTCTTTATTGGCTAGTGTTTCTGGTGCTTCAACAACACTCACTACACGTAGTTTCTTACTTTTTAATTTGTCTGTTACTTCTTCAACAGACTGACCACGAGTTTTTCCTTTTTTGAAATTCCCATGCATGTCTTTTGTTTCATAATAATATAATGGCACTCTTATCTAGTCTCCCTTCAGTAACAACTCGGCAGCACTATAGTCGACTAGTTGTTTTTCTAAAGCTTTTTGAATCGAGTATTCCATCGAATGCATGCCTTTATCTCGGCCTGTCTGTAACACATTATCAATTTGATGGGTTTTACCTGTTCGAATTAAGTTAGCAACAGACTTGTCATTGATTAAAATTTCCGTCATAGCCACACGACCTTGATTGCCTCTTTTAGGTAATAAACGTTGTGAAATGACACCTACTAAAGCTCCGGCTAATTGTGTTCTCACTTGATCTTGCTGAATTGAAGGAAACACATCAATGATTCGCTCTACAGAACTTGCTGCACTTGATGTATGAAGTGTGCCTAGGACTAAATGTCCAGTCTCAGCAGCAGTCAAGGCAATCGAGATAGTCTCAAAATCACGCAATTCCCCAACTAAAATAATATCTGGGTCTTGCCTTAAAGATGCTCTAAAGGCATTTTGGAAGTTTTGTGTGTCATGACCAATTTCGCGTTGATTGATGACACTTCCTGTTGTTTCGTACACATACTCAATGGGATCTTCTAAAGTTATAATGTGTTTTTTTCGGTGCTGACATAAATGTTGCAACATAGAAGCCATGGTTGTTGACTTTCCAGAGCCTGTTGGACCAGTAACTAAGATCAACCCTTGATGGTTATCAATGATATCTTCTAACACAAGTGGTAGATTTAAGGACGACAACTCTGGTATTTTTTGCGGAATGATTCGAATCGCAATCGATACACCTTGGCGTTGTCTAAAAACATTTACCCTAAAACGGCTCATATTTTTAATGTCATAAGATAAGTCAATCTCACCTACTGATTCAAAAGTTTGCCATTGTTCTTGATTACAAAGTTCTTTTGAGTAACGAATACAATCATCTTCTGTTAAAACAGGTAATTCAATGTCATCAATCAACTCTCCGTGAATCCGGTACACAGGAGATTTATGCACAACAAAGTGAACATCAGATGCTCCTTTTTTTATGGCTCTAATTAAGATGTCGTCTACACCTTTTTGTGGCAATATAGCTTGTTCTAAATTGACATATCTGACCTCATCTTGGACTGGTGTGTCCTCTTTGATGACTGGCTCATTTGAAGTACTCGGTACTGAATAATCTTCCAATGTGGTTTTTTCTAATTCTTCTAAAAGAGAGGCTAATTCATCATTCATACTATTCCTCCATCTCATTTCTTGTTTGGTTTTATACTTCTTTTACGGCATGTAAAATTTCTGATACAGTAGTGTCACCTGCTTCAACTTTTCTCAAGCCATCTACAAGCATGGTACTAAATCCTTTGTTAATAGCGACTTCTCTTAATTTTCCTAACTCCATTTCATTTGAAATCAAAGCTCTCAAGTCATTGGATAATTTCAAGACTTCTTGAATCGCTAATCTGCCATCAAAGCCTGTGTAATTACAGTAATTACACCCTTTTCCAACAAATTGTGTCTCACATTCTCTGTCATGTCGCATAAACAATTCTTTTTCTTTTTGCGTTAGCTCCACTTCAGTCCCACAATGTTTACACACACGTCTAACTAATCGTTGGGCAACAACTGAAGAAAGAGCTGTTGATACTAAAAAGGGGGCTACTCCCATATCAATTAAACGAATAATAGAAGAAATCGAATCGTTGGTATGAAGGGTACTCAATACTAAATGCCCTGTTAAGGAAGCTTGAATCGCCATCTCCGCTGTTTCAGCATCACGAATTTCCCCCACCATAACAATGTTTGGATCCTGTCTCAAAATCGAGCGTAAACCTGAAGCAAAAGTTAAATCAATTTGTTGGTTAACTTGAACCTGATTGATACCATCTAATTGCTGCTCCACTGGGTCTTCTACAGTAATAATATTCGTTCCAGGGTCATTAACGTCATTTAAAATAGAATAAAGTGTCGATGTTTTTCCTGATCCTGTTGGTCCTGTTACTAGCACAAGTCCGTAAGGCGCGTGAATATTTTTTTTCAAAACAGATAAGTTGTTATCAGAAAAACCTAAATCACTTAAATCAGTCGTCCCGCCAGATAAATCAATGACACGCATAACAATCTTTTCCCCGTGGATTGTTGGTAAGCACGAGATCCGGAGATCAAGCAAATGTGATTTCGTTTGAATTCTCACTCGTCCATCTTGAGGTAAACGACTTTCTGAAATGTTTAAATCAGACATAATTTTAATTCTAGAAACAACCATTGGCATAATCGATAAGTTAATGCGCATTAATTCAACTAGAGAGCCATCGATTCGGATTCGAACTAACATCTCATCATCTAAAGGATCAAAATGAATGTCACTTGCTTTTCGTTCAGCGGCCTCTTCAATAATAGAGTTAACTAATTTAACCACAGGTGCATCATCTGAGGAACTCGTTGTATCGGTGACAATCATAGAAGCTTTTTTTGTAACCGCAGCTTTCCCTTTGATTTCAACGGCATCTTCTAGTTTTTTCGATGTCGAATAATGCTCTAAAATAGCTTTTTTAATGTCTTCACGTATAGCAATCACGGGTTCAACTTTTCGCTGAGTTAATAAACGAATATCATTTAGGACTGTACTATTTAAAGGATTAAACATAGCTACTTTTATCATGTCATCAGTGGCTTCAATAGGAAAAATCATATGTTGTTGAGCAACATTTTTTTCAATTAAACTAAGAGCTTCTGATGCTGGTTCAAAACGTTCTAAATCAAGTAGTTCTAAACCTGTGTAGATTGCTACTAATTCTGCAAATTGAGTTTCAGTGATATAATTTAACTCAATTAACACTTCTTCTTGAGTCTTATCTAAAGTACTCATTTTCTTCGCTTTTTCAATGGCCTCTTTAGGTAAATTAACCATTTGTAGGAAAAATTTTTCAAAAGTTACTTTTCTTCTTGTCTTGCGTTCCATCATTTCACCATCCTGTCTGTTATTTTTTAGTCTTCCATTTGAACATAATACATATAAAACTCTATCGTTGCTGCAGCAACTTCGTTAATTCCTGAGCTTGCTTTATAATCAACTGATTTAATTTTAGCCACACGTTGTTTGTTAGACTCAATATCTTTAATAAAGGCTTCTAAATCCTTATCTGTGTCTGCTGTCACGTCCATTGTGACTACTTTTCTTCTAATAACTTCGTTACTTCTTTTTTCATCTCTAAAGTAATCCTCTTCAGCCATGGTTAAACTAATCACGTCTACATTAACTGCTTGGAATTTTTTTTCAATTGTCGTTAATTCTTTTGCGATTTCATCTGAGGTGGTAAATCCTTTAATCTCATTTGACTTCACTAATTCAGGCATTTTTTCAAGGTTCTTTTTATTCTTTTTAAGAGTCGCACTAACTAATTGTTCCTGACTGATGTCAGCGTGTAACTCTTTTTTTAGCTCATAACGTTTCCCTAGAACACCTAGTTGGGCGTATAGGAAAATAATTAATACCCCAGCAATAATACTAGCCAGTAGAATTTTATGCTTCTTTAAAAAACGAATTTCATACATTTACTTTCCTCCTAATGTTGGAAGATTTTCCACTAATAAATTCATGTACAAGGTTGAATTATACAAATCATTACTTGATGTTGTCACAAACTTAGCATCGTCAATCCACTCAACATCTCTGAATGCCTCTATACACTGACCTAGTTTTGCCAAGCTACTTTCTTCTGTAGCAAAATCAATTTTCATGATTTCTTTGCCTTCTTCATTAAACTCTCGTGAGTCACCATCTGTATCTAAGCCATCAACTGATAAGAAATCAAGTTGGTAACTAAGGACATTAATTTTATGATCTGTCATAGTCTTTGAAAAAGTATTCATGATCTTGTTCACATCGTATTGAGAGGCTTTAATTCCCATTAATTCTTCCTTGATGGATAAAGAACGAGATTTTTCTAATTTATTTACTTGATTAGTTAACTTAGCTGTTTGCTGCTTTTCAAAGACCAATGTCTTTTCTGCCTGTTTGATTTGTCCAGATAAGAAAAAAAGCTGAACACTAAAAATGACTAAGCCAAGAATAAATAAAATACTTGTAATAATACCAATCGCTAGAGGTGCTTTATTCTTAATGTATTTTTTTGGTAATAAATTGATCATTTGAATTCCTCTTTTTTCATAGAAAGTCCTACTGCTTTGTAATAGCGTTTAGGCAATTGTTGTCCCTTCTGATTGACAATAGCTAACTCAGGTGTAATCACAGGTACATCAATATGTTCAGATAAGAAGGAAGCAATGCCTTCTTCAACTAAAGGATTATCTCCTACTAACAAGGTATACTTAATTCCTGAGCCACTTGATACATTCGAAAAGGTATTTATTATCCGGTTGATGTTGTCAATAAGTGATAACAATTTGTTTTTCTCATACACTTCATCATAAGTCCATTGATTGGACCAATTAGATTGATCTTGATTTTCGATATTGACACGCCAATGATCAGGATTGTACTCCGCATACTGAGTGAAGATTGGCACCCCTTTGTTCATCACTGTAACAATTGCTTCACCACAATTTAGCTCTAATAATAAATACATATTTCGTTTTACCTTTTGCATGGAAAAGTGTGAAAACAAGCGATGATAGCTAAGAGCTGACATATCTACTCCATAAGGAATATTCTTAGTTGTTTCAATGGCATCTCCAACATAAATCAAATCCGTCTCATTCGTTATAACTACGTTGACTTCTTGCTCACGCTTATCAATCTCTTTTGCTTTTCTTTTTTTCATTTTAGCATCTGATTCATCACTTTTTTCACGCTTTTCCGTCGGTTTAGCCGACAATATATCAAAAGTAATATCGTTAAATGGAACTTGAATACTTGAGCCAAGTTCCATAAAAATAGCTTCTCTAACCTTGTCCATATTCAATGCTTCGACGATTTTCGTTGTTTTAATCAACAAGTTAAATCCAAAATCACTGTATACTGTTGGACACTGCTTGATTCGATTATCTTTGAATAACGTCATTAATTCTTTTTGTAGAAAATTCTCATTCGTAATTGTTGGTTTATAAAAATTACCATCAAGAACTGTTTCATTAAACTGATCCACCACAATTTGCTCACCTGCTTTATTCACAGACGCAAAACGTATGGCATTTTTTTTAATATCTAATCCGATAAATTTGTTCATATGTCCTCCTTAGTAGTTCCTAAAATAATGTTAGTAGAGTAGCTAATTGGTTGGAAAAATAAAAGTAAACTAGCCAAGCTCCAATTGCTAGAAAAGGGCCAAAAGGAATTTTTGTTCCTTTTTTCATGGCTGCTCCTGAAAAAATCGCATAGAACAATCCCATGAACGCTGCTAAAAATAAGGTAATTAAAGCACCGATTGGACCGACAAAGACTCCGATGACGGCTAGTAGCTTAATATCACCACCACCCATGCCTCCTTTACTGAAGTAGGCCAATAAGAACATAACACCAAATCCGAAAATAACGCCTAATAAAGGGTTAAAAAACCAATTTGAAGTAGGAGATATTAACAATCTTTCAAATAAGCCGATAATAAAGAAAGGTAAAAGAACAGCATTTGGGATTTTATGTTCTTCTATGTCACTTATTGTTATCGTCAGTAGTAAATAGTAAAATGTCATGGCGACAATGGTCTCAGTTGACCAAGCTAATAAGTAGCATGAAGTCATCATAACAAGCCCTGATAGAGCTTCTAATAATATATAACTGACAGGGATTTTAGTTTGACACGTACGACACTTGCCTCTTAAAAAAAGCCAAGAAAAAACTGGAATGAGTTCATATATTTTCAACGGTGTCTGACATGATGAACAATGTGACGCTGGCGTGACAATTGACTGCTTTTTAGCTGTTCTTGAACCAACTAAAATAAAAAATGACCCTAAACAACTCCCTAAAATAAACAATAATCCATAAACTAACATATAATCTGCTGTACTAATACTCATCGATTCCCTCATTTCTATTTGAAAAAAGAAGGGCTTGGTAGTCTTTTTACAGAAACTCCCCAAACCCTCATTTCATTATTAATTAATTAATTATTTTCCGCCCTCAGTAGATGTTCCTTTTTTTTCGAACAAATCTTCTCTCTTGATTGAAGCAGAATCTTCTTCTGAAAAATCAGCTTGCTTATTATCTTCTTTACCTGCTTTTAAAGTTTTAGCAGCTAGGTGAATAGTAATAACACCTTCTTCGTTTTTGGTAAACGTAATACCTGTTAAACCTGTTTCTTCAGCAAATGAAGTTGACTTAATATTTCCACTCTCTTTCAATTTATTTAAAGCAATTCCTTCTTTAGGTATACCTTTTTCTTCTTGGATATCATACAGGTTGGCTGAAGCTAACATTTGTTGGACGTTACTCACCTGAGCATCTTCACGGGTTCTTTGGATTACTTTTGATATTGACACGGCTGCAATACCGGCAATAATCGCCATAATTACCACTACTGCTAATAACTCAACTAAAGTTAAACCTTCTTCATCTTTCATGATTCGTTTCATTTTTTTCATATGTTATGCCCTCTCTTTTTTATCTTTTTTATTCTTTTGACTCGTCATTGCCTTTAGGATATAAGTCTGTTCGTTTAATTGAAGCTGACTCTTCCTCATTAAATGTCTCTTCTTTATTAGATTCCTTACCAGCTAATAAAGTTCCTTCCCCAACTTCCACCGAAATAACCCCGTGGTCATCTTTGCTAAATTTGATTTTTTCAGGATTTGTTGCAAAAGAAGTTGATTTTATCGTTCCTTCTTTCTTCAAACTGCTCAATGTCTCATTTCCTTGAAGTCCACCCTCTGTTTGAATATCATATAAATTCGCTGAGGCTAACATTTGTTGAACGTTACTCACTTGAGCATCTTCACGAGTTCTTTGGATTACTTTTGAAATAGACACGGCTGCAATACCTGCGATAATCGCCATAATAACAACTACTGCTAATAACTCGACTAAAGTTAAACCTTCCTCATCTTTCATAATGTGCTTCATTTTCTTCATATTCCTTCTTCCTTTCTGTTGGGTAAACATCTACGAAAAAAGAACACTTTATGAACAAACACTTATTATAGCTTGTTTATACTTTTCGTAAAGAGAACATGATGTTCTAATAACGAAAATAAAATAACCGTTTTTATTTTATTTTTGTTATTCGTTTACCAGTTTATTGGTTTTTTATAAAAATAATTTCCGACAAAAAAATACATTCGGAATAAAAACTGTGTCTTTTTAACACATTTTTGATTATATACAACTTTATGTCATGTTTCAATCGTGTTTTTTTCTAATTTGTTTAAAATAACATTTTTTTAATATAACACACTTTATAAACAAAGGGTTTACGACCTATTGTTATGCTATTTTCATTTAAAGTAAGATTTAAATAAAAAAAACCTCATTTTTTTATCATAANNAACTTTTACAGACGAAAACACTTAGTAAATAAAGAAATTCACTAAGTGTTTTTAAGTTTATAAATATTTTTCAATAGCTGCCCACGCTTTATCTTTTCCTTCTTTTGTTTCAGATGAAAAGACAATAAACGCATCGTTCGGGTCAAAGTTTAATTTCTTTTTAATAGCTGATTCATGTTTGTTCCATTGATTTCCCTTAATCTTATCAGCTTTTGTTGCCACTACAATAACAGGGATATTATAGTATTTTAAAAATTCATACATTTGGATATCTTCTGCTGAAGGATCATGTCTCATATCAACTAGAGATATAACTGCTTTCAGCTGTTCTCTTTGAGTGATATAAGTTTCAATCATTTCTCCCCATTTAGCACGCTCTGTTTTTGAAACTTTCGCATATCCGTAACCTGGTACATCTACAAAATGTAAGGCATCTTCAATTAAGTAGAAGTTTAATGTTTGGGTTTTCCCCGGTTTTCCAGAAGTTCTAGCCAAGTTCTTTCGATTGATTAAGGTATTAATAAATGATGATTTACCCACATTAGAACGTCCAGCTAAAGCAATTTCAGGCAATTGTGTCTTTGGGTATTGTTCTGGTTGTACGGCACTAATCACGATTTCGGCATGATGTACTTTCATATTATCGCCACTTTCTATATTTAGTCTTTCCTATCTTAACAAAAAAAAGAAGAAATGAACACTCACAGCATTCATTTCTCATTCATAATTTCGTTTAAACTACCCAATTCCAATGACAAAATACAATAATTTATCTGAATAGGTAATATTTTCATTGTCCTTGACTGTTTTATTTAGAATAGTCATTTGGTCCGTAATCATACCATCAATTCCATAAAACATCATACGAGACATAGTATCTTCATCATTTGGCGTCCAAGCATATACTGCTTTTCCTTGGGCATTAGCTGAGTCGATAAAGTTTGAATTTAAGGTTGTGTACTCTAAAGTAAAGAAATCCATATCTCCTTCAGGTGGTCCTACAACACTAAACGGCATAATATACCCCACAACAAACTCAGGCTTTTTCTCTTTCAGCTCAGCCACAATATCAAAAGATAGAGACTGGATAGTGTGTCCATGTTCAATGATATCATCACCATATTTTTTAATAAAGTTATCAATCATCTCAGGTGAGTCATCTTTAGTAGGCTTAATTTCAATCAATAATTTTTGATTAAGTTCGTTGGCTTTAGCTAAGTAATCATCAAAAGAGGCAACAGGTTCTTCTTTTCCATTTTCTTTAACAGTAAAAGTTGTTAACTCATCAAGAGTTAGTTGATTTGGTTTAACATTTTCACCCGTTAAATTCTTCATATTAAAGTCATGGAACACAACAAATTGTTGGTCTTTTGTTTCTTGGACGTCCATCTCTATGTAGTCAGGATGAGTATCTGTGCTTGTCTTAATTAAAGAATCTATCGTATTTTGAGCACCATTTTTATTATCTACTCCGCGATGCGACACTGTAATTGGTTTAACTGAGGCTGGGTTACTTAAGAACTCGGCATTAGAAGTTCCTACAACCACTACTAGTCCAATGATTAATACTACTAATCCAGTACTTTTAAGATGTTTCTGCCAGTTTGCTTGCTCCTTTGGTGTTTCTTCTTTATACCAAGATAAAGTAGCTGGTAAGAAGTTTCTTACGCCTAAATTATCAATTGTTACAAAGAAAATTCCCACAGTTGAAAAAATTAAGTTAATCAGCCATACCACTTGTAGAGCAGTCATTAGAAAAATAGCTGAACCTAATGCATATTTAGGTGCACTTGTTTCAATTAAATCTTGAACTAAAATTATCACTGTTGTCGATAACCCTGACACAATGGCAAAAGTTCCCATGACAATCACAAATTGACTAAGTATTCTTAAGAAACTACCTTTTGTTTCTTGCCAAGAAAACTTAACAGATTCTTTAAAAGGTTTATCCTTTAAAATCATTTCTGGTAGTGCAAAAATCAAACGAATGGCTATGTAGATCAATATCAAATAAAACAAAACAAATAGTGCAATAAACGCTACCCGATTTTCAAAAATCACATCTAAAATAAAGACTGGGATTTGAAATTTTGCTAGTAATTCAGAGTTGAACTTAATACCACTTAGAGGTAGCACTAAAAAGAAATAAAATAAGAAAAATAGCAATGTACCAAAACGAATTTTTTTAAGTTGTAACAACGTACCCTTTAACAACTGCTTCAATGATATTTTCTTTTTTATCTTAATAAAATACACACTCAGTAATAAAAAAGTAAATTCAAAGAAAACTGATGTTACTAATAGTAACAACATCCCAATAAGACCTAAAAAGACAAAGGGGTGCTGACTAAAAATCATACCTAAGTTATCGTATGAAATATACGCTATCCCACCTTGTCTGAGAATAAACTGAGTAGCACTAACAAGAAATGGTGTTAAGAAAAACATTAAAAATCCATGCATCAATAAAATATCAACATAAGATGATTTTGTCTCTCGAATAAACTCCCAAGTTTTTTTAAAATTATCAATCAAATACCGCATTCTAACGCCTACCTTCAAACTATTTTAAGAATAAATTATTACGTTTTCATTATATCTTAGTTTAAGCCTTTCAACAGTTATTTTCACCTTCTAGGTCAAATAAAATAAAAAATGACAAAAGAAAATTATTCCTTTCACAAGCATTTTTTCGTTCAGTAGTGAACCAATACCTTGAAATCATTGAATATTTATTTCACAAACATGATAAAAATCTTATCAAAAACCCTCTTTTTTTAAATGTAACTCACAAGCATAAGGTTCGATTAAGCTTTTCTCTTTTGTTATATTCAATGGGTATCACTGATGTATCATTTGTGATATAAATCATTTGAGAGGAAGATAATAATATGAAAGTCATCGTAGTCGGGTGTACCCATGCAGGAACATCAGCCGTTAAAAATATTTTGAAACAAGAGTCGGATGTAGAAGTTCTTGTTTACGAAAGAAATGATAACGTGTCGTTTCTATCTTGCGGGATTGCCCTTTATGTTGGTGGTGTTGTCAAAAATGCCAACGATCTTTTTTATTCAAACCCTACAGAGTTAGCGTCTCTAGGTGCAGTACTTAAAATGGAGCATGATGTGATAGCCATTGATACTGAGAACAAAACCGTTCAAGCTAAAAATCTTCAAACAGGAGAAATTGAAACAAATACTTATGACAAATTAGTTATGACAACAGGCTCTTGGCCAATTGTTCCCCCTATCTCAGGTATTGAATCAAACAATATTCAACTATGTAAAAATTTCAATCAAGCCAATGAGATTATTAATAAATCTCAAACAGCTAACAAAGTTGTTGTTGTAGGTGGTGGCTATATTGGGATTGAGTTAGTTGAAGCCTTTGTAGAATCTGGAAAAGATGTCACTCTAATTGATGGTCTCCCACGTATTTTAAATAAATACCTCGATCAATCCTTTACAGATAAATTAGAAGAAGACTTAGTCAATCGAGGCGTAACACTAGCTTTAGGCGAAAATGTTGCCTCATTTGATGCGGATACTGAAGGAAATGTGACTCATGTTCATACACCAAGTCAAACTTTTGAAGCTGACTTAGTTATTATGTGTGTTGGTTTTAGACCTTCAACAGAACTGTTAAAAGATAAAGTAGATATGTTACCAAACGGTGCTATTATTGTCGATAAATACATGAAAACAAGTAACCCTGATATTTTTGCAGCAGGAGATAGCGCTGTGGTTCATTACAATCCAACTGACTCTGTTAGCTATATTCCCTTAGCAACAAATGCTGTTAGACAAGGTTTACTAGTTGGTGCCAATATTAAAGAGGATCGCTTAGCTTATAGAGGAACTCAAGGAACGTCTGGCCTTTATCTATTTGGTTGGAAAATTGGTTCAACTGGTATGACAATTGAAAGTGCCTTAAGCCAATCGATTGATGCTGACTTCGTTTACCTGGAAGACAATTACCGTCCTGAGTTTATGCCCACAACAGAAAAAGTCATGATGCAACTTGTTTACGACAAACAAACAAAACGTATCCTTGGAGCTCAGTTAATGTCTAAATATGACATCACTCAGTCCGCAAATACGTTATCCTTAGCTATTCAAAACAAAATGACAGTCGAAGATTTAGCCTTAAGTGATTTCTTCTTCCAGCCTCACTTCGACCGTCCATGGAATTACTTAAATCTTCTTGCCCAAGAAGTATTCAATAAGTAACAGATTTAAGAACATAAGTTGGCGCTTATGTTCTTATTTTTTTAACTCCATATGTATTATAATACCATTAGAATCCTTAATTTTGAACTCGTTATCTGATTTTTCTTCAATAGTTTGCCCTGATTCAACAAGACGAGCCTTTGTTTCAACAAAATCTGAAACATTATACCAGATAATCTCATATTGACTAATACCTAGACTCTTTTCGCCTCTTTTTCTAATGGTGTCACCTAACCAATTATTCACACCAATCTGATGATGATAACCATCTTTAGCAAAGAAACGAGCGTGACCTCCTAAATCATCTGTTAAATCAAACCCTAATACATCTCTATAAAATGTTTCATTAGCTAAAAAATCACTACCTGTTAAGTGGACATGCCCCATAACCGTTCCTTCTGGTAATTTGTTTAAGCTCGTTAAACGAGCCGCCAAAACACCTTGTACATCCATCTCTTCTGTGATGCCAATAATACGACCACTTGATGTTATGTCCCACTCACTTCTATCCTTGTCACGGTATATTTCTATGCCATTACCTTCAACGTCATGTAAATACAACGCTTCACTATATCCATGATTAGCAGCTCCTTCAATTGGCGCTTTGATTTCGATTAAATGACGTAAGACACCACCTAAGTCACTTCTTGTCGATAAAAGAAAAGCTAAGTGATAAAGACCTGCTTCTTGTTGTCTTTGTTTTAGTGGCTCTAACTGCTCTAACTTAACTAATATAGTGTTTGTATCTTTAATTCCTAAAGATACTTTTTGATGACTTTCTTCTATTATATGTAGTCCAATTACCTCTTGATAAAATTCTGTTTGTTTACGTAAATCATTAACGTTTAATGTCACTGCTCCTAGAGAAATTGATTGCTTGTTTGTCATTTCTTACACCTCTTACTTTTTGTTAGTGATATTGTACTATGATTTTTCAAAAAAGAAAAATAAAAAGATTGAAAGACATTTGCTCCGTACAAATCTCTTTCATATGAAGCAAAAAAGAAGGCTAGCCTAAATGCTAGCCCCCTTTTCTTTATTCTTTTATTTCAATATCTCCATCTTCTTGACTAAATGAAATGCGTCGATGCACTTTTTTAAAGGTTTCTTGAGAGAAAGACAAACGATTATACGTAGCAATCTTTTCTGCTGCTTCAAAAACCAATATTTCGATTTTTTTAGTGAACTCCTCTAAGTCTTCAACACGACAAGGTGTGAAAGACAAGATGAAATTCGTTTCTAGATGGGATAATTTAGTCTTTCGTCCTTCGTATTTAGCCCAGTCCATCTCTGGATTTGGTGCATACCCTTTAGATACATACCACATTGATACCAAACAATGCTTCATAGATAGAGTTAAATGCTCTAAATAATTATACTCCTCTCGCTTCCAACAGCGATACAGTTCAAAGTAATCCGCATAATAACTGTGAAGTAATTGGTCGAACTCCCGTTGAGTAATAGAATAACTTAATCTTTGTGACTTTTCGCATAGTTCTTCTAATAAACCAAAGTCTTTAACAATATTAATTTCCTTCATCCAAATACTCGGTTCTAGTTCATCTACTGTGTAGATAAATAAATCCAACTTAATAAACGTATCATAATGAATAATTGAGCTTCTCTCTTCCAATTTTTCAATAAACAAGTACTGACCAATAGAACGAATAATCCCAACTTGTTTTCTCTTTAAATTAATCCCGTCTTTAACAATAATTCGGGCATCGATGTCAGAATAATTGTCCTCTGTCTTTGTTCCAATTGATCCACTAAAGAAACAACCCAAAATATCCTCATCTTCTTTGACTAAACGAATCAATCGATTCTTTAATCGATCACGATCTACAGGTAAATTTGAATCTACTAACATAAAATACAGCCCCTTCCCACTATTTATCTCATAAAAAGTAAAAAAATATCCCTTTTTTTGCCTGATTTCACAAAAAAACATATCTTTTTACGCTACAAACTGATGTCTTTTCCCCTAATCTTAGTAACCCTTGTAATAAATGAATAACTGATTCACTTAAAATCATTTGTTTTTATTTTTATTATAATATACGAAAAATAAAAACACTCTTTAAATCTCAATCTATTTATTTGTTATAACTGATTTTATCATACATTTATTATCTTGGTGTAACTTAATACCCAAAACTTGCCTAGCGTTTTCAGAAAAACATTTCACTTACATTAAATATTTCTAATTGAGACACAATGTTACAAAAAAGCTTTCTCTGTAATCAAATTAAACAAATTTCTTTACCTACGAAATATTTATCGATGGTAAAGTATGTTCTGTCGTCAGATGAGACGAAAATTTTTTAAAACAGAAGGAGATTTTTATTTTTATGAAATCACTACAGAAAATATTACTAGGAACTACTATGGCTTTAGGCTTTGGCATTTTTGGAACAACTGTACTTGCGGACACTTTATATACTGTTAAATCTGGAGATACTTTATCAACTATCTCTCAAAGCATTACAGGAGACAACAGCCTAATCAACTCAATCGCTAAAGATAACAACATTAAAAACATTGACTTAATTCATGTTGGACAAGAATTAAACATTAAAACAGATGGTCAAGCTGTAGCTGCACCAACTAACTACGTTGAGCCTACTTACCAAGAAGAAACTTACACTGAACCTGCTAACCAAGAAACTTACTCAGCTCCCGCAGAAACTTCTTCATACACTGGAAATTCATCTAGTGCTAAAGAGTGGATTGCTCAAAGAGAATCTAGTGGTAGCTATTCAGCAACAAACGGTCAATACATTGGTCGTTACCAATTATCATCTAGTTATTTAAACGGAGACTACTCTCCAGAAAATCAAGAACGTGTTGCAGATCAATACGTAGCAGATCGTTACGGTTCATGGGAAAATGCTCAATCATTTTGGATGAACAACGGTTGGTATTAAGAACTTTTAGAAGCTAATTTCGATTAGCTTCTTTTTTTGTATCCTTTATTATAATAGTTCTCCGCCTAGATGTAAACGCTTGCATTATTATTAGAATCATGGTATAAATAATGTGTAAGGAGCATATAAATTTCCAACGTTAACACAGATTAATCAATCAACTAAATGTTTTAAGTTTATATGTATCTAGGCAGTAAGAATGTAAAGGAAGTGGGAATTTGGTTCTCCTTACTAGTTACCAATAAGGTTAGCGAGTTTATGCATTCCATTTTTCAAGAAAAAGTTCTTTAATTGTTAAAGTACCAACAAAAATTGAAAGAAGAAACATCTGTTAATTTTCAAATTTGACACAGTTGCATAACAAAAAGCTCAACTATTAAGTAAACAGTAGTAACCAACTTAGTACCAACATTTATCACTCTTTTTTTCTCGCTAACCTTATTCTTTTTTAAATAAGTAATGGCTGATTCTATCCGAATCAGCCATTTTTTTCACTTAATTTTCTTTATTAGTCAGGGGATAAAAAGCCGAATGCCCCTTAATTCCTCCAGTTACTCAGAGCAAAACGACTTTTGACCCACCCTAATTTTTTATTTACTTGGTTTAAATCTTTTTAATCTTAAAGCATTTAGTAACACTGAAACAGAGCTAAAACTCATGGCTGCTGCGGCTATCATCGGATTAAGGAGTGGCCCACCAAAAAGATGTAGCACACCCATAGCAACAGGAATTCCTAAGGCATTGTATAAAAATGCCCAAAAGAGATTCTCTTTAATGTTTTTGATAGTTGAGCGACTTAATTCAATAGCTGTCGGAACATCCATTAAATCACTACGCATCAACACAATATCCGCTGACTCCATAGCAACATCAGTCCCTGATCCAATTGCAAGTCCTACATCAGCTTGAGCAAGAGCAGGCGCATCATTAATCCCGTCTCCTACCATAGCAACCTTCTTACCTTCTTTTTGTATCTTTTTAACTTCTCTGGCTTTGTCTTCTGGTAACACGTCACTTAAGATGTGGCTTAGTCCTAACTCATTCCCTATAGCTTGAGCAGTTCGTTGATTATCTCCAGTCAACATCACTACCTCTAACCCCATACGTTGAAGTTTGTTTATGGCTTCTTTACTTGTAGACTTAATCGTATCTGCCACAGCAATAATTCCTAAAATGTCAGACTCTCTTGCCACATACATTGGTGTTTTACCAGCTTCAGCGATTGTATTTGCTTGTTCTTCAAAGGTTAATAAATCAATCTCTTTTTGATTCATTAATTCTTTATTACCAATCATTAGTTGTCTATTATCAATCACTACCTCAATACCGTGCCCTGGAATGTTGTTAAACGAGCTTGTTTCTAACAGCTTTAATTCTTTTTCTTTAGCTAATTGAACCATAGCTTCACCTAGTGGATGCTCCGAATGACTTTCAGCAGAAGCAGCTAATAGTAACAATTCTTCCTCAGACACACCTTTAGCAACTAATATATCCGTTACCACTGGTTTTCCCTCTGTAATGGTTCCCGTTTTATCCAAGATAATCGTATCTAGTTGGTAGGCTGTTTCAAGGGCGTCACCACTTTTAATCAACACACCATTTTCTGCCCCCTTACCTGTTCCTACCATAATTGCTGTAGGCGTTGCTAATCCTAAGGCACAGGGACAAGCAATCACAAGAACTGAAATCGTAATACTCATTGCAAAAACGGCTGATTCTTGGCCTAAAAAATACCACGCCAAGCCAGAAAATAAGGCTAAAGTCATAACAATGGGAACAAAGATTCCTGAGACTTTGTCAGCAAGTTTAGCAATTGGTGCTTTTGAACCTTGAGCTTCTTCTACTAACTTAATAATTTGGGATAAAGTCGTGTCTCCTCCAACTTTTGTTACTTTAAATTGAAAAGAGCCATTCTTATTTAAACTTGCTCCCACCACTTCGTCTCCCACTGATTTTGTGACTGGCAAACTTTCTCCTGTTAACATGGACTCATCTACTGAGCTGCTACCCACAATAACTTGACCATCTACTGGAATTTTTTCACCAGGTTTAACCAAGATGATATCTCCAACCTTAACTTCATCTAATCCGACTTCTACTTCTTGATTTCCTTTCATTACCCGAGCTGTTTTAGGAGCCAAAGTCATGAGCTTCTTAATAGCTGCTGATGTTTTGCCTTTTGAAACAGCTTCAAAATACTTACCAAGTGTAATCAAAGTTAAAATGACACCGGCTGATTCATAGTAGAGATTCATCGCAAAATGGGGTTGGCCTAAAAACACCTGAACCGTTCCGTATAAACTATACAAAACAGCAGCACTTGTTCCCAATGCGACTAAAGAATCCATATTAGGATGACCTTTTACGAGAGATTTAAATCCAACAGTAAAAAAAGAGCGTCCTATCACAAGAACAGGAAGTGTTAAAACAAGTTGCAATACAGCAAATCGCTCTGGATAAACCATTGGGTGAATCATCTCTGGTAAAGGTAATCCCACCATATCTGCCATAGCAATATACAATAAAGGGACTGTAAAGAGGGCTGATTGCCAAAAACGTGCCCACATTTGTTCAATATGGCGTTCTTTTCTTTCTTCTGCTTGTTCTTCATTGCCCGCTACTAAAGTCGCCTCATAACCAGTCTCTTTGACTTTCTCAATAATATCTCTTGTTGAAGTTAATGATTTATCAAAAGCGACTTCTAACGTTTCCGTTCCAAAGTTGACCTGAGATTGTGTCACGCCGTTCATTTCTGCTACTGCTTTTTCTACACGACTCGCACATGTTGAACACGTCATACCACCAATATCAAAAGAAGTCATTGTAGTCGGCAAAATTAGGTTGTAACCAGCTTCTTTGACTACTTCTGCTAAACGCTTGTCATCTTCTTCACCTTCTTTAAAGGTAACCTGCAGTTTTTCAGTCGCAAAGTTCACACTCGCCTTTTCGACAATCGACACTTCTTGGACTGCTTTTTCCACACGACTCGCACATGAGCTACAACTCATACCTTCAATGTCAAATAATTTTGATTCACTCATTAGTCTCTCCTCCTTATCCCTGACACCTACATTGACCTTTTAAACAATTACAAGGTACTTCTTCAGGCGCTGTTTTTTTCTTCTTTGCTAGTATAGACTCCATTATTTCGATATCTGCTTGTGATAAGTCGTGATCTGTCATGGCTTGAATTAACAAACCACCAATTTTTCTGTGACAGATTTTATCAAATAATTCTTTTTGCGCTCCATTAACTGCTATTTCTTCTTTGACAAGGGCATAGTAGATAAATTGCTTGCCTTCTTTTCTTGTTTCTAAATAATGTTTCGTCACTAAACGTGAAAGTAATGTTTTAACAGTGGAGGGTTTCCAGTCCATTTTATTTTCTAATACATCAATAATTTCTGAACTTGTGGTTTCACCTAATGCCCAGACAACACGCATGATTTCCCACTCTGCATCTGTAATAATTTCCATTGATTGTTTCATGATAACTACCTCCTTTATTAAACTACACTTGTAGACTACAAATGTAGTTTAACTCCATTGTTTACATTTGTCAACAATAAAATTAAAAAAAGTAGATTGATGGAGGGACATCAATCTACTTTCGTTTTCATTGGTATTCTAACAATCACTGTAGTTCCTTCGCCTAAATCACTGGTTAATTTTACTGTTCCACCTAGAATTTCTGTATAGTGTTGAACAATTGATAGACCTAATCCAGATCCACCTGTGTTTCTCTGACGAGACTGACTCACACGATAAAAACGTTCAAATATTCGCTTGCGATCTTCCTCAGAAATACCAATACCAGTGTCTTCCACAGTTAGGACAAGATCTCCATCCATTTCTTTTAAGTAAATGAAAATCGAATCGCCATTGCCCGTGTATTCTACTGCATTCTCTAATAAATTTTTGACAATTAACTGAAAAGCATTTCCAGGTAATTCTGTTTGATGAGTGAGGGAACTATCAAAAGTTACTTGAATGTCTTTTTCAGTTATTTTGTACAGGTAGCGTTCTAGCTCTTCTTCCACCACATTAACCGGGTTACTCACCACTGTATCTAACAAATAGATATCTTTTTCTGTTTTGAGTAACATCATAATGTTTTGGATTAAACTCAATAAACGCTTACCTTCACTCTCAATAATTTGTATGAATTCCTCTGAAGCATTGGGATCATCTTTTGCTCCAGCTAACAAGGTTTCAGCAAAACCTATTATTGACGTTGTGGGAGTTTTTAATTCATGGGAAATATTACTAATAAAATCTTCATGGACTTGCTCAATTTGCTTCATGTCAGTCACATCATAAATGATACCAACATACTCTGTTACATTAGAATCAAGTATGCGAATAATCACATTTAAATCATGATTTTTAGGATGCTTTATGTGAATATCCCCTTGAACTTGTTCTTTTGTTTCAGCAGCTTCTTGAATCAAGCGACTCATTTTTTTGTGATTGAACCAATTTTTATAGTGCTTCGATTGTTTTGGGGAATTAAACAATTGTTCTGTCACACCATTAGCTAACACCAACTCTAACTCTTCATTTAGTATAAAAATACCAATATCCAAGTTTTCAAATAGAAAGGCAAGCTTTTCTTCATTTTGTAACTGTTTGTAATAAAGTAAATTTGTTTCATCCATTAATTCGTACACGGTTTGATACAACTCCTGCCATTCACTTGGTGCGTCGACAACGGTTTGTTTTTCATCTGGGTTTTTAATAGCATTTCGTAAAATGGGGAGAATAAACTGAATTGGTTTTTTACTTTGTCTTAAAATGTAAAAATATAAACTCAATATCACAATACTCACTAGGATTAAAGCAATCAGAACATAACGTTGAAATTGTTTTAAATGCTGTGAAACACCTGCATATTTTTCAGAAAGCCTTAGTATCCCGACTAGTTCGTTTTGATAATAAACGCCTTTAGCGACATAAATCATCTTTTCATTGACTGTAGTACTGTCACGAACAGCGTAACCTTCTGTTTGCCCATCATCTAATATTTGTTTAATTTCAGAGCGCTTTTCTCTGGTTCCTTTGGCTAATTCTTTATGGGAGCTATCATATCTTATTTGTCCTGTTTTATCTAAAATAGTCAAACGTCCCGTATTTTTGACACTATCGTCAATTTTTTCTGGATTTAGCACCAGTTCTCCTTCATCAAAAAGATAAGGTATTAGTACATCAATTTCACTACTTAACTTTTCTCTTTGCTGATTTAGCACTTCCTGTTTAAAAAAGTAGGTGGTATAAATGCCCCCACCTACTAATAAGCTTATGACTAAAGCAACTATAATTTTAGGTGTTAGTTTTTTTGATACTTGTTTCATTCTTCTAACTCCTGAAATTTATAGCCAAATCCTCTCACTGTTTTAATATATTGTGGTTTTTTAGGATCATCTTCAATTTTTTCTCTCAAATGAGAAATATGAATATCCACAGTCCTTGAAAGGTGATACATATCATCTTGCCAAATTGACGTCATCAATTCATCTCGACTGATAATCCGATTTTGACGTTCCATCAAATAAATCAATAACTCAAATTCTTTTTTCGTAAAGTTTAACTCTTCACCATTTTTTGTCACACGATAATCTTTCGGGTAAGCAATCAAATCACCGACTTCAATTGTTTCAATCGGTGCTGATTCGGGAATTTTGTCACCAGTTAGGTCTAATCGTCTTTCTACGGCACGAATACGTGCAATGAGTTCTCTTGGACTAAAGGGTTTCGTTAAATAATCATCTGCGCCTATTTCTAGACCAATAATCTTATCGACTGTTTCGTCTTTTGCTGTTAGCATTAAAATAGGTGTCACATTTTTTTCTTTACGAAGTTTTTTCGTCACATCAAAACCATTTACTTTCGGTAACATCAAATCAAGAATAATGAAATCATAGGCATTGGTTAAGGCTGCCTCAATAGCAGCCTCCCCGTCATGACAAACATCAACTTCAAAGTTTTCTTTTTCAAGATTATATTTTAAGAGTGTGGTAATAGATGGTTCATCATCCACTACTAGGATTTTTTTCATAAAAAAGCACGCCCTTTCTCAAGCATTTGTTAATTGTTTACACTATACCATAGAATGGACACGCTTTTAAATGCCTTAAACTATTTAATGTTTCCTTTCATATCACGTTCAACTTTCATGTCACTGATAGCCACATAACCTAATTCTTTGATGACATTTTCTTGAACGTCTTTGCTCTTCATGTACTCAACAAAATCTAATACTTCTTTTTTAGCGTCTTTTTGAGTGTACATATGCTCATAAGCCCAGATTTTCCATTTGTTATCTACAACATTTTCGTATTTTGGTTCTACGCCATCAATGCTTAATCCTGTTAATGAATCATCAATGTAAGAGAATGCTAAGTAACTAATAGCTCCTGGTGTTTCAGCAACGATTTTTTTAACTGTTCCAGATGAATCTTGTTCTTGACCTTTAGCAGCTTTCTCGCCATCTAATGCCCATGTTTCAAATGTTGCACGAGTTCCACTACCTTCAGCACGGTTGATTAATTGAATCTCTAAATCTTTACCGCCTACTTCTTTCCAGTTAGTCACTTTACCAGTGAAAATATCTTTTAATTGTTGGCTAGTGATATCTTTAACGCCTGCTTCCTTGTTAACAACAGGAGCAATACCAATCACTGCAATTTTGTGATCATCTATTTTACTTGAATCAATACCATCTTTTTCTTCTGCGTACACATCTGAGTTACCAATATCCACAGCTCCTGTTGATACTTGAGTCAGACCAGTACCGCTACCGCCACCTTGAACTGTGATTGAGTAGTTAGGATTATCTGTCATGTAAATTTCTGCTACTTTTTCTGCTAATGGTTGAATCGCAGTTGATCCTACCGCAGTAATTGAAACTTGTTCTGTTTTAGCTCCTGATTCTTTTTTGCTTTCGCCTGTTGAAGAAGCAGAATCTTTTGTGCCATTACCTCCACCACATGCTGCTAATGTAAATAAAACTCCGACAGTAGTTAATGACAATAATATTTTTTTCATAGTTGTGAAAATCTCCTTTGTTTGTTTTGATTACAAACAGAGTGTAACAAGTCATTGTAAAAAATAATGTCTGTTCTTTGTAAAAGTTTGGTAAACATCTCTTTTTTATTGATTTTTTTTACATGGGTCTTCTTTTTTGTCAAAACAAAGTAAACTTTATAACAACAAGGTAACCTTTTTTTCAGTCATAACAAAAAATCCTACTCAATTATGAGTAGGATTTTTGGCTAATAGTTATTAACTAACTTTTTTAATTTGTAATTCTGGTTGACCTTCGCCAATAACTGCCTCTTTTGTGATAACAACTTTTTCCACATCTTCACGAGTTGGGATTTCATACATCACATTCATCATCACATGCTCAATAATCGAACGTAACCCACGAGCTCCAGTGTCTCTTTCAATGGCTTGGTTAGCAATTGAATTAAGAGCTCCTGGTGTAAACTCTAAAGCTACTTCATCTAATGACAAGAGTTTCTTGTATTGTTTGGTTAAGGCATTTTTAGGCTCAGTTAAGATACGAACTAAATCTGCTTCAGTTAATTTTTCTAATGAAGCAATGACAGGTAATCGACCGATAAACTCAGGAATTAACCCAAATTTCAGTAAATCTTCTGGAATAATTTGTGACATAATACTGATTTCTTCGTCACGTTTTTTATTCGTTGTACCAAATCCAATGATTTTTTCACCTAAACGTTCTTTAACAATGTTTTCAATTCCTGCAAAGGCTCCTCCAACAATGAAAAGAATTTCTGTTGTATCAATTTGAATTAATTCTTGTTGCGGATGTTTACGTCCTCCCTGAGGTGGCACACTAGCAACTGTTCCTTCAAGAATTTTTAGTAAAGCTTGCTGAACACCTTCACCTGAAACGTCACGAGTAATTGACACGTTTTCACTTTTACGAGCAATTTTATCAATTTCATCGATGTAGATAATACCACGTTGGGCCTTTTCTACATTGTAATCAGCTGCTTGTAGTAGTTTTAACAGAATGTTTTCCACATCTTCCCCTACATAACCCGCTTCTGTTAAACTAGTTGCATCTGCAATCGCAAATGGCACATTTAATGTTTTAGCTAGTGTTTGGGCTAAGAATGTTTTACCTGATCCTGTTGGTCCAATTAAACAAATATTACTTTTTTGAAGTTCTACTTCATCTTGAATATCTTCTTCTTCATTTAAAGCTATTTGTTGGACACGTTTGTAATGGTTATAAACAGCTACAGCCAACACACGCTTCGCACGCTCTTGACCAATAACGTATTCATTTAAAATCTCTAAAATTTCTTTAGGTTTTAAGACATTAATTAAATCTGATGAGATTTCTTCTTGAATTTCTTCATCGATGATTTCTTTACATAAATCAATACACTCATTACAAATATAAACGCCAGGGCCTGCTACTAATTTTTTTACTTCATCTTGTGATTTGCCACAAAAGGAACAACGCACATCGTTATTCTCATCTGTATTGTCGTACATAGACTTCCCTCCTGTTGAACAAAAGCTTATTTATCAGCCTTTTGTTGTCATCCCGTATATTCTAACATAACAATTTATTCTATGCATTAAAAAAGGTGTTTCCTTAATATTCCCTTACAAAATAAAAGGAGACTAACTCTGATGAGTCAGCCTCCTTTTTTTAGAATAAACAGTATTGCAGAAGTAGCTGCTTCGAAAAATAAAGGGAACTCGCAAAAATTCGAAAAGCGATTCTCATGATTTCCATTTTGTTTCTTGAAGCTGAACACTTCTGTCACAACCTCTTTACATTCTTAAAATTAAGCTTCTTCTTTAGCAGATGAAACGATTGCATCTACAGCACGTTTCATTTTAATGTCATGAGCTAACATGTCATTGTTTAAAGCGCCACGTACAGCACTTTCGTCCATGTTGTATTGTGCTGCTAAATCTTTGATTTCAGCATCAATATCTTTGTCAGTTACTTCGTAGTTTTCAGCAGCAACGATTGCTTCAATCACTAAGTTAGTTTTAGTTCTTGTTTCTGCTTCACCTTCGAATTGTACATGTAAATCTTGCTCAGTTGTACCAGTCATTTGGTAGTATAACTCAGGAGAAATACCTTGGCGTTGCATGTTACCTAAGAATTCGTTCATGCCACGGTGTACTTCGTCATGAACCATTACGTGTGGTAATTCAACGATTTCAGCGTTTTCTACTGCTTTAGCAATAGCTGCTTCTTCGATAGCGTTTTTAGCTGCTTCTTCTTTAGCTGCTGTTAATTCTTCTTTAATTTTAGCTTTTAATTCGTCTAAAGTTTCAACTGAATCGTCAACATCTTTAGCAAACTCATCGTCTAATTCTGGTAATTCTTTTGATTTAACTTCGTGAACAGTTACTTTAAAGATAGCATCTTGTCCAGCTAAATCTTCAGCTTGGTATTCTTCTGGGAAAGTTACTTTAACTTCTACAGCGTCTCCAGCTTTTGTTCCTACTAATTGATCTTCGAATCCTGGAATGAATGAAGCTGATCCTAATTCTAATGAATAGTTTTCACCTTTTCCACCTTCAAATGCTTCTTCGCCTTTGAATCCTTCAAAGTCAATAACAACAGTGTCGCCGTTTACAGCAGCGTCTTCTTTAATAACTAATTCAGCTTGGCTAGCTTGTTTTGAAGCTAAGTTAGCTTCAACATCAGCATCAGTTACTTCACGGTCTTGAGCAGGAACTGTTAAGTTTTTGTATTCACCTAATTTTACTTCAGGTTTTACAGTTACTTCAGCAGTGATTACCCATGCTTGACCTTTTTCCATGCTTTTAACATCAATGTTTGGTTGAGCAACAGGCTCAATTCCAGCTTCATCGATTGCAGCACTATATGTTTCTGGTAATACGTGATTTAAAGCATCTTCATATAATGCTTCTTCTCCGTACATTTTGTTAAACATTTGGCGGTTAATTTTTCCTTTACGGAATCCTGGTGCGCTAATATCTTTTTTCACTTTGTTAAATGCAGCTGTTAATCCTTCTTGGATTTTTTCTTCAGCGATTTCAAAAGTTAAAGTACCTTCGTTAGTTCCTGTTTTTTCCCATTTTGCAGACATTAATATGTACCTCCACATTATCTATTTGTCATTTTTTTAATTCCTTAACATACCTTTCAATCTTACACTAAAGACCTAAAAATGTAAACATTTTTTCAATGACTTCCTTTACCCATTAGATAATAAACTAGATACTTCTTTATCCAGTTTTTCTTGTAACCAAAGAACCTCTTTTGAGATGTCTGCGTTATTTAAATTACCGTATTTCAGCTTATAAAGATTCAACCATTCTTCTTCTGGTTTCATTAAGTCATTACTAAACGGGTACAAACAACCAAGATAGAGTTTTAACATCTTTTCGATTTCTTCTATTAGGCTTGGATTATTTTGCTCAAAGTAAGCACGTAAACCACTTACGACTTGATTATCCTGGTACAGCTCTTTCATAAGAGGTAACTCCTTAGGAATCACTTCTTTCTTTTCACCTTTGATTGTCAAAATCATTACCGGCTCTGATAACTCTAACTGAACTAAGTGTTGCAGAAGTCCTGAACGTATGAATATCGATACGTCTTCTCTCAGTAGCAACTCTTTAATCACATCAACTGCTTCTTTTTTAGGTAAATAGTTAAGTTTGTTTAAGAGAACACGCTCTCTTCCAACAGGACCTATTTCTAAGGATTTTAAAGAAGTCACTAGCTCAGTATAAAACTCTTTATTAGTTAGTAGCTGATAGTCTCTTACAAGGGTATAGTCTTTTTTTAGTGTCTCATAATCCTCACCTTGATAGCTGACAAATAGTTTTTCTATATCTAAAAATAGCTTTAGATGTAGGAGTACTTGAAAATAAATACCTTGATAAGACGTTTCTTCTAAATAAACTTTTTTTTTCTCTTTTAAGATATCATATGCTTCTTGGTATTCCTTCAAAGCAACTAAGACGTTAACCAAAGAAACATTAGCTTCCATATCATCTTTTAATCCGTATGCATCTTCAAAATGACTTCTGGCCTCTTCTAAGTTGCCGTCTTTAACTGCTTGTTTGCCTAAAGTCATATGTCTTTCAAATAATTCTGGTAATTCGATCATTTAGTCACTCCATCCTCTCTATATAAAAAGAGAAGGGACACCTAAGTCATCCCTTCTCTTTTATCATACACATTAATCTTGTAATAATTCGAAAATTTCCAATGCTACTAAATCAATGTCATCAAATTGATACACTTGTTGAGAACCAGATTCTGTTAACTCGAACATTTCAGTACTGCTGTCAAATGTTACGATGCATCGCTCTTGTCCTTCATGTTCGAAACGACGAACTTGTACCTCTGAATCGTTTGCCTCTACCATGGCGCTCAAACGTTTAATAATTGCCGATAGTTTAGAATTTTTCATAGAGCTAGCCTCCTTCAAATTTCTTCTGCTTTATTGTAACAGAAAGACGACTAACATGCATTCAAAAAACTTATTTTTTTCAATAAACTTTCAAATATTTTTTTACGACCACCATAGTTTAATGAGAGCTTGGGTGCCATCATTTTCAAAACCTTGCGTCATTAACTGATTATATAGGTCTCTTGCTTCTTTTGTTGCAGGAAGTTCGATACCCATTTTCTCTGCTTCTGTTAGGGCAATATTTAAATCTTTAACAAAATGTTTCACAAAAAAGCCTGGCGTGTAATCTTCTTTTAAGATTCGAGGGGCATAATTAGTTAATGACCAGTTAGCAGCACTACCGCCACCCACTGTATCTAGCACCTTTTCAATATCTAATTTAGCTGCTTTTGCATAAACTAATAATTCCGTCATACCAGTCATAGTTCCAGCAATCATGATTTGATTGGCCATTTTTGTGTGTTGACCACTACCTGCTTTTCCTTGTAAGTTAACTTTGCTGCTAAAAACAGCTAGTATGTCTTTAACTTCCTCAAAAATTTCCTCGTCACCACCAACCATTGTGGTTAACGTTCCGTTTTTAGCTCCTAAATCTCCACCTGATACGGGTGCATCAAGCGCAAACCCACGGCTAAATTTAGCTCGGTCAGCAATTTTTTTAGCTAAAGACGGCGTACTAGTCGTCATATCAATCATTATTTTACCAGTCACATCTGCTGCAAAAATACCTTCTTCACCAAAATAAGTTTGTTCCACATCTTCA
This sequence comes from Candidatus Vagococcus giribetii, assembly GCF_017316185.1. Classification (GTDB taxonomy): domain Bacteria; phylum Bacillota; class Bacilli; order Lactobacillales; family Vagococcaceae; genus Vagococcus; species Vagococcus giribetii. Next base: position 19,113 of record NZ_JAFLVX010000007.1, on the reverse strand, counting down.
GGAAATCCTACCATGGTAAAAATAAGTTCACTGGCTTCAGTCACTTTTTTAGGTGTTTCTTGCCACACTGCTCCTAGTTGAACCAATTCATCTGTTTTTGCTTTGGTTCGGTTATACACGACTACCTCATAATCTGCTTTTAATAAATGCTTCACTACAGAAGAACCCATAACACCTGTTCCAATAAAACCTATTTTTTTCATTTGGTTCACCTCTTCTTTTGTCATATATCCATTATAGACAAAAGAAGGGCAATAAGAAAGAGCTTAACTTTTAGAATCTCTTCTTAGCTAAGCTCTTTGATTTCTTTAGTTGGTTTTACCATTAAGGCAACAAGTCCTAGGACTATTCCTAAGTAATAGGTCACAATTCGCCAAAGGAAAATGGCTAATACTAATTTTCCTGGAACACTTACAAAAGTGCCAAACAATAAACTAAAGCTATATTCAGCACCACCTGTGCCTCCAGGTATTGGGAATAGTGAAATAATCATAATAATAAAGGCATGAAACACAATAACTTTAAAGACATTAACATCCTCAATATGAAGAGCTAGTAACACAAAATAAGGTACAACATAATAAACGATTAATTGTAATATCGTTAGCAAACTCGTCTTCACCATTAATTTTGGTGCCTGTTTCATGGCATGGCTTTGTTCGTAAAAGTTTTCCAACTTTTCCATAACGGTCGGTTCGTATTTGACTAATCGTCTCCCTAACTTAATTTTTCTTAATAAATTAAAGGTCCCCGTTACTATTTTTTGTGCTAAACTATGCCAAAACATGACTAGTAGCAAACAAAAAACAACGATAAAATGAACGATAAAACCTAACACAATCAGATAAGATAATTTATGGAAGTTAGTAGATACCCACTGAAAGCCAAAAACTAGACACACCACAAAATTAATCACTACCCATACTTGATAGACCACAAATTTCATCAACGAAACGGAAGCTGCTACACCATAATCAACACCTGAAGTACCAAGAGCCACTATTTGAGCCGGCTGGCCTCCTGTTGAAAAAGGCGTAATCGCGTTAAACAGATGTTGAATTAATGGAATCCGGTAAGCATTTTTCATGGAATATTCTGGGTTTGTTTTCTTTAAAAAGGTTTGAGTGATTTTAGCTTCAATCCCCCAATGAACTAGCATGAGTAAAATCGCCACACCAATCCAATACCAATTCACCTTAGTAACTTCGAGTAAAAATTCATTGAGATTTACTTGGCGTAATTCATTCCAAATTACTAAAAAGCCAAGTAAAAAAACAACTACCAAGGAGATACTATTTTTTTTATTCATAGACTACCTCATACTTTATTTTCTAAAAATTCTCAAAGAACTTAAACCATCTTCGTCCTCTTCGTTCTCTGCCAACTCTTCTTCTGGCACTTCAACATAGGTACTGATTATTTTTTCATAAAGACGTTCTACATTCTGTCCAAAGGCAACACTTGATATTTCAAAAAGCTTTTCTTTTAAAATAGCCTCATTCGTCGGATGTTTCTCTTTGGCATAAGTAATCAAGCTTTGGGCAAAATCATCATTGGATGGATAGGTCAGCCCTAAACTTAAATCATCAAACAAAGGATCTAAGTACGCATTCCCTTTTGCCACCACTTGTGTTTTAGCGGCCATTGCTTCTGTGTAAGTCAAACCTTGAGTCTCTGAATCAGAAGCACTCACAAAAATATCTGCTGCCTGATAAATGGCTGATATATCTTCATTTGGAATCTCCCCTGAAAAATAGACATAATCACTCAGATTCATAGACTCAACTAATTCTTCTAAGTCTTTTTTGTAAGGACCGTCCCCAACTATCACTAAACGAGCCTGAGGTAACTCTTGAATCACTTCTGGCATCCCTTGTAAAATAGTTTGAATATTTTTTTCATAAGAAATACGGCTAACAGAAAGTAAAAACAAATGCTCATCCGTTATCTCAAAACGATTTTTTATTGCTTCAATTTCTGTTTGTTCCACTGCTTTAAATTTTGAAATATCGATACCTGTTGGAATAATATACTTAGGTACTTCGATATCGTACTCTGTTAATTTATCCACTACTCGCTGACTTGGGCAAACAATAGCCGACAAATGAGCCGTATACACTTTAGAAAACTGCTTCACATGAATAGGTCGAATCAACTTTCCATTAGCAATATAGTGTAAATAATCCTCATACATCGTGTGATATGTATGAATACAAGGAACACGTAAAGCTTTAGCTACTTGTTTCCCTAAAAAGCCTAAACCAAACTCGGTATGAGTATGAATAATATCAAGCTCTAAATCTTTTGCCACATAATAAGCATACAACATGCCTCTAATGATGACACGACGCTCTTTAAATGAGATAAAAGGAATACTTGGCATCCGAATAATACGATTTTCTAACTCTTTAACATTGGGGTCAGTTGTTGTGAAGATATAAACGTCATGTCCCAGTGCTTCAAGTTCTTCTTTTAATGTTCTAATAGATGTTGAAACACCACTTACTTGTGGAAAATAGGTATCTGTAAAAAAACCAATCTTCACAACCTTCGCCTCCTTTTATTTATGGCTATTTTGATGGTAATAATCATACCAAAGTTGAGACACATTTTCTTCTGAATAATACTGACCTAGTTTTCTAGATTTTTCTTTAAAAGGTGTCAGCAACTCTCGGTCTCTGTTTATTTTAGTTAAAGCTTCTTGCATATCTGCCACGTCTTGTGTGCTTATATAACTACCTTCAATAATAGAGTGGTACAACTCTAAATCCCTTAACATAATAGGTGTTCCACAATTAAAGCCTTCCAAGATAGACATTGGAAACAACTCGTTAAAAGAAGGTAATAAAAATAAATCAGCTAAATTATAGTATTTAACTAACTCGCTTCTCTCAACAATTCCTGTAAACATCAAATTCTTAGGTGGATTATCATAGACTTTTTTATAGCGATCATACCCATCTGTAATTTTTCCAAATGAAAAACCACCTGCCCAAACAAATTGGATATCGGGGTTATCTTCGGCTAATTTAATAAAATCATCTAGACCTTTTCGTTGTTGAATTTGTCCTGATCCTAAGACAATTAGCTCGTCTTCTTTAAATCCTGCTTCTTTTTTCCATTTTATTTTATCAGATTCTTCTGCTTCATAAAACACATCTTTTGATACAAAGTTAGGAATGTAAGTTACTTTGCTAGTATCAATTCCTGCTTCACCTAACTTTTCAATAAAAGAAGGATTGACTACAACTAATTGATCCATTCTCTTATAAAATGAAATCAAGTAACGGTTGAATATGGCTTGAAAAGGACCAAAAAGTGAGATACTACCTTCTAATGTTTCTGGTAAAAAATGAACATAACCGATTCGAACGCCTCTTCTTTTCTTAAAGAAAGTTGATACATAAAAAAAAGGATCAACTGTATGGTAATGAGAGATGTCTGACTGACTATATTGATTAATATTTATCTCAAACTCTTCTGGAAATTTATCTTTCAACATCTTAACCAATTCGTTATAGGCACTGCCTACTCCTTGGCCTTTCACTTTGTCAGCGGAAGAAAACATGTTAATCTTCAGCATTATTTCACTCCTTGTTTATCACTATACTCGAAACAACAGAGGAATTCCTCCTACTAGAGTCCGAGTTTACAAGTTTTAATTATAACATATTCCTCACCATTAAAAAACAAAAAGAAAGGTTGACTAAAATTAAGTCAACCTCTCCAAACTTTTTTATTCAGCTGTATAAGCTTCTACTAATGCCACAACTTCTTCTGCTGTATCGCATTCAGAGATTGCTTTGTTAGCTAATTCAGCCATTTTAGCTGAATCAAGACGTTTCATTAAGCTTCTAGTACGTAAAATACTTGTTGCACTCATTGAAAATTCGTCTAAGCCTAAACCTACTAATAATGGAACAGCTGTTTGATCACCAGCCATCTCACCACACATACCAGCCCATTTACCTTCAGCATGAGCTGAGTCGATTACGTTTTTAATTAAACGTAAAATTGCAGGGTTATATGGTTGGTAAAGGTAAGAAACGCGTTCGTTCATACGGTCTGCAGCCATTGTGTATTGAATTAAGTCATTTGTTCCGATACTGAAGAAGTCCACTTCTTTAGCAAATCTGTCAGCAATAACTGCTGCTGCTGGAATTTCAATCATAATACCTACTTGGATATCTTCTGAAATTTCAACACCTTCAGAAACTAATTTAGCTTTTTCTTCTAATAACATTGCTTTAGCATCACGGAATTCTTGTAATGTAGCAATCATTGGGAACATGATACGTAAGTTACCATAAACTGATGCACGTAAAAGTGCACGTAATTGTGTACGGAACATAGCATCTTCTGCTAAACAGATACGAATAGCACGGTAACCTAAGAATGGGTTCATTTCTTCAGGGAACTTCAAGTATGGTAACTCTTTGTCTCCACCGATATCCATTGTACGAACCACAACTGGTTTACCATTCATACCTTCTAAAACAGCTTTATAAGCTTCGAATTGATCATCTTCACTTGGGAAGTCTGGTGAATCCATGTATAGGAATTCAGTACGGTATAAACCAACTGCTTCTCCACCATTTCCATTAACACCTTCTAAATCCTTAGGTGTTCCAATGTTAGCTGCTAATTCGAAATGTTTGCCATCAGCTGTTACTGTTTGAGCATTTTTTAATTTTTCCCATTCTGCTTTTAATTCAGCGAAAGCCTTCGCTTTACTTTCGAATTCAGCAATTTCTTCAGCAGTAGGATTAACAATAACCTCACCTGAACTACCATCTAAAGCCAATATGTCGCCTTCAGATACTGCTTCTGTGATATTTTTAGTTCCTACAACTGCTGGGATTTCTAATGAACGAGCCATGATAGCTGAGTGAGATGTACGTCCACCAATGTTTGTTACAAAGGCACGGACAAAGTTACGGTCTAACTGAGCTGTATCACTTGGTGTTAAATCTTCAGCAACAATGATAACTTCTTCGTTAATCATTGATAAATCTGGTAATTTAACGCCTACTAAATGACTCATAATGCGTTTTGTTACGTCTTTAATATCAGCAGCTCTTTCTTGCATGTAAGGATTATCCACCATGCTTTCGAACATACCGATAAACATATCTGTTACTTCTTTTAATGCTGATTCTGCGTTAACATTGTTATCTTTAATGTTTCCTTCAACAGAACCAATTAATTCTGGATCTGAAAGTACCATTAAATGAGCATCAAACACTTGCGCTTCTTCTTCACCTAAACTTTTAGCAGCTTTATCACGAATTGCTTGTAACTCAGCTGTTGATTGTGTTAGGGCATCAGCAAGACGAGCAACTTCTTGATCGACGTTTTCAATTGATTTTTTTTCAAATGAAAGGTCTGGCTCAACTAAAAGATAAGCTTTTGCAACTGCAATACCATCACTTACGGCAATACCTTTTAATTGCTTTGTCATTATTCTGATAAACCTTCTTTTTTCATTGTTTCTTCGATTGCTGCGATAGCTTCCACTGCGTCAGCACCTTCAGCTGTAATACTTACATCAGCACCTTGGCCAACACCTAAAGACATAACGCCCATGATTGATTTTAAGTTTACAGATTTACCTTTGTATTCTAAGTTGATGTCTGAGCTAAATTTACTTGCAGTTTGAACTAATAAAGTTGCTGGACGTGCGTGAATACCTGTATCTGCTACTACATGAAAATCTTTTTTTTCCATAATAAATCATTCTCCTCTGTAATCGAATTTGATTTTGAGAGTTTACCTTTTTTAAAACAATATTACGTTTAAAAAAAATAACCCTTTCAATGATAAAGAATACCATGTTTTAAATCTAGAAACAACTTATTTCCTTTGAGAAATCGTTATCATAACAAACTTTCTTATAAATTTTGCTTATCTTTTCGGTAGATAACTTTTCCACCCAAACTAGCTTCTCCCACAATCATATTCTTTTTGGGATGGGCTACCCAGGCTTCTCTAAATTGATAAAATTCGTCTTTCTCAACGACTAACTCTGTGATTTCTTCTGATAATAAACTTTCTATTTTTTCTGTATAGGAATTCATGCTAGGTAATCCTCCTTTCTTCTTAATTGATGTTAATAGTATATCATTTTTTGTCTATTTTTCTATCCTTGACATTTAATAGAAGAAAAGAGTAATTTCTTGAAAGTAAATATGAGAATGCGTTATAATAAACTAAGGTCAGAAAAGGTCAACAATAAATCTCGACCTTTATAAAAAAACAAAGGAGCGTGAATCTATGCTTTGCCAAAATTGTCAAACAAATGAAGCAACTATTCATCTATACACAAGTGTTCAAGGTCAGAAAAAACAAATTGACTTGTGCCAACAATGCTATCGTCAAATCAAACAGCAAGAAGACATGGCACACAGAGAACGCATGAGTCAAGATCCTTTTGGGTTTGGATCCCTTAATGATTTATTCCGCCAATTACAAGAACAAAACAATAGACAAACACAAGACCCTCAAATTCCTAATACACAAACAGGTCGCATAGGACCGCCTATGCCTCCAAATCAATCACATCAATCTCTTTTACAAGAGTTTGGTGAAAACCTAACTGAAGAAGCTCGTAATGGAAACATTGATCCAGTCATTGGACGTGATGAAGAAACTACTCGTGTGATTGAAATATTAAACAGGCGAACTAAAAATAACCCTGTACTCATTGGTGAGCCTGGTGTGGGTAAAACAGCTGTCATTGAAGGTCTAGCCTTAAGAATTGTTGAAGGTAATGTTCCTCAAAAACTAATCAACAAAGAAGTCATTCGTCTTGATGTAGCTTCTTTAGTTCAAGGTACAGGCATCAGAGGACAATTTGAAGAAAGAATGCAACAACTCATCACTGAGTTAAAAGAAAATCCACAAATCATCCTCTTTATTGATGAGGTCCATGAAATTGTTGGTGCTGGAAGTGCTGGAGATGGCAATATGGATGCTGGTAATATCTTAAAACCAGCTCTTGCTCGAGGTGAATTACAGATGGTTGGTGCCACTACCCTTTCTGAGTATCGTATCATCGAAAAAGATGCGGCTCTTGAAAGACGTATGCAACCTGTACGAGTAGAAGAACCAACTGAAGAAGAAACAGTGACTATTCTAAAAGGAATTCAAAAACGCTACGAAGACTTCCATCATGTAACTTATACAGAAGAAGCCATTCTTGGTGCTGTCAAACTTTCTAGCCGCTTTATCCAAGATCGTTTCTTACCTGACAAAGCGATCGACTTACTCGATGAAACAGGTTCCAAGAAAAATCTAACGATTCAATCATTAGATCCAAAAGTCATTGAAGAACGACTAGCAGAAGCTGAAAAGCAAAAAGAACTTGCCTCAAATGAGGAAAACTTTGAAAAAGCTGCCTACTACCGTGACCAAGTCAAAAATCTAACCAACTTAAAAGAAAAACAAGTGGCTGATGAAGACATGCCTGTTGTGACGATTGAGGACATGGAACAAGTTGTTGAAATAATGACAGGGATTCCAGTGGGTGAGTTAAAAGAAAAAGAACAAACACAAATGAAACATTTAGATACCGACATCAAGCAACATGTCATTGGACAAGATGATGCTGTTGATAAAGTTTCTCGTGCTATCAGGCGTAACCGAATTGGCTTAAATAACAAGAATCGTCCAATTGGTTCTTTCCTATTTGTAGGGCCAACAGGTGTCGGTAAAACCGAGTTAGCTAAACAATTAGCTTTTGAATTATTTGGAGATAAAGAAGCCATGATTCGCTTTGATATGAGTGAGTATATGGAAAAACATAGTGTCTCAAAATTAATCGGTTCTCCTCCTGGCTATGTAGGCTATGAAGAAGCTGGTCAATTAACAGAACGTGTGCGTAGAAAACCTTACAGCTTAGTTCTTCTAGATGAAATTGAAAAAGCTCACCCTGATGTCTTGCATATGTTTTTACAAATTCTAGAAGATGGTCGTTTAACAGATGCTAAAGGACGCACTGTAAGCTTTAAAGATACCTTAATCATTATGACTAGTAACGCTGGTACTGGTGCTATAGAGGCTAATGTTGGCTTTGGTGCTACTTTAGATGGCTCAAGTCAGTCGGTCTTAGGCCAATTAACCAACTTCTTTAAACCTGAATTCCTTAACCGCTTCGATGGTATTATCGAATTCAAACCTTTATCTAAAGAAAACTTACTAAGTATCGTTTCTCTTATGCTTAACGAAGTCAATCATTTGCTTAAAGATCAGGACATTCATATTGAAGCAACTAAGGAAGTTAAAGAAAAATTAGTTGAACTTGGATACGACCCTAAAATGGGGGCTCGTCCTTTGAGAAGAGTGATCCAAGAACAAATTGAAGACGGTATTGCAGACTTCTACCTAGACAACCCTACTGAAAAAAATCTAGTCGCTACTTTAGAAGAAAATCAAATAGTAGTTTCAAGTAAATAATCCTGTTTCCTACTCAATATTATATTTGTATTAAACATTAAAAATCAATTAGTATTAAAAGAGAAAAGAAAAAGCGTTATCTCACTAACAACAGTTTTTTTATGGTATAATAGAAGTATAGAAGGAGTCTATGAAAATAACAGGGAGAGGTGATTAGAATGAAATTAATCGATGTGACTAACAGCTATGCAAGGCTTGTCTCTAAGCAATTGGAAAATACAGATGCTAACTATGTCAAAGTCTACTCTTTAGGGAAGACATTGGTAGTTCATAGTATCGCCGATACTCATATTGAGGTTGTTATTGTGAACAAGACACGTGAAGTAAAAGATTTTGAAGTAGATCATGTATTAAATGTCATTCTCAGTCGAGGCATTGATAGCTCAGATCTAGATATCATTCGAAGCAAAGGCCTCGTTGAAATTTCAATGTTGGTACCAGTGAAAAAGAAAACTGTAGTTTAAAAAGACTAATTTAAAAGAGGTTACGATTTTTAATAGCCATGAGTATACATTCTTAAAATGTATTTACTCATGGCTATTTTTCTTGCCACCATCAGAGGTACGAATCTTTTTCTCTGAATACTTTTTCATCTATATCAAAAAATATTGAAAAAAAACAATATTTTAAAGAAATCCATCTTGATTACACTTGTTCCTCTAATCTATAATGTAATAGTTAATTATACTTAATCATTTAAACTAAAAGTAATCTTTAGTCTTAAATTTTTACTAACAAATAAACCATTTAGACTTCTCGAAAGGAATCTCACCATGTCAATTATATTCTTATTATTGGTCATCTCTATTTTTGCAAACGCTAAATTTATAGATAATGACTCTATTTTTACAAATTATTTAGACAAAAAGCAAACAACAACTATCAATGGTATTTTTGTTTTTCTTGTTTTTTTGTCTCACGCCAAAAGTTATATGAATTTATCAGGACCATATCATGACACCTTTCTTTTCATTTCATCATTTCTAAATCAAGCAATTGTTGTAACTTTTTTGTTTTATTCTGGGTTTGGTGTAATGGAAAGTATTAAACGAAAAGGACATAACTACCTCAATACATTTCCCAAAAAAATAATCACATTATTTATACAAGTTGACATTGCCGTATTTTTATTTTTGTTAACTAATATGATTATTGGTAACACAATAACTCTCAAAAACTTTTTATTTGCTTTGACAACATTGGGTTCGATTGGTAATAGTAATTGGTATATTACAGCTATTATAATATTATATTTCTTCACACTTATCTGCTTCAAATCACTCAAGAATAATTGGTTATCTTTATTTTTACTTACACTACTAACAATAGGTGTTGTTTATATTTCTATGAGGATTGATAGACCTGCATATACATACAATACTATTATTTGCTATCCTTTTGGTATTTTTTACTCACTGATATATAAAAAAATTGAAAAATACTTAAAAAACAATATTATTTATTTAAGTATACTTGCTGTAACATTACTACTTTCAGTTTTAACCAGACCAGAAATATTTAATAATATTAAATATTATACTATTTGGATGGGCTGTTTTATGATTTTTATTTTATTATTCACAATGAAAGTTAGCTTGAATAATTCTTTTCTACATTTCTTGGGAACTCACATATTTAGTATTTATACACTTCAACGAATCCCTATGATGCTTCTTACTCATCTAGGTGTTAATTCTCATTTCTTTACTTTTATTACAATTAGTTTTATTTCTAGTCTTATTATGGCAATTTTATTTGATCAATATTTAATGCCACAAATCAATAAACTACTCTCTCCTTCAGTTTATAAACAAATATAAACCATGAATTATACATTAACAAACTAAGGATTAGTGAATCTAAAATTGATTCATTAATCCTTTTTAATTCATTAAAAGTGGAACCAGTATAACCTTTTTTGGCTATACACTAAATCCTGTTGATAAATCAAGCTATTTTTCAACAGGGTTTCTTGTTGTTTTGCTTGTTTTCAAAATTACATATTATAAGATAGCATTAACAAAATAGAAAAAAAGGCAACTAAAGTCGATCGACCTTCGTTGCCTTTTAAAATTTGTTTAACCATTCTATCAATTAAACCTACATTGAGATAAAGCTTTTTATAACAAACTTTTCAACGTAACTTCTGGATACTTATCAGCAAACCAACGCATTGCAAATTGATTTTCAAATAAGAATAATGGTTGGTCGAAACGGTCTTTTGCTAAAATATTTCGACTTGAACTCATCTTTTCATCTAGTTGCTCTGGTTCAATCCAACGAGCGATTTTAGTACCCATTGGTTCCATAATCACTTCTGTGTTGTACTCACCTTGCATACGGTGTTTAAACACCTCAAACTGTAATTGTCCAACAGCGCCGATAATGAAATCTTCTGTTAAATAGGTTTTATAAAGCTGAATAGCACCCTCTTGAACTAGCTGATTTAATCCTTTATAGAATGATTTTTGCTTCATAACGTTTTTAGCTGTTACTCGCATAAATAATTCAGGTGTAAATGATGGTAAATCTTCAAATTCGATTTTATCTTTACCTGTGTAAATCGTGTCTCCTATTTGATAGTTTCCAGTATCATACAAACCAATAATATCTCCAGCAACAGCTTCTTCAACTTGTTCACGAGAATCCGCCATAAACTGCGTCGAATTATTTAGTTTAATTTTTTTGCCATCACGAGATAATTTCACGTCCATACCACGCTCAAAAGAACCTGAACAAATACGAACAAAAGCAATACGGTCACGGTGAGCTGGATTCATATTGGCTTGGATTTTAAAGACAAAGCCTGAAAAATCTTCACTGTAAGGACTAACTTCTTCCTCATTTTTTGTTTTATGAGCTGAAGGAGCAGGTGCAAATTGTAAAAATGTTTCTAAGAAAGTCTCTACACCAAAGTTTGTTAAAGCCGATCCAAAAAAAACTGGTGTTAATTCACCTTTAGCAATTTTTTCCTCTGAAAACTCATTTCCTGCTTCTAGTAATAATTCTACATCTTCTTGAACTTGATCAAAAATCGATAGTTGTTTTAAAGGATGATCCATCTCTAAGGACATCTCTTCATTCAATGGTAAGAATCTCTCACCATCGAATCGTTCTGGACGATGAACTTCAACACGTTTGTTGAAAATATCATATAAGCCTTCAAATCCTTTTCCCATACCAATCGGCCAGTTCATTGGATATGAATCAATCTCTAATACTTCTTCTAACTCTTCTAATAAATCTAATGGCTCACGACCATCTCTATCTAATTTATTAATGAAGGTGAAAATTGGAATCCCGCGCATACGACAAACTTGGAATAATTTCTTAGTTTGTGCCTCAATCCCTTTAGCACTATCAACCACCATAACAGCACTATCCACTGCCATCAGGGTACGATACGTATCTTCAGAAAAATCCTCATGTCCAGGTGTATCTAAAATATTAACTCGTTTGTCATCAAAATCAAATTGCATCACTGAACTGGTAACAGAAATCCCTCTTTGTTTCTCAATATCCATCCAGTCAGACTTGGCAAAATTTCCTGTTTTTTTACCCTTTACAGTACCCGCGCTACGAATAGCTCCACCGAATAAAAGTAATTGCTCAGTAATTGTTGTTTTCCCAGCATCCGGATGGGAAATAATCGCAAATGTTCTTCTACGATCAACTTCATGTTGTTGGTTAAAAGCCATAATATTCTCCTTAACTATTTCATAATTATCTAAAGTTACTTGTTATCAAAACATTGTTAATTATAGCATGATATTTACTCAAAGTGAATTTATATAAAACCTTAATCTCTCACAAGGAGAACTAATATTTCTATAATAGATAGTCTTTTCTATCGAATGATTCACTAAAAAATTAAAAACCATGAAATGAATTTATTAATAGCTTCATTTCATGATTTATAGATATATGATTACACTATAGTAAACGACTTAAACATTAATAACACTTACAAAATTATTTTATTTTTCTCTTTATTCGTTTCGAAAAATAACATGCCTATTAAAAGTGGGCCTACTAAAATAAATGGTAATCCATATCTCACATACCCTCTTATTATGGGACCTGCAAATATCGTTGCTAAAAGCATTATCATTGGAATTGTTAATAGTAAAGTTTGATAACATTTTTTCTTTATTGAAATACCAAACATTAATAATAACAGTACAATCCAAACAGAAAAATTACTAATAAAATTCAAAATAGGTATACTATCAATCATTTTATATACTCTAACTAAATTAGCCTGAATTCCCATTTTATTATCTCTATGAGTTATCCCTAATTTAGACATTATCTCTTGATATTTCTCTCCCTCTGGAACATTTTTCTTTTTATAATATCCATTTTCTAGATACATATAATAATTATTCAGATTTTCAAAACTAAACATATAATAATTCTGACTTGCTGTAGCTTCAACATATACTTCTGGATGTTTTAAAAACATTTTATACCAAGTTATAAAGTACTCTCTAAATTCTTCCTTTGTTGTATCTCTCGGGTTTGTTCGTTTCACATTGTCTGAGACGTGTGGTACATAAAGTTTTTCGAGGTTCTCGTAATCTAGTACTTTTCTAATAACTTTCTCTTCAGAGCTAGTAACTTCTTCAGGATATTTTTTTACATAGCGTGCAGTTTGCTGAAATGGAATTGAGAGCATCTCACTTTTTTTCACATCTTCTTCCATCGAATACTTCATTTCCAGTGCGTTATCTATTTTTTGAGAAAGAAAAATCGGAATAAACAGAATCACAGTAACCCCCAATGAAATCAGTATGCTTGTCTTATCTTTACCTTTATTTTTTATTACACTAACAGTACTGATTATTGTTTTAATCATAAAAATTAAAAGTATTGGATAAATCATGAAAATTCCATTTTTTCTGAATAGTATCACTAGCGTTGACATAATAATAAAGAATATACCGTAGAATACTCTATCTTTAACTTTTTTATTTTCAATAATTAGATAAAGAACTACAATATTATAAAGAACTAAAACTGAACTTGAAAAAAGTAAATCCTTTGTACTGACCATCAACATTCCTAAAATAGCTGGGCTAAAACACCCAATAATGAGATTAATATATAGTATAAATTTAGGAACCCTCAATCGCTTTAATGTTACACTTGTTAAAGAAAACCCAGTTGCAGTTAATAAAATCTGAGGAACATTACTTAAAAACAAACCCAAATCCGCTGAACCAAGTTTTCGACCTAAATCAATACTTAGACCAAACATTATTGTATGAATTGGTGGATGCGCATTAGCAATTGGAACCTCACCATAGTACTGGCGCATTTGTCTAAAAGCATCTACCACTAAAATACTAGGATAATTGATTAATATTATTGGTATCCAACAAATAATAATAAGTATAAATGAGAATAGAAAAGGGTTCTTATAAAACTTATTCATTATTTTAGATTCGGATTCCAACGGACTATATTCTCTTTGTAATAACTTCTCAATGACTCCTTGAATAGTATTAAATATAAAAGTAAAGGTATACAAAATTATTAGGCTTACAATTACATTTGGTATTGATTTAAATATCACATCTAAATTTTGAGTTGATTGTAAAGATACTCTGAAAAGCTGATTAAATGCTAAGAATAAACTAATTAACCACTGGATGAAAGACAGCTTTATCTCATAAAAAAATGTTTTTTTAGTATATAAGATATAAAAAAAACTTAAAAATAATACTGTTGATAATACTCCACTCTTCATCATGCTATTTTTAAAAGCTACTTCAAAAGGTTTACTATCATCAAAGATAAATAACAGTCCTATTGTAAAAAAAATAGACTGACTTACGAGTATGATATAATCTCGATTTTTCATAAAAAGGCCTCCTATATAATTACTACTAACTTATTTATATTATACTGATTTCACTATTTAAACAACCTATTGTTTCTAGGATATATTTTAATAATTTACTTGTTTTTAGGGATGTAGTTTCCTATATTCCTAAAAAAAGACTGATAACTTATTTAAGTATATCAGTCTAAAAAAACATTACTAAATATTCTTTTATTTATAGTTCTTGTACTCTCTAATCATTGCCTCATAAATTCTATCATTTGCATGTGTATCACGATATAAGTACAAATCATCTAGTTTAGAAAGATGTTGCTCTCTCATCTTAGGATGTTTAACAAGATATTCAAATTCTGTTACTATATCATGAACTGTTCGTTTAATCTCACCCGGGAAAAAATGATGATTTAATACATTTCTTGAATTTTTTATTTCACTATCAAATTGATAATAAATTATTGGCTTTTCCATTAAAGCAAAGTCTAAGCCTACACTTGAATAATCTGTAATCAAACAATCACTTTCAATAAGAAGATCTTGTACAGTTTGTTTCCCCTCAGTTAATATTTCAATGAAATCAGAAGTAAAACATGAAGTATACTTTTGGAAATTAGTATGTAAATAAAATTTAAATGCTATTTTATTTTTCTCTGCTAAATTTTTTAATTCTTCACTAGTCAATAATTCATTAAAGGATTTAAAAAAGAGCGATTGTTTGAATTCATCAAGAGTTTTATTGTCCAGTCCCTCTCTCCAGGAAGGCATTATTATTACTGTATCTAATTTACTTTTATTTTTATTTAAATTTTCAAACAATCGATCGAAACGAGGTAGCCCTGATAATACAACTTCATTAGATTTATATCCAAATTCTTCAATTATCATTTTTCTTTCACGTTCTGAACTTGTCACAAACAAGTTTGTAAATGGATTATCTTCATTTTTTCCATATAAATGGGTCATATCTCTGACACCTAATATTCCATGTTGTAAGAAAACTTTAAATTTTTCTTGAAGTATAACTTTTGATACTTTATCAACTACAGGACAAGCATAGTTAGTTCCATGACTACTTGCTAAAATATCAGCATTTAGAAAAACGTCAATATGTTCCTTAGATTTATAGTAAACCACGTTATCCATATAACCTTCCAAATTGTCGATATCTTTTGTAATGGTGCTAATTAGATAATATACATCAAGCTTATTTGAATGATTATCTACTAAATATTTAAAATAGGCTAATCCCGTATCTTGTGCTTTATGAGGATACTCTGTGACTAATACTACTAATTTTTTATTTCCTGGGAAGTTAGAGTGTCTATCTATTTGTTTTATGTAGTATTCATAAACTTCTTCACTGATAAGTGTCATTTTTGCTGATAGATTACCACTAAGTGTTGGGTAAAAGAATAAAAACATATTATCAGAATGTAAATGAAGTGTCTCTTCAACTATATCGCCAAACTTCAAATATAGAACAAATGGATCCACGGATTGATTCTGATAAGTAAAAGAAAACATAAAATCAAATATATCATAATTATATAAACGACTCTCTACATTTCGTGCTACAGAAAAAATATTTTCTGCAGAGAATATTAAACGGACTTTATTAATAACATATCCATTTACTTGATGTTTAGTAGAAATAACTTCACCATTGACTTCCGAAAACACTTTCGTTCCTCTCAATTTAACTCTTCCCAAAACACTCTCCAACGCATAAAACTGAGTTCGGACAGTCAGCTCTATAGAAAAAAATGTTCCATCTGAAGTTATTTTTTCAGTTGAATGGTTTATATAATAGCTCTTATACGAAGGAAGAACGTTTTTACTGATTCTTAAATTATTAGCAATTCCTTTATACAGATAATAACTATTTTTTAAACCTGATAATTCTAATCTATTCTCTCCTGATAATTGATTATAAAAATCTACAGAAATAGGTTGTCGATTACTATCAACTAATGATATTGAGTTTGACATACCAATCACACTATTAATATCTTTCTTACTAATTTCATAATCACCGACTTCATTTACCAAAATTTCTTTTTCTAAGTCTTTATTTTTCAAATACAAAGAACCCAATACTAGTGGTTTTTTCAGTACAAACTTATCATTTTTAACAATCGCTGATATAATATTAGGCTTCAGTTTTGCAAGCCCTAAATAGTTCATTTTATAGAAAAACGTTTGAACTTCATCTATTTCGCTAACATCAGAAAGATAGCTAGATAAATTTACTGAATTATTTATAATTTGATTATTATAAAAACTTTTTGAAACAAAAGATAATTTTAAAATAGCCTTTCCTAGTTCGTCAGGAGAAAATAGTGACAGACAATATAAATTATTAAGATCAATTTTTTCAGAATACGTATTTTCCTTATCTAACCAAAATTGATCACAGATAATAATTTGCTGACTATTTTTTTCAATAATTTCAATACCAAAACAAAGCTCTAGTATTTCTTCTTCACAAATCTCTGTTTCTTCAGACAGATTTAATAAATCGCCTCTATCAAAAATCGCTTGCCCTGTATGCTTATATACACCTGAACTTATTTCTTCTGTTAAAACTTCTTCTAGCATTTCTTTTTTTAAAATTCTACTTTGTTTATCCCACAAAACTTGATTAATACAAATCTTTTTACTCTGTAATGTTATCGCTTCAAAATTAAATATAATATAACCATCTGTAATTTCATTTTTTAAGACCCGATGCTTTAAATAATACCCCGTAAGATTAGGACTTTGATTCTTATCCACAACTAGTCTATTTTTCTGATTAACTGATAAATAATAAACATCATTTTTTAGTGATAAAGACAGTATTGATTCTGACAAAAATTTGTCTACATTAAAATCTTTTTGACCCTCCATCATAAATACTGCTTGCCCCTGATCTTCTGAGAATATATTATTAAGTTCATTTTCACTTAACACATAGCTACTCCCAGTATTAGGAAGAGAAATTGAAAGCGTATCATTACATAAAATCAATTTATTACTTTTATCTATGTCTATACTAAAAGAATCGTTTATTACTGACATATCAATATTTACATTTGCTTCTTCTTGAATATCATTAGGTTTCACTAGACGTTTCACTTTTGCTAAATCAGGAACAAACACCTTTTCTATTACTCTTTCAGCTGCTCTACCATCTTCTAAATAACAATACTTATCAAAAAACCTTTGATACTTATCTGATAACGGTTTATTTTCTAATTTCTTTATTGCTTCTATGAGCTCCTCTGTTGTTTTTGCTAAAGTACCTGGAGCCTCTTCCATGAAATCCATATAAAATCCGCGAAGATTATCTTTATAATGATCTAAATCATATGTAAAGAAAAGTACAGGTCTTTTTGTGTTTGCAAAATCAAACATAACTGATGAATAATCAGTAACACACAAATCTGAAATCAAATATAATTCTTGAATATTTGGATAAGAAGAGACGTTCAATATATCTCCTTCAAATTTTTTAGGAATTTGAATTTTTTGCCCCGTTGCCATATGACCTCTAACAAGTAGTAAATATTCATCGGCCAATTCTTCTGTAAACTGATCAAAATTTAATTCTAAATTAAATTTTGATAGTGAATCATCTCTAAAAGTTGGTGCATAAAGGATAATTTTTCTAAATTCACCTTCTAATCCCAGACTTTTTCTAACTTTATTTTTAGTAAATTCAAGAATTGATTCTTCCTGATAAAATATGTCATTTCTTGGATAACCAACTTCTAAAACTTCTTTATGATAATTAAATGCTGTTTTAAAATGTTCAGTAG
Source organism: Candidatus Vagococcus giribetii (assembly GCF_017316185.1). Classification (GTDB taxonomy): domain Bacteria; phylum Bacillota; class Bacilli; order Lactobacillales; family Vagococcaceae; genus Vagococcus; species Vagococcus giribetii. Next base: position 1,014 of record NZ_JAFLVX010000007.1, on the reverse strand, counting down.
CATATTTACTTGGAGAGATTAAATAGTCCCATTGACTAACAGCAAAGTTGACTCGTTCTAGATAAGTAGCATCTCTACCAATAATAATGTCTAAATCATTTTGCATTTTCTTTAAAGGAGTACCATGCCAAGTTTGTAAATAAACTGTTTTTTTTCTCTTTACTAAATATGTTGGAAAGTTTTGATTATTTACCCAATAACCTGCTTTAGCTAAATAATAGTAATATTTAAATCCCAGTCGTATAACTGTTTTAGTATTATTATTAAAAATTGGGTCTGAACCATTATAAATCCAAACATATTTATAAGGTAAGTCAAGTTCTTGTAATTTATCATATATAGCCTTAGGACTATCCCCTATTGATTTTCCAACATTACTCTCAAAAACAATTAAATTCTTATCAATTGGTAGTACAATGCGCATTACAGTGTACATTTTTTTTAATATTGGAAAATAATATTTGCTTTTTTTAAAGCGTTTGAATAGGCTATTTTTTATTTTTTTAAGCTTCTGTTTCAAACAAATAACAATCCTTTCTTTTAAAACCACTATTCTCAAGTGATTTTTCTATCATCGTTGTCTATTTTATACCGTAAACAAAATTTAAACAAGAGACAGCGGACTCTTTAAAATNNTTTAAAATAAAAAAAATAGAAGGTAATAAATTATTACTTTCTATTTTTTTATTCTAATTTGCAAATTTTAAGTTAGCCACTTAGATAAAGTATATACACTACTTTCTTAAAGCCTTCCTTACTAACAGGTTTTAATTTTTTTGTAGCAAGCTAAATAAACTATTTTAAATACTCGTGTATAACTGTTCCTCTATAAACATATTATCGAGGTAATTAGGTATATCTTTCATTTATTCTCTTTCTTATCAGTAATAAGGGTAAACAAAATAAATATCTGTCACATATAATAATGTCTCAATTGGCGAATTAATTCTACAACTACCCTAAACTAAAAAATTAGTTAAAATCAACCGATTTGATCCAACCTGTTTTAACTTT
>NZ_JAFLVX010000006.1 GCF_017316185.1 Candidatus Vagococcus giribetii | reverse complement strand
TTATCAAAATTAATGATGAGATACAAAAAAACAAACCAATTACTCTCTATGAGTAACTAGTTTGTCTTCAATCTGAGTCACTTTCTCATTGAGAAAGTGACTTTATTGTTATTATTTCTTTTTAGGCTTAACTGGTTTAGGGAAAATATTAAAGTAAATAATCAAGGTTAATGCTAAACCTAGAGAACCTAATCCTAAACCGGGTAAGACAAATTGAATTAAAACAGAAAAGAGAGTTGGCAATGTTGAACAATAAACTAAAATTTTAAAAACTTCAGAGAATTTTAAATTAACCATTCTTAATTTAGTGAAAAGACTAGCGAAAAATGTCATAACAACTAAATCGAATAAAAAGCTTAAAAAGATAATAAACATAGAAGTAAGAAGAACCACACCAAATAAAATCGTATTTTGTGCTTTCTCTGTCAACATGTTAGTTACAACAGTTTTATTCAGATTATTTAGTTGAGCTGTTGAGTAAGGTAATGAAAAAACGTTAGAATCTAAAACGTCAGCAGTTGAACCAACTGTAGGTAGAACGACCATCGCTTCGTCTTTTAATAAGGCAATTGTTAAAACACCGTTAGTAGCATCAGCTTCTATTTCTGGTTTGCTTCTCTTTCCTTCAGGGTCAAAGGTGAAAATCATTGAGTCTGTTTGATAGATAAAACCAGAATCTTTTTCTTTAGTCGTTAAAAGATTATTCTCAATAGAGAAGTCTGGTAATTTTTCAACGATCTTCTCGCCGTCACTTTTTAATGTATTGAGTATGCCCATGCTTTGAAAGGCAACAGGTAAACTCAAAATGATGGATAATAATATCATATATAAGAAAACATGAAAGCCTCGTTTTTTTCTTGCTTCAATTAAGAGAGCGGGTTGTTTAAAGGTTGCTTTAATTAAATTTAATGTACTCATAAATTCTCCTTTGAAAGTTCAATATCCTTAATTGTAACGCTTTTAATAAGGATAAACAAGTTTTTAACAACCTAGTTTAATTTTTTGTCTTTCCTTAAGTAAAGTGGTATATTTGAATTGTTAGAGATAACTAAGAAACATTAGGAGGATTTACAAAATGACTTATATTTTACCTGAATTACCTTATGCAAAAGATGCATTAGAACCACATATCGATGAGTTAACAATGACACTACATCATGACAAACATCACAACACTTATGTAACTAACTTAAATGCAGCGATTGAAAAATATCCAGAATTAGGTTCAAAATCAATTGAAGAATTAATTTCTAAATTAGATGAAGTTCCTGAAGATATTCGTATGGCAGTTAGAAACAATGGTGGTGGACATGCAAACCACACATTCTTCTGGGAAATCATGGCACCAAATGCTGGTGGCGAACCAACAGGAGCAATCAAGGAAGGTATTGAGTCAACATTTGGTAGCTTTGATACATTCAAAGAGCAATTCACAGCAGCTGCTACTGGTCGTTTTGGATCAGGATGGGCATGGTTAGTTGCCAATGACGGCAAATTAGAAATTATGTCAACACCAAACCAAGATTCTCCATTAAGTGAAGGAAAAACTCCTTTATTAGGAATTGATGTTTGGGAGCATGCTTATTATAAAAAATACAGTAACGTACGTCCAGACTACATTAAAGCCTTCTTTAATGTTATTAACTGGGAAGAAGTTAACAAACGTTATTCAGCAATTTAATGATAAAACAACTTTGAGTAAGAGAGATTCCTCTCTTACTCTTTTTTTATACTCGGATTTCTTTACAATTAAGGGCAAAATAGACTATTATAGATGAAAGAATGTAAATACTAATAATGGACTTTTTGTGAGGAAAATTAGGTCCAAATGTTTCATAATCAAAAGAAGAAGTAAGGAGGGCTACGATAGTGTTAGAAATAAGTAAAGAAGATGCTTTAGAAGCACTTAACCAAGAAGCCTCAAAAATTAGACAACTCATTACCAATCAACGAAATTACCAATGTATTACGCAATGTAAGGCATTTGAGGAAGTAGTCGATACTCAAATGTTTGGTTTTTCCAAACAAGTGGATTACGCACAGAAAATTGGTATTTTAAATAAAAAAGAAGGCAGTCTATTGATTGCAAGTTTGGAACAAGAATTAAATCAAGTGTATGGGCTTGTTTATGATGAACAAAAAAAGAAAGATCTAGGTAGTGAGAGGAAGTGAGTTCTTTGCCCAAACACGTGAAGAAAAGATTGTATTTAGATTACTCCATATTAATTCCGTATTTAATTTTATCCATTTTAGGAATTATTATGGTTTATAGTGCCAGCTCAGCTAAACTGGCTATGCAGGGAAAAAACCCAGGGACAGATGCCATTAAACAGGCTATCTTTTTTATTGTCTGTCTGATTGCTATTACCTGTATCTATCAAATGAAGACAAAGGTGTTTCAGAATAAAGCCTTTATTATGGCAGCCATTATAGTCATCAGTTTAATGCTTGTCTTGACGAAGTTTTCTAATTTAGGTCAATCAGGTGGTGGTGCAGATGGTTGGTTAAACATAGCTGGTTTTACGATTCAACCAGCGGAATTTTTAAAGATTGTTGTTATTTGGTATTTGGCCTATATCTTATCAAGACGACAAAATCGAATTAATCAAAATTTTAAAGAAGCAGCAATGAAGCCTCTTATTTTAATTGGAGGTTTAATTTTTTTAGTTGTCATTCAACCAGATAATGGGGGAGCAGTTATCTTAGCGTTAATTGCTTCTATTATGATTTTTGCAAGTGGTATTAATTACATATATACATTGTTAGCCATGGGAGCTGGTGTGGTTGGTTCTTATTTACTAGTTAACTTAATTACACTAACAGGTGGCATGTTATTTCCTGGACGCTTTCAGTATGTTTATAATCGTTTTAGAACGTTTTCGAATCCTTTTATTGATCCGCTTGGAGATGGTCATCAAATGGTCAACTCTTACTACGCCATGAGTAATGGGGGTTGGTTTGGTTTAGGGATTGGTAATAGTATTCAGAAAAAAGGTTTTTTACCAGAAGCACAGACAGATTTTATGTTTTCGATAGTCATTGAAGAACTAGGACTAATTGTTGCCTTAATTATTTTAGGAATTTTACTTTTCTTAATTCTTAGAATCTTTTTAATCGGTATTCGTTCAAAAGATACCTTTAATTCAATGATGTGTATTGGTGTAGCTGGAATGATTTTAATCCAGACATTCATTAATATTGGTGGTATTACTGGTATTATTCCTTTAACAGGAGTTACCTTCCCGTTCTTAAGTCAGGGAGGTTCAAGTTTGTTAACCTTATCCATTGGGATTGGTTTTGCATTAAACATTAGTGCGGATGAAAAGAAAAAACAATTTGATGCGCATAATGAGCGTATACAATTAGAATATTCGAGACAAGGCATGCTTGAGTATCGCCGTTAAAAAAGTGTAGGGGGAACAGATATGAAAAAAGTGTTAGTCGCAAACAGAGGGGAAATAGCTATCAGAGTATTTCGTGCGTGTACAGAATTAGGCATTCAAACAGTAGGTATTTATGCCACTGAAGATGAAAAATCAATTCATCGATTTAAAGCAGATGAAGCATACCTAGTTGGAAAAGGTAAAAAACCAATTGATGCTTATTTAGATATAGAAGACATTATTCGTATCGCTAAAGAAAGTCATGTAGATGCCATTCATCCAGGATATGGATTCTTATCTGAAAACCTAGGCTTTGCCAAACGTTGTGAAGAAGAAGGTATCACATTTATTGGTCCCACTGTTTCTCACTTGGATATGTTCGGTGATAAAATCAAAGCTAAAGAAGCTGCTATTTCAGCAGGTGTTCAATCGATTCCAGGAACAGATGGCCCTGTTGATTCAGTTGAAGAAGTGATTGCTTTTGGGTCTGAATTTGGCTATCCTGTGATGATTAAAGCTGCCCTTGGTGGTGGGGGACGTGGTATGCGTGTAGCTCACAACGAAGAGGAAGCAAGAGAAGGTTATGATAGAGCTAAAAGTGAAGCGAAAGCATCATTTGGTAACGATGAAGTTTACGTTGAGAAATATATTTCTAACCCAAAACATATTGAAGTTCAAATTTTAGGAGATACACATGGCAATGTGATTCATTTATTCGAAAGAGATTGCTCTGTTCAAAGACGCCACCAAAAAGTAGTAGAAGTAGCTCCTTGCGTGTCAATGTCAGAGGAACAACGAGAAGAAATTTGTCAAGCAGCTGTTAAGTTAATGAAACACGTTGGCTATGTGAATGCTGGAACTGTAGAGTTTTTAGTAGAAGGCGCTAATTATTATTTCATCGAGGTTAACCCTCGTGTGCAAGTCGAACATACAATCACTGAGATGATCACTGATGTGGATATTGTTATGGCTCAATTAGAAATTGCTATGGGAAAAGATTTGCATAAAGAAATTGGCATTCCTGAGCAAAAAGACCTAAGTATTCATGGATTTGCTATTCAATGTCGTATCACGACAGAAGATCCTTTAAACAACTTTATGCCTGATACTGGGAAAATCGATACCTATCGTTCTCCAGGTGGTTATGGAATTCGTCTTGACTTAGGAAATGCCTTTGCAGGAGCAGTTGTCACACCATTTTTTGACTCTTTACTAGTTAAAGCTTGTTCTCATGGTATTACGTTTGATCAAACGATCTCTAAAATGCAAAGAGCCTTGAAAGAGTTCCGTATTCGTGGCGTTAAAACGAATATACCTTTCTTAAATAATGTTATTTCACACCCAACTTTTAAATCAGGTATGGCTATAACAACATTTATTGATGAGACGCCAGAATTATTTGAGTTCCCTCGAGTTCGTGACCGAGGCAATAAAACTATGAAATACATTGGAGAAGTTACAGTTAATGGATTTCCTGGTATTGAAAAAAGTCAAAAAATTTATCACACAGAACCACGAATTCCTACAATTGTTCAAACAAAACCACGTGTGTTAACTGCTAAAAATATATTGGACCAGTCAGGTGCTGATGCAGTTGTTGATTGGATTAAACAATCTGATGAGGTGCTATTAACAGATACAACATTTAGAGATGCTCATCAAAGTTTACTAGCGACACGTATGCGTACAGCAGATTTAAAGAGAATTGCAAGTCAAACTGAGGAAGCTATTCCTGAGTTGTTCTCAAGTGAGATGTGGGGAGGAGCTACTTTTGATGTGGCTTATCGTTTCTTAAACGAAGATCCTTGGATTAGATTGAAAAAATTGCGTAAATTAATGCCAAATACCCTATTTCAAATGTTATTTAGGGGTTCTAATGCAGTGGGTTATCAAAATTACCCAGATAATGTGCTAAAAGAATTTATCGACGTAGCAGCTAATGAAGGTATTGATGTGTTCCGTATCTTTGATAGTTTAAACTGGTTACCTCAAATGGAGAAAAGTATCCAGTATGTTCGAGATGCTGGTAAAATTGCTGAAGCAGCGATTTGTTATACGGGAGATGTGATGGATAGTTCTCGCTCTAAGTACAATTTAGCTTATTATGCGAATATGGCTAAAGAATTGGAAAAGATGGGAGCTCATATTATTGGGATTAAAGACATGGCAGGTTTATTAAAACCACAAGCTGCCTACCATTTAATTACAGAATTAAAACAAACCGTTGATATTCCTATCCATTTACATACTCATGACACAGCTGGTAATGGTATCATCACGTACTCTGCTGCAACAAAAGCAGGTGTTGATATTGTCGATGTAGCAGCAAGTGCCATGAGTAGTGCGACTAGTCAACCAAGTATGAGTAGTTTGTATTATGCCTTAGTTGATGGTCCAAGAACGCCATCAATTGATATTGATCATGTTCAACAAATCAATCATTACTGGGAAGATGTTAGAAAATTCTATGCACCATTTGAAAATGGGATAAGTGCTCCTCAAACAGAAGTGTATTCTCATGAGATGCCTGGCGGTCAATACTCTAACTTACAGCAACAAGCAAAAGCAGTGGGATTAGAAGAACGCTGGGAAGAGATTAAAGAATGCTATACTGAAGTGAACTTGATGTTTGGTGATATTGTTAAAGTAACGCCTTCTTCTAAAGTAGTTGGTGATATGGCCCTATTTATGGTTCAAAATAATCTAACTAAAGAGGATATCTATGAAAAGGGACGTGAATTTAACTATCCTGAATCAGTTATCAGTTTCTTTAAAGGAGACTTAGGTCAACCGACTGGTGGCTTCCCTAAAGAATTAAAAGAGATTATTTTAAATGGTAGAGAGTCTATTGAAGTAAGACCCGGTTCTTTAGCTAAACCAGTTGACTTTGCAGTTGTGAAACAAGAGCTACAACAATTAGTTGGTTTTGAACCAAGTCAAAAAGATGTTATCAGCTATATTATGTACCCACAAGTTTTCCTTGATTATTGTAAAATGAACGATAGTTTTGGAGATGTTGAATTACTAGATACGGTTACTTTCTTCCAAGGTATGCGTATTGGCGAAACAACGGAAGTGCGTATTGAAAAAGGTAAGACCTTGATTATTACACTTGATCAAATCGGAGACCCTGATTTAGAAGGAAATCGTGTTTTATTCTTCAATTTAAATGGTCAAAGACGTGAAATCGTTATTCGTGACCAAAATGTGAAATCACAAGTCCTACTGAAAGAAAAAGCAGAACCAACTAATAAAGGGCATGTGGCTGCAACTATGTCTGGTTCTGTCTTAGATGTGCTAGTTCAAGTGGGAGATACAGTAGAGAAAGGACAAGCCTTATTAATAACTGAAGCGATGAAGATGGAAACAACAATCCATTCAAAACGTAGTGGTGTGGTGAAGCGTGTCTTAGTAGGAAGTAGTGAACCAATTCAATCAGGTGATCTATTAATTGAATTAACCATTTAATCAAAACTAGGGGGAAGAAATGAAGAGAGTGATAGAATTTGCTATATGCTTACTAATCGTTTTTAGCATTGTTTATATGAAACCAGTCATTTCTTCCTACAATCAACCTAAACCAAAAAATGATTTAGTCGTAGAAGAAGTCAAAGTGTCTCATAAATCTGTTCCTTATTATGAACTCAATACGACAGGAATGGCGAATTACATTGGTATGACGGAAAAAGAGTTTTTAAAAGAATTTCCAGATCCAAAGAAAAAGTGGTTGTCATATAATCATTCAGAGTGGTTTGTGTATGGTGATAGTGTGACAGATTATTTTCAAGTAGAAATGAAAAATCATGTAGTTTCAAGTATTTTTGTTTTAGGAGATAAACTTGATTCGGCTCCCTTTACAATGGGGATGAATTTAGCAGATTTAGCTGAAATCACAACGATTTTTTCTAATTTTAATTTTGAGTATGGTGATGAGAAGTACGAGGTAGAGTTGACGGAAGATGATATGAATTATCGTCCGTTGGTCGCTTTTAACAACGGTACCTTTGCTATCCTTCATATTAATCAAGGGAATGGTCAATTAATGGCGGTTCGCTACTTAGATAAAAATAGTTTGTTAAGCATCATGCCTTATGAAATGAATCAAGTGAATCATGTTAAAAAGAATTTAGGGACAGATGAAGAAAATTGGCCGAAGATAAATGAAGATAACCGAGATCAATTAATGACGATTCTTAATTTGTTACGTGAAAAAGAAAATAAAGAGGTTTATCGACTAGATTCCAAATTACAAGTCGGTGCCACTAAGTCTCTTGAGTATCTAATGAATACACCAGAGAAGGTCATTGAGGACGCTGAAAGATTAGACACTTGGAAAGTTATGGTAGATGATCAAACAGATTCTAGATCCTTTTTACTTAATGAAAAAGAAATCAATCATTTAGCAAAAGAATTTTCTTTAGATTCTAAAAAGACTCATGGTATTTTTTACTTCCCTGTAACGGACGTTCCCTTTATGATGACTAATTGGTATGGAAGTCGTTTTTATCATGAAGAAGTATCACGTAAAGAAGATAAATACATTGGTATTTCTTTTAATCAAGAGATGGTCATGACTTTTTTAGGTTCTGAAAACAAACCAGAACAAACACGAGAAAGCAGTGGTGAAAAATGATTTATAACGAGTCAGTTTTTGAGATTGAAGAAATCGTTGGAGAGCTCTCTAAATCGATTAAGGAATGCCAATTGGTTAGCGAGTATGTCACAAGTTATGATTTAATGAAACGTAGTGAGGAAGTCTCTCATATTCAAAAAGAATTTCTAGAAGCCAAAGAAGCCTTTGAGAGAATTGAGCCTTACGGGAAGTATGCACCTGATTTTAAAGAAAAAAGACGTGCTTTACGAAAAGTGAAGCGTGAACTAGATACGAATGAATTAGTAAGTGAATTTAAATATCATGAAACGTCTTTACAGAATATGCTTGATTATATGACGTTTGATATTGCTAAATCTGTTTCTGACGAGATAAAAATAGATGCAGGCAATCCATTTTTTGAATTTGCTAAGAGAGGATGCGGAGGAAGTTGTCATGTTGGATAATAATATGTACGACACATTAGATGTGATTCCTAGACGAGGACTTATTGTCTGGGTATATAGTTTAAAACAATTAAAAAATTTAAGACGCTTTGGTTATGTTCATCACGTATCTCGTAAGCAAAAATACGTGGTATTGTATGTAGACGAAGTAGATGTTGACTCAACAATTGAACGTCTAGAAAAACAGTTTTTTGTTAGAAGTGTCGATAAATCAATGCGACCAGACATTAATATGAATTTTGACAATCGACTTGGTAATAAAGTAAGTGATACAAATGAACCAGTTGAGTTTGAAGAGCAAAACACAGAGATTGTTTTAGCGGATTTTGTTCAGTAAATGAGTGACGTAGGGAAAAGACTTGAAGACAAGTCTTTTTTTTATACCTTTTTGCTAATAATATATATACCAATTTTTTTATTTTTCTGAAAAAACACGGAAAAAGATTGACCTGAATAGATATTAGAAGTAATATTATGATGTTTCTGTTTTAGGTATATTATAATTTTATTAGTATACCTTTTGTTTTATTAGCGCCAGACCTATTAATATAGGTGACGAGGGAGAATTAATCGAATGTTTCGGCGGGTGATTCTAGGGTCTGCACTCTATAAACTTTTTACAAAATTAAACAGCAATGTTTTTGACAAATGAGAAGTTACGCAGAACAGAAAACGAATCAGATAAGAAAGTTGGAAAAGAATTTATGTGTGGAATTGTAGGAGTCGTAGGAAATAAGAGAGCAAAAGAAATTGTATTGACTGGTCTTCATAAATTAGAATATAGAGGATATGACTCAGCAGGTATCATGTTAAGTGAAAATGCTGAATTTACTGTTAAAAAAACACCAGGTAGAGTAGCTGAACTTGAAAAAGAAGTTGTTGGAATTGATGGTTTTAGTACAGGGATTGGTCATACAAGATGGGCAACTCATGGAGAGCCAAAAGAAGAAAATGCCCATCCTCATTTATCTAAATCAGGTCGTTTTGGTTTAGTTCATAATGGTGTGATTGAAAACTTTTCAGAATTAAAAGAAAAATACTTAACGGATGTGACTTTAGCAGGTGAGACAGACAGTGAAGTTATTGTAGAAGTAGTTGATTATTTCTCAAGAAAAGGCTTAGATACAATGAGTGCTTTTACAAGTATGCTTAAAGAAGTAAAAGGTTCATACGCTCTAGCTTTAATCGATATCGAAGATGACAGTCGTTTATTCTTAGCAAAACATAAAAGTCCTTTACTAATTGGATTAGGCGAAGACTTCAACTTAGTCGGTAGTGACGCAATGGCCATGATTAACGAAACCAATCAGTTTGTTGAAATTATGGACAAAGAACGCATTGTGTTAACAGCTAATACCATGACTATTTATAACGAAAATAATGAAGAAGTAGTCAGAGATGCTTACACAGCTGAAATTGATGCAAGTGATACAGAAAAAGGTTTGTACCCTCATTACATGAGTAAAGAAATTGATGAGCAACCAGCTGTTATGAGAAATTTAATTCAAGAATACTTAACGACAGAAGGTGCTAGTAAAATACCAACAAACATTATTTCTGACATGATTGAATCAGATCGTATTTATATTGTTGGATGTGGAACAAGTTGGCATGCTGGATTAGTTGGTAAAAAAATGTTAGAAGAACTAACAGGTATTCCTGTGGAAGTTCATTTAGCTAGTGAGATGGGATATGATATGCCTTTATTATCTAAAAATCCATATTTTATCTTCTTAACTCAAAGTGGCGAAACTGCTGATAGTCGTCAAGTATTAGTGAAAGTAAACGAATTAGGCTTACCATCGTTAACCATCACTAATGTAAAAGGCTCAACTCTTTCAAGAGAAGCAACACATACTTTGTTATTACACGCTGGACCTGAGATTGCAGTAGCGTCAACTAAGGCTTATACGTCTCAAATCGCTGTGATGTTGTTACTTGGAAAAGCACTAGGTGAAGAGAAAAATCGTAAAGTTGCTAAAGAGTTAGACTTAATTCATGAATTAAGTATTGTCGCAGGTGTGATGGAAACATTAATTGATGATAAAGATGTTTATGACCGATTGACAAGAGAGTATCTAGAAACAACACGTAATGCCTTTTATATCGGACGCGGTTTAGATTACGCTGTATCTTTAGAAGGAGCTCTAAAATTAAAAGAAATTTCTTACATTCAAGCAGAAGGATTTGCTGCTGGTGAGTTGAAACATGGAACTATCGCCTTAATTGAAGAAGGAACTCCAGTTATTGGATTAATTTCAAATGAGGTGACAAGTGCTCATACAAGAGGAAACATTATTGAAGTTGAGTCTCGTGGAGCTAAAGCGATGGTCATTGCGTTAGAAGGCTTAGATAAGCCAGGAGATGACATTGTATTACCACATGTTCATAGCTTATTAACACCATTAGTAATGGCCATTCCATTACAATTTATTGCTTATTATGCAAGTTTACATCGTGATTTAGATGTTGACAAACCAAGAAACTTAGCTAAAAGTGTAACAGTAGAATAATAACTAAAGAGGTTGTGACATAGGAATTAGCACCTATGTGGCAACCTCTTTTAGCAAAAAAGGTTTGAAAGCGTTTGATTGATATTCTTTTAGGTAACTCTTGTTTTTAATTTGAGAAAGATATATAATTGGACTATACCAAAATGACGGAGGCATGAAAATGAAAATTATCACAGTAAAAGATAATATCGAAGGCGGAAAAGTAGCTTTTGATTTAATAAAAGAAGAAATGGCAAAAGGCAATGTGACAACACTAGGTTTAGCGACAGGTAGTACACCTGAAACACTGTATCAAGAAATGACTGCAAGTGATTTAGATTTTAGTCAAATGAATTCTGTCAATTTAGATGAATACGTGGGCTTAGAAAAAAGCAATGACCAAAGTTATGATTACTTTATGAAGAAACATTTATTTGAAAAAAAACCATTTAAGCATAATTATTTACCAGATGGAATGGCTACAGACGGTGTTGCTGAGTGTCAACGTTACGATGAAATTATTGCAGCCAACCCAATTGATATTCAAATTTTGGGGATTGGGGAAAATGCTCATATTGGTTTTAATGAGCCAGGTTCTTCATTTGAAGGCATGACATCAGAAGTTCAATTAACTGAATCTACTATTGAAGCTAATAGCCGTAATTTTACTAAAAAAGAAGATGTGCCAACGCGTGCCTACTCAATGGGGATTAAATCTATTATGCAAGCTAAACAAATCATCTTATTAGCATATGGACCTAAAAAAGCTCAAGCTATTTATAATACGGTAAAAGGTGAGATGACTGAAGACGTTCCAGCAAGCGCTCTACAAAATCATCCCAATGTGACAATTATTGTGGACGAAGCAGCGGCTTCACTTTTAAACTAATCCATTAATCTTGAACTCGAAATAGTTCAAGATTTTTTTGTTTCCAATAGTTATTACATTCAACTTGGTGTAAAATGGGAGAAGTAAGGTAAAAATGAACATAAATGGAGGAATATGCTATGTCAATTGCTGTTTTAGGTGGAGCGGGTTATATTGGTTCTCATGCAGTACAAGCGTTAATCAAAAAGGGAGAAAAGGTTGTCGTAATTGATAATTTATTAACTGGACATAAAGAAGCTATTCATGAAGAAGCACTTTTTTACGAAGGAGATATTCGAGATAAAGAATTTATGTTATCTGTCTTTAAAAAAGAAGGAATAACTGGTGTCGTTCATTTTGCAGCCAGCTCATTAGTGGGTGAATCTGTTACGAATCCACTAAAATACTTTAATAATAATGTCCACGGGACTCAAATTACATTAGAGGTTATGCAAGAGTTAGGTGTGAAACATATTGTGTTTTCATCAACTGCAGCAACTTATGGTGAACCTGAGGAAACCCCGATTAAAGAAACAACACCAACTAATCCTAAAAACCCATACGGTGAAAGTAAATTAATGATGGAAAAAATGATGAAATGGTGTGATGAGGCATATGGTATTAAATTTGTTGCTCTACGTTACTTTAACGTAGCAGGAGCAAGCTTAGATACAAGTATTGGTGAAGACCATACACCAGAAACTCATCTTGTTCCAATCATTTTAGAAGCAGCATTAGGTAAAAGAGAACAAGTATCTATTTTTGGTGATGATTATGATACGCCAGACGGCACTTGTATCCGTGACTACGTTCATGTAGTTGATTTAAGTGATGCTCATGTATTAGCTTTAGATTATTTACAAAAAGGTAATGACAGTAACATCTTTAACTTAGGAAGCGCTGATGGTTTTTCAGTGAAAGAAATGATTGAGGAAGCTCGTAAAGTAACAACAAAAGAAATCCCTGCTGTGATTGCACCAAGAAGAGCAGGAGACCCTAGTACATTAGTTGCTTCTCCTGAAAAAGCTAAAGAGGTATTAGGTTGGAAACCACAATACACAAATGTGACAACTATTTTAGAAACAGCATGGGCATGGCATCAAAGCCATCCGAATGGTTATTAATAATTAAGGAGTCATCAAGATGGAAAATCAACGAATAAATGATTTTATCAATATCGCGATTCAATCTGGTGGTTGGATGGTATTGGATAAAGTGTACTTAAAAAATCGCCTACTTTCCTTAATCGGAGAATGGTCTGAACCAGAGAATACTTCTTTAGAAGGTCTGCCTTCTTCTACGGATTTATTAAAAGAAATGCTTATTGTAGCTGAAAATAATAACAAAGTAGATGCAACTAATCAAGTAGCTGTAGAGATATTAAGTGCTGAAATCATGGAATTGTTAACACCACCTCCCTCAGTTGTTAATGCACTTTTCTCTCAGCATTATGATCATTCTGAAAAAGAGGCAACAGATTATTTTCATTTGTTAGCTATTAACAATGGTTACATAGATGGAACTAGTTTAGTGAGCAAAGAAGTTGATATTCTAGAGACACCTTGGCAAGTTAAGCAAAAGTCTGATGTCAGACATAAAGAGATGATTTGTGAGCATTGCTTTGATAGTGAAGGTTACGGAGAGATGTACCAACGAATTAAACGTATCATTCGCATGAATCTAAAAGGTGAGAGTTGGGGCTTTTCTTATGCAGAATTACCATTAGTTGAAGAACATTGTGAATTCTTCCCTGAAGCCCATGAACCGATTACTTTTAGCCGTCAAACAATGGAACGCATGCTACGACTATTAGACATATACCCCCATTATTTTGTCGGATATGATGCCGTTAAAAATACTGGAAAAGAACATGGAAGTTTAATGGGCGGAGCTGTTTTGGTTCCTTTATTTCAAGCAGAAGAAGATTACGTTTTTGATATTCCAGGATTCGTTACTGTTTCAGCTTCTCTAGTGGAATGGCCAATATCAGTGATTCGCTTAAAAACAACTTCTAAGAAAAATTTAATTAATAGTATTGAGTATTTAATGCTTAGATGGCAACAATACTCTTATCCCTCATTAGACATTATGGCTAATGATGAATCAGGACAGAATCAACATTCTCTGATTCCTATCTTTAGAAAAGAGGGTGAGATGTTGATTGCCGACTTGTTACTTGTCGATAAGGGCGAATCCTTTGAAAGAAGTCAGGCTTATCGTGATTTGCTACTAGATGAAAATTCAATAGCTGATCGATTAGGTATTGTAACGATTACTAATGACATTGAATTAACAAATGAAACAGAGTTGCTAATTAAAGAGTCAATAGAAGAACAAGGCGTCTTTAAAAAATCTCCAGAAGGCATTAAAGCATTTATTAGATTTGTAGATACACTATAAGGATTAGGTCGGCTGAATAAGAAGTCGACCTATTTTTAATGAGTAAAAGAGTATCTTTTTTTTAGTGATTCCATTAAGATAGAGAGTAGAAAGTATTGAGAGGTGTTTTATGATAGGTGTTAAATTGCTGCTAATCGGTGTCATGATTTATGTCACAGCACTCTTTGTTGCAGCAGAATTTGCTTTAGTAAAGGTTAGATCATCAAGGTTAGAACAACTAGCTGCTAATGGTGAAAAAAAAGCGGAGTTAGGGCTTCATTTAGTCCATCATTTAGATGACTATTTAAGCGCTTGCCAATTAGGAATTACATTTACGACTCTTATTATTGGTGGGGTCGGAGAAGAGACAGTCAGGCATTTAATTGAACCTTTAATCAGTCAAACTGGTTTAAGTCGTAGTGTTTCCTTAACTGTTTCTATGATTTTATCCTACTTTTTAGTCACTTTTGTTGAAGTAGTTGTTGGGGAGTTATTACCTAAATCATATAGTATCTCAAACGCAGAAAAAGTTACTATGGCGATTGCTAAGCCGTTGCACTATTTTTATAAAGTGACTTATTTATTTATCAAACTGTTAAATAATTCAGCTAACTTGATTGGTCGCTTGTTTGGCATTCATATGGTTGGAGAAGCTGAAGAAACTTTATCAGAGGAAGAGTTGTTGTTAGTAGCAGCTGATAGTTTGGATAAAGGTGAAATCAATCAAGAAGAGTTTAATTATTTATCAAATATCTTTGAATTCGATGAGCGTCAAGTGAAAGAAATTATGACGAATCGTCTAGAAATGAAAGTCTTAGATTATGACATGACAGTTGAAGAAGCTATTCCAATTATGCTAGAAATAGGTTACACAAGGTATCCGGTGATTAAAGAATCAAAAGATGACATCTTAGGTTATGTTACCTTGCAACAACTTGTGAGAGCTTCGTATAGTGATAAAAACCGATTAATTGTTGAAGAGATGTCTAAACCAATAGTTGTCATGGAAACATTAATTGTAAAAGATGTTTTGAAAAACATGCAAGAAAAACATAAACATATTGCTATCGTTGTAGATGAGTACGGTGGAACAGTTGGAATTGTCACAATTGAAGACATTATTGAAGAAATCGTTGGAGATATTCAAGATGAATTAGATACAGAAAAAGAAATGATTCAGCCACTAGGGAATAACGAATTTTTAGTAGATGGTAAAATCGAATTAGATGAAATTCGTCATTCATTTGATTTAGATGATTTAGAAGATCCAAATGGGAATGTGACACTAGGTGGTTATATTACTAGTATCAATCCAAACAATGTAGAAAAAGGATTTACATTTGAAGTGGAAGGTGTGCTCTTTACTGTCTTACTAGTGAGACAAACCGTTGTTGAAAGAGTTAAAATCCGAGATACAAGACAGAATCAATAGGTGAGGAGAATCTAATTGGTAGAGAAGTGGGATATTTATGATGTGGATCATGTCAAAACTGGCAAGGTAATCTCAAAAAATGAGCCTCGAAACAAAGAGGAATACCGAATTGTCATTGGTGCCTGTATTTTCAATACTAAGGGACAATTACTCGTTCAAAAAAGACAAACAGATAAACAATCATGGCCAAATTATTGGGATATTTCCGTTAGCGGAAGTGTCATAAGTGGTGAAACCAGCTCAGAAGGAGCCAAAAGAGAACTTCAAGAGGAGTTAGGTTTAACTTTTGATATTGTTGGGCAATTGCCTCAACTATCTGTTAGTTTTGAAGGTGGATTTGAAGATTATTATCTAATAGAAGCAGACGTTGATTTAAATGACGTTGTGATTCAAGAAGAGGAAGTTCAGGAAGTAGCTTGGATGACCTTAGCAGAAATTAATGAACTCATTGCTCAAGATATCTTTATTCCCTACCATCATCATTTAATCAGTCTCTTTTTTGAAATGAAAACAGCATATGGATCATATCGTGTAGAAGGCTGAGATTAGATAATCTCAGTCTTTTTTGCTAGAATAGATAGAAGAGAATGGCGTATTTATGCTACAATGTATCAGAATACATAATAGAGGATCGATGAAAATGACAATGTTAGGAATGGACACATCTAATCAAGGGATGGTACTTTGTTTGGCTGACAACAAACAATTAATTGGCACCTATTTAAGTGCCAATCAAAAAAATCATAGTACAACACTGATGCCAGGGATTGAGTTTCTCATGGCTGAAAATAATAAAAAACCAAAAGATTTGACCAGTATTATAGTGGCAGAAGGACCTGGGTCATACACAGGGTTACGTATCGGTGTGACCACAGCGAAAACACTGGCATGGACCTTAGGAATTGATTTATTAGCCGTTTCAAGTTTAGCGGTTATTGCTGCAAGCTATCAAGAACAAGATGGTTTAATTGTTCCACTAATTAATGCTAGAAGAGGAAATGTATACTCTGGTGCTTATAAGTGGCAAGAGGGTCAGTTAATCCAAGTTATCGAGGATCAGCATACGGAGTTAGTGGCATGGTTAGAAAGCTTATTAGAAAGAAAAGAGCCTATTATTTTAACAGGAATCGATTGTTTGTCATTTGAGGCAGAGATTAAAGAACTCGACTCACCTTTTATCCAGTGTGATTTAGAGAGTTATAATCAAGTGTTAGATGGCAGAGCTTTCTTAAAACTAGACAAATTAGCAAAAAAAGTGACGTCGATTGAAGACTTTGTCCCTAACTATTTAAAACGAGTAGAAGCAGAAGAAAAATGGCTAGAAACCCATCAGGAACAAGCAGGTTCTTCTTATGTTGAACGAGTCTAGAGAGTGCTTATTTCATGTTGAACCAGCAAAAGTGACAGATATTTATTTACTCCAAGAAACCTTAAAACGTGTTTACGGAAAATCTCCTTGGAGTTACACGATTTTTTGGTCGGAGTTAATCAGAAAAAACACGAGTCTGTATTTAAAAGGTTTTTTTGGAACGACTTATGTAGGATTTATCGGCATGCGACATACTGAAAATGAAGCTCATATTACGAATGTAGCAGTTTTACCAAAATTTCAAGGTCAAGGATTTGGTTACTTATTGTTAAAAGAAGCTAAACAATTTGGACTTGAAAAAAAGTGTGACGTGGTGTCTCTAGAAGTCAAAAAATCCAATCAAAAAGCGATTGAGTTGTACCGTCAATTTGGTTTTGTCACTATTGGTGTCAAAGAAAAGTATTACAAAGAAAATCAAGAAGACGCCATAGAGATGACATATCAATTGGAGGGATAATCGTAAGATATGAACAAAGAAGAGTTAGCAAATCGATTGTATGAAATTAGTCTCGTCTGTTTTGAGACAGGTTCTCCATGGAAAAAAGAGCAGTTTTTTTCCTTTTTGACACAACCTTTTCATCATTACGTGACAGTGACAGAAGAAGATAACATCATTGGCTTTTTATTACTTACGCATCTGTTTGAAGAAGCAGAGATTGAACTTATTGGGGTTAGCCCTGATTATCAACGGACAGGTATGGGAAGTAAGTTGCTAGAAAAAACCAAAGTACTTCTAGCTGACACAGAGGCAGAATCAATATTCATCGAAGTTAGAAAGAGTAATCAAAAAGCTCAACAGTTTTATCAAAAAGAAGGCTTCACCATGATAGGTGAACGCAAGCAATATTATCACCACCCGAAAGAAGATGCCTTAATTTGGCAGTTAATATTATAGGAAGTGACCAAAGTGGATATATTTAATCAAAAAGAAAGAAAATTAATTTTAGCAATCGAAAGTAGTTGTGACGAAACAAGTGTAGCTGTTATTGAAGATGGTCAAGTGATTCTATCTAATATTGTTGCTTCGCAAATCAATAGTCATAAACGATTTGGCGGTGTGGTACCTGAAGTAGCTAGTCGCCATCATGTGGAGCAAATTATTAGTTGTATTGATGAGGCTTTAAACGAAGCAAATGTAACAAAAGAAGAGCTAGGCGCTGTAGCAGTTACTTATGGACCTGGTTTAGTTGGAGCTTTATTGATTGGTATTCAAGCAGCGAAAAGCTTTGCCTGGGCTAATGATTTACCCCTTATTCCAGTGAATCATATGGCAGGTCATATTTATGCGGCTCGTTTTGTCTCAGAGATGACTTTTCCTGTACTAGCACTCTTAGTGAGTGGTGGGCATACTGAACTTGTTTTAATGAAAGCTCATGGAGAGTTTGAAATCATCGGTGAAACCCGAGATGATGCTTGTGGAGAGGCTTATGATAAAGTGGGTCGAGTATTAGGATTGAGTTATCCAAGCGGTAAAGAAATAGATGAAATGGCCCATTTAGGTCAAGATACGTATCATTTTCCTCGTAGTATGATGAAAGAAGATAATTATGACTTTAGTTTTAGTGGTCTCAAAAGTGCCTTTATTAATTTAGTTCATAATGCCGAGCAACGTGACGAAGTATTAGATAAACATGATTTAGCAGCTTCTTTTCAAGCAAGTGTCATAGATGTACTTGTTTCAAAAACGATTCGAGCAGCTAAAGAATATCAAGTTAAACAAGTGATTTTAGCTGGTGGAGTGGCTGCTAATAAAGGGCTAAGAGATCGCTTAACTCAAGTAGTCGCAAGTGAGCTACAAGACGTTCATTTAGTTGTCCCACCCTTTAAGTTATGTGGGGATAATGCCGCTATGATTGGAGCAGCAGCCTTTGTTGAAGCTGAAAAAGGTGTTTTTGCTGATGGTTCTTTAAACGCAAGACCAAGTGTCACTTTATAATAAGAAGAAGAGGTTGGAACGGTTTTATCCAGCCTCTTCGTTTTTTCCATTATAAGAGTTTATTTAGCTCAGTATTTATACCTGTTGTTATATAATAGACTATATAGTTGATACTCTGTGTCATTAGAAAAAAGATAACTTGAAATTAGCACCTAAAAAAGAGAGAATAAGATGAAGAAAAAACGAGGTGAATGGGATGTGTAATAATCAACCAATAGGCTTTTTAGACTCTGGTGTTGGAGGCTTAACCGTTGTGAAAGAGGCGATGAAGCAACTACCAAACGAAACCATCTATTATATTGGAGATACGTTAAGATGTCCGTATGGCCCAAGACCTGTTGAAGAAATTAAACAGTTTACCTGGGAAATGACACGCTTTTTACTAGAAAAAAAAGTAAAGATGATTGTAATAGCTTGTAATACAGCAACAGCGATTGCTTTAGAAGAAATAAAAGCAACCTTAGATATTCCTGTCGTTGGAGTGATTGTTCCTGGCGCACGAGCAGCTTTAAAATTAACAAGTAGTAACCGAATTGGTGTCATCGGCACAATCGGAACGATTAATAGTGGGGAATACACAAAAGCGATTCATCGAAAAGCACCTAAAACAGAAGTGTTTGGTTTAGCTTGTCCAAAGTTTGTTCCGATTGTGGAGAGTAAACAATACGAGTCAGCTATCGCTAAAAAGGTTGTCAATGAGACTTTAGAAGATTTTCATGATAAAAACATTGATACCTTAGTTATGGGCTGTACCCACTATCCCTTATTGAAGCCTTTAATCAAGGAGAAGATGGGAGACTCGGTTCAGTTAATTGATTCAGGTGCTGAAACAGTTAGTGAAGTAAGCATGTTACTAGACTATTATGACATTTCAGCAGATGCGACAAATAAAGAAGGAACTCACGAGTTTTTTATGACAGGTTCAAAAAAAATATTTGAGGACATCACTCAAGATTGGTTAAATGTAACAGATTTATCCGTTACGCGAGTGAGTTTACCTTAAAAAGGATGATAAGAATGAGACATGATAATCGAAAAAATAATGAATTAAGACAAGTAAAGATTGAAACAGACTATTTGATTCACCCAGAAGGTAGTGTGTTAATTAGTTTTGGTCAAACAAAAGTAATCGTTAATGCGACAGTTGAAGACCATGTACCACCCTTTTTAAGAGGAAGCGAGACAGGTTGGGTTACGGCTGAATACAGCATGTTACCTAGAGCAACCAATACAAGAAATCGTAGAGAAAGTAGTAAAGGAAAATTAACGGGACGTACAATGGAAATCCAACGATTAATTGGTCGTTCGTTACGAGCAGTGGTAGATTTAAAAAAACTAGGTGAGCGTTCAATTGTTGTGGACTGTGATGTTATCCAAGCAGATGGTGGAACTAGAACAGCAAGTATTACAGGTGCTTTTGTTGCGTTACAACTAGCAGTGAATAAATTACTTGAAAACAAAGAACTTCTTGAAAACCCAATTAAGGAACATTTAGCAGCTATTAGTGTGGGGATCCTTCCTACAGGTGAGTGTGTAGCTGATTTAGATTATGTAGAAGACTCATCAGCTTTAGTTGATATGAACATTGTGATGACAGAATCAGGACGCATGGTTGAAATTCAAGGGACAGGCGAAGAAGCAACCTTCTCAAGAGAAGAGCTAAATACACTTCTAACTCTTGGTGAAGACGCGGTGAAAGAATTAATTGAACACCAAAAGGCAAGTTTAGTACCTAAACAAAGTGCAGAAGAGACAGTAACAGCTAATAACCAAAAAGAAGTGTTGATTGCAACTCGCAATATTGGTAAAGCTAAAGAGTTTGAATCAATGTTTAAAGAGCAAGGGTATAAAATAAAAACCTTACTTGATTATCCAGACGTTCCTGATGTGGAAGAAACGGGAAAAACATTTGAAGAAAATGCTAGATTAAAGGCAGAAACAATTGCTAAAGCATTTAATACGATTGTTTTAGCAGATGATTCAGGTCTTAAAGTAGATGCATTAAATGGTCAGCCTGGTGTCTATTCAGCTAGATATGCTGGTGAAATGAAGAGTGATGCTGCTAATAATGCTAAGCTGCTTCATGAGTTATACGGTGTACCAAAAGAAAAACGTGGTGCCCAGTTCCATTGTACCCTTGTTTTAGCTGCTCCTGGTAAAGAGAGCTTAGTCGTTGTAGGTGAGTTAGAAGGCGAAATTGGATCTATTCCTAAAGGAGATAATGGTTTTGGTTATGATCCATTATTTGTTATTCCAGAACGCAACCAAACAATGGCCGAATTATCAAGTGAAGAAAAAAATCAGATTAGTCATAGAGCTCAAGCAATTAAGCAACTTGTATCAGACTTTAAAAAGTGGATGGAGGAGTAAAGATGAAATATCTTGTTGTTAGTGATAATCATGGAAATAGAGAATGTTTAGTAGAATTAGTTCATGAGTGGGATCACCAAGTAGACGCCATGTTTCATTGTGGTGATTCGGAGTTAAAAGTAGATGACGTGTTATGGCAAAAATTTGTGGTTGTTAAGGGAAATTGTGATTACAGCCCAGATTATAAGAATGAATGTGTGATTCATCATGGTGAAGATACTATTTTTATGACACATGGTCATTTATTTAACGTGAACATGGGATTAACTTATATTTCACTAGCAGCAAGAGAACATCAAGCAACAATTTGTCTATATGGACATACTCATAAATTAGCAGCGGAGATGGTTGATGGTGTCCTGTATCTTAATCCAGGTAGTATTGCTCAGCCAAGAGGTAAGTATAGTCATTACAAAACCTATGCTATTATAGAAACAGAGAAAAATAGGGTTCAGGTGACTTATTATTCACCAGATCATCAAGTAATACCTGAATTAAGCGTCATTTTTTCAAGATAATCCTCATTTAGAAGAGTCAAAATAACTTTATGAAAAAAGTGTGAAACTGCTTTATCTATTTTTATTTTAGGGTAAAATATAGATTAGTGAGAAGAATGGAGGGTTTTCTAAATGATAGGAAACACTGTAAAAGAATTTTTTTTAGAAAATGAAGAGAACTACTTAATCCATAGTGACAATGTTGCAACCTTAACAGATACGAATAATTTAGAGCATGCCTTACTGGTATTAACTAATATTGGTTATAGTAAAATTCCCGTTGTGAACAAAGAAGAAGAATTAGTTGGTCTTGTTTCTTTATCCAATGTGGTGTCGGAAATGTTTGGAACAGAAAGTTTTAATCCAGAGCGATTAGCGACTGTTCAAGTTGGGGATGTAATGGAGGAAGATATAAAAACTATCCAACAACCCTTTAATATTGAAAAAATTCTCAATCTATTAGTGGATACTAATTTTATTCCCGTTGTTGGCGAACAAGATAGATTTCAAGGGATTGTAACAAGAAAAGAAATTTTAAAATCGGTAAACCATCTAGCTCATGAATTAGAGCTAAAATATGATGTGACAGCAAAAGAGTATGTAGAAGAATCAAATTAAAAAGGGATGTGGGGATAATTGGGATTTTCAGAAGAAGAATTAATCACTATTCGTCGTAAATTACATCAAATTCCTGAAATTGGTATGGAAGAGTATAAAACAACTGAGTATTTGTTATTCATACTTAAAGGATTTCCTCAGGACAGATTAGAAATAGTGACTCAGGACACAGCGATTGTAGTTGTTGTGAAAGGTAAAAATAGTCAAAAGAGGATCGGCTGGCGAACAGATATAGACGGGTTGCCCATCAAAGAATTAACAGGCTTACCTTTTGCGTCAACGCATCCGGGTAAAATGCATGCATGTGGACATGATTTTCATATGACAATTACTTTAGGTTTGATAAAAAAAGCTCTGGAAGAAGAGAGCAAAAACGATCGAGTATTCTTTTTTCAACCAGCTGAAGAAAATTTGTCTGGAGCTAAAGTGTATTATGATAATGGCTTTTTTAAGGAGCAACAAGCAGATGAAATTTATGCCCTTCATGTGGCACCAAATTTACCAAGTAATTTAGTTGGCTCTTTAAATGGGACTCTCTTTGCAGGAGCTTGTCGTTTTGTGGTTACATTTATTGGAAAAGAAGGCCATGCTGCATTTCCTCATGAAGCTAATGATACCATCGTGGCAGCTGCTTCTTTTGTGAGTCAAATTCAGACGATTATTAGTCGTAATGTGGACCCAATGGAAAGTGCTGTGATTACATTCGGAGAGTTTAACGGTGGTATTGCAGATAATGTGGTTGCAGGAAAAACAGTATTAACAGGAACTATTCGTGCACTGACTCATGAAGTTAATGAGTTAACTCAAGTAAGAATGACCGAAATAGCAGCAGGGATTGCCTTATCTTTTGGTTGTAAAGTAGATGTTCATCTAGAACAGTTTGGTTATGTACCAGTTGTTAATCATCCTGAATTGACAATTGATTTTATGGATTACATGAAGAATACCTCTTTACTAACCTTTAAGGAAGTCAAAGAAGCTATGACGGCAGAGGATTTTGGGTATTTACTGAGTAAGATGCCGGGAACGATGTTTTGGTATGGTGTGAATAGTGAGTATGGACTTCATCACGGAAAATTCAATCCAGATGAAAGGACGCTTATTGTGGCCGTAGAAGAAATTCATCAGTTTTTAACTCATCGAGATAAACAATAAAAAGAGGTTGTAACGCTAGTCTGTTGACTGACGTTACAACCTTTTTTTGGTGTATCAACTTACATAGAAAGATTGACAGGAGTTGTTGGAATATTGATTCCCTCTTTTGTTAGTGCTTCTACATAAGCTGTTGTTAGCTTACTTGAGACGGTTAATTGTGAACCCGATACAGCATAAAGTAAGCAGCGCACAACAAAGGTTCCATTCGGTAAATTGATGAGACCTACAATATTTGGCTCAGAGCGAATTTCTGGTGTGTTTGCTACAATCTCATCATTCACGGCTTGCATAATACGTTTAACGCGTTCGATATCCTCATCAGGGTTTACGCGAATATCGATAAGCACTCGTTGATTGCCGCGAGATAAGTTACTAACAATGAGAATTTGTCTGTTTGGAATGTAATTCATGGTCCCATTAAAACTTTTGACTTGAGTTGTTCTTAGACCAACTTGTTCAACAGTCCCTTCAACTTGGTCTAAAATAACATGATCGCCAACATCTAGTTGACGTTCGTAAATAATGAAAAAACCAGTAATGACATCATTAATAAATCCTTGTGCGCCTAAACCAATTGCAACCCCAGCAATCCCAGCCCCAGCAATTAAAGAGCTAACAGGGACACCTAGAATGGTTAAAACCGTATAAATCATAATAAAAAAGAGTAAGTATTGAGAAAAATTTTTCGTCAGTGTCTCAAGTGTTTTTAATCGATTTGGGCTATAAACATCCTTTTTTCGGTAGTTGGCAAAAGAGGTGTGTATAAATTTTATGATTATTTTTCGAAGTATCACTAAAATTAGTAACGTAATTAAAATGAGTACTCCTTTGTAGATGACAGTTGAGAGAATTTTTTCCCAATCTAAATTCTGCCAAAATTGTTGAAACACATTTAAGCCTTTTTGTGTTTCAGTGATTAAGTCTACTTGTGTACTTGTAGTTGTTTCTTGCATTGATCTGATCCTCCAGTAATAAATAACGAGATTATTAACTTTATTCTACCATTTAATTAGTTGTTGAGAAAACAATTAGATAGTGGTATTCTAAAATTAGTATTTTATATGAAAGGTAGGGGATAGTAAAGATGTCTGGTATTGAAATCGCGGCAATCGTTGCTGCTATAGCCTTTGTTGTACTTGTCATTGTTATTGTGTTTTTCTTACTTCAATTAAATAAAACCATTAATACATCAGTAGAGAAGGTTAATCGCATATTGGATAAAACCAACAAATCAGTGGCGGTATTAACAAAAGATGTGGACCTACTTTTACGTCAAAGTGAGGATTTACTTGTTACAGGTAATGAACTTTTAGAAGATGTGACACAAAAAGTAGAAACAATTGATCCTTTATTCCAAGCAGTAGCTGATTTAAGCGAAAGCGTTTCTGAATTAAACGCATCAAGTAAAAATTTATTAGTAAAAGTTGGAGACGCAAGTAAAACGGCTGCTACAGCAACTATTGTTGGTAAAGCAGCACAAAGCGCGGCACACTTATTTAAA
Source organism: Candidatus Vagococcus giribetii (assembly GCF_017316185.1). Classification (GTDB taxonomy): domain Bacteria; phylum Bacillota; class Bacilli; order Lactobacillales; family Vagococcaceae; genus Vagococcus; species Vagococcus giribetii. Next base: position 48,604 of record NZ_JAFLVX010000006.1, on the reverse strand, counting down.
AAGAAATAATAAATCGGAGGCAGTAAAAATGGCTAAGAAAACAAGCGGCTTTTTATTAGGAGCAATCATTGGTGGAACAGCAGCTGCAGCAGCGGCATTATTATTAGCACCAAAAAGTGGTAAAGAATTAAGAGAAGACTTAATTGATCAACTAGATGACATGTCAGAAGGAAAAGCAAGTGAATTAGCAGGGATTGCTCAAGTTAAAGGAAATGAAATTGGTGATTTTGCTAAACATAAAAAAGAAGAATATAGCTGGTTAGGAGATAAAATTTCAAACCAAGTAGACCAAGCTAAATCTGTTTCTAGTGATTTATTAGAAAACTTAGCAGATAAAACAGGAGACTTACAAGAAGAGTTTAAACGTACTTCTGGAGAAGTTAAAGGAAGAGTTAGTGAATTAATGGAAGAAGATATTGTCTTAAAAGAAGATGAAATTTCAGATGAAATCTATTCAGCTTTAGACAACGAAGCTTAACCCATCTATATAAGGTAGGTTAAAAGAATCAAATCTTTGGATTTGATTCTTTTTTTGTAATTTTCTATGAATTTTCATGAAAATGACGATAAAACGCTTGCAATAATTTATGTTATCTGATAACCTGAGTTTATTAATGAAGCAAAACTGAAACGTAAAGAATGCTTAAAGGAGAAAACAATATGGAAAAACAAACAATCACCATTTATGATGTTGCTCGTGAAGCTGCAGTGTCTATGGCAACTGTCTCTCGTGTAGTAAATGGAAACCCAAATGTCAAACCAGCAACAAGAAAGAAAGTACTGGAAGTTATCGATCGTCTTGATTACCGTCCAAATGCCGTTGCTCGTGGTTTAGCTAGTAAGAAAACAACTACTGTTGGCGTTATTATCCCAGATGTAAGTAATGCTTATTTTGCTTCACTTGCTCGAGGAATCGATGATGTGGCAACAATGTATAAATACAATATTATTTTGGCTAACTCTGATGGAGATGACAAAAAAGAAATTAACGTATTAAATACGTTATTAGCTAAACAAGTAGATGGTGTTATCTTTATGGGACATCATTTAACAGAATCAATCCGTGGTGAGTTTTCACGCTCAAAAACACCAATCGTTTTAGCTGGTTCAATTGATCCAGATCAACAAGTAGGATCTGTTAACATTGATTACCGTGAAGCAACAAAAGATGCAACCAATAAATTAATCAAATCTGGTAATGAAAAAGTAGCGTTTATCTCTGGACCTTTACTAGATCCAATTAATGGTCAATTAAGATTGAATGGATACAAAGATGCCCTAAAAGAAAACAATATGACTTATAATGAAGGTCTTGTTTTTGAATCTGAATATAGCTATAAAGCTGGTTTAAATCTTTATGACCGCGTGGCTCATAGTAACGCAACAGCAGCTGTTGTAGCAGATGATGAATTGGCAGTTGGTTTATTAAATAGCTTAACAGACAAAGGCATCAGCGTACCTGGTGAGTTTGAAATTATTACAAGTAATAATTCATTGTTCACAGATATGGCTCGTCCAAGTGTTTCAAGTATTTCTCAACCTTTATATGATATTGGTGCCGTTGCAATGAGATTATTAACAAAATTAATGAATAAAGAAGATATTGAAGAAAAATCAGTTATTTTACCTTACGATTTAATTGAAAAAGGCTCGACTAAATAAGAAAAAGAGGATCTCCACGTTCATGTGGAGGTCCTCTTTTAATCTTCTTTTTTAGTCTCTTTTTTTGGAGCTGGTTTGTTTTTCTCTTTGCTTGGTTTTTTCTCATCTTTTGGTTTAATGTATGAATTCCACGCATCTCGGTAATTTTCATCAGTGCCACCGATACCGAATCTAAATTTAGAATCAGGAGCAGCATTGCCATTAGAGTAAAGACTCGTTTTGGTTTTTTCATGGGTTAAACTCATATTGTAACCATCTGTATTGAAACTTGCAGGTTTTTCACCTGTAAAATCAACGACTTGTTGATGAGATACAGTAGGATCAAGTTCAAAACGTTCATTGACGCCAAAAATATCAGGGTTTTGTTGGTAGACGTAATTTGTCACATAAGCCCAGTAGTACATGTTTTGCTTGTTCCAATTGTCATACATTGGTGAAGCATCATCGTAACCAATCCAACTACTCATTGTTATTTTTGGAGTTGAAGCAGTAAACCAGTAATCTTTTTGTTCATCTGATGTTCCCGTTTTACCAACCCAATCAGCATTAGCTAGACCAGAACCCATACCTTGTAATGTTTCTTTAGCCGGTTGTCCAGTTCCTTTATTTACCACGTCTCGCATCATATCATTCATAATAGAAGCAGTTGATGGTTTGTAGACTTGAACAGGATTCATTTTGTGCTCATAAATTACATTGCCTGCATTATCTGTGATTTTTGAAATAGAGTAGCCTTGATTGTAGACACCTTTATTAGCAAGAGTAGCATAAGCTGATGTTTCTTCTAACACAGTAAAATCTGTTCCTCCCAAAGGAATAGATTGATTACCATAGTCATTAGGATTAACTGTAGTAATATTCATCTTATCAAAGTATGACTTTGGATTCGTATGGTTTAATAACTCATCATATAAGTTAACCACAGGAATGTTTAAAGACCAAGTCAAAGCTTCTCGTGCTGTTTTGAAGCTACTACTTCCTTTGTCAGAGAAGTTATTGATCTCTTGTCCTGAATTATACTTTTTAGGATAGTCAGATAACCTTGATTCAGAGCCAATTAATCCAACATCAATCGCTGGAGCATAGGCAAGGATTGGTTTGATGGTTGAACCAGGTGAACGGTAGGCGTCAAAGGCACGGTTATACTGACTTTGATTGTAGTCACGTCCGCCAATGAATCCATAAATACGACCAGTTTGGTTATCCATTAAAATACTACTTGTTTCAAGGGTTTGACCTCTTCCGTCATCTAGCATAGGGCCGTATTGAGCAACAGCTTCTTGCATAGCGTTATGGATATTTTTATCAATGGTTGTGTGAACTGTATAACCATCTTGTCTTAACTCACGTTTAGTAATTTCTTTGTATTTGATTTTTAAATCGTTTGAAGCTTCGTATTCTTCTTTTGTGATACCATCTTTCTCATAATAAATCGGCGCTAACACATCAGCTGCTTCTTCATACAAGTAATTATAGAGGTAGCCACTTTGATCGTTTTGCGGAGCCTCAGGTTTTCTGAAATCCTGAGTTAAGTCGTAAGCTTTTGCTTCTTCGTACTCTTTTTTGTTGATTTTTTTCTCTCGATACATATTAAACAAGACGTCATCTTTTCGTTTGAGACCAGCATCAAAGTTTTCTTTAAACTCACCTAAGTTAGTGTAAGGTGTGTAGTTTATTGGACTTTGGGGTAAACCGGCTAAAAAGGCTGCTTGAGGTAGGGTCACGTCTTTTGCATGAACGCCAAAAATCCCCATTGCGGCTTCTTCAATCCCTGCAATATTCTCACCACGATTATTTCGACCAAAAGGAGAGACGTTTAGGTAAGAAGTAAGTAACTCTTCTTTTGAAAAGAATTTCTCAGTCCTTAAGGCTAAGACAATCTCAGAAGCTTTACGCTTATACGAGGTCTCGCTAGTCAATACTTGTTGTTTGATGATCTGTTGCGTAATAGTTGAACCACCCGAACTACCACCAAGACCAGTTACATCAGAAATCGTTGCTCGGATTAATGCTTTAGGAACGATACCTTTGTGGTCGTAGAAATTTTCATCTTCAGTAGCCACCAATGCTTGTTTAATCAAAGGAGAAATATCCTCAGATTTAACAGATGTTCTAATTAAATCAGACTTAATAACAGAGACAAGCTCACCTTCTGCGTATAGAATTTTTGATTGTTGCTCCACATCATTTATTTTTTGAGTTAATTCCTCTTTAGTAGGAACTTTAACATCAGAAACAAGAGAAGCAAAATAACCTAATCCTAACCCGACACCTAAAAAGCCAAGGGCAGAAATAGCAAGAATCCCAATTAAAAAGAGGGAACGCATGACTCGGTATACCACATTAAATGTAAAAATAGCTTTATTTTTATGGTCATTAGTTGTGTCTGAGTCATTTTTGTTTGTTTCAACAGGAAGATTTTCAGTTGAAGAAGTTGCACTAGGCAATGATTCTTCATTGAAATCATTAGGTTTTGTCAAATTATCACCTCAAAACTTATAATGATAAAATTATATCATTTAAGTTAGTCTATTCCTAGTTTTCATTGAAAAATAAACGAGTTATTACATGCTATTTCATAAAGAAAGAAGAGCAACAAACTTGTTTGTCCATATGATAAACAGTACAATAATAGGGATCAATGAATAGGGAGAGATAGATATGTTATTAGGTTCTCATGTGAGCATGAACGGAAAAAAAATGTTATTAGGTTCTGCTGAAACGGCAAAAGAATACAAAGCTAATACCTTTATGATTTATACAGGTGCACCGCAAAATACAAGAAGAAAGCCCATTGAGGAGCTAAATATTGAAGCTGGTTTAGAATTCATGGCAGCTAACGACTTGAATATTAAAGATATCGTGGTTCATGCCCCGTATATTATTAACTTAGGAAATACGATTAAGCCACAAAATTTTGGCTTTGCGATTGATTTTTTAAGACAAGAAATTGAACGTGTTGAAGCTATTGGCGCAACTCAAATCACTATGCACCCTGGTGCTCATGTCGGTGAAGGGGTAGATAAAGGAATTAATCAGATTATTAAAGGGTTAAACGAAGTACTACGTGCTGACCAAACACCACAAATTGCTTTAGAAACAATGGCTGGTAAAGGAACTGAGATTGGACGTAATTTTGAAGAGATTGCCCGTATTATTGATGGGGTGACTCATAATGAGAAACTATCTGTTACTTTAGATACATGTCACATTAATGATGCTGGTTATAATGTACGAGAAGATTTTGATGGAGTCCTTGAAGAATTTGATAAAATCATTGGATTAGATCGTTTGAAAGTCATTCATGTAAATGATTCAAAAAATCCACAAGGTTCTCATAAAGACCGTCATGCTAATATTGGTTTTGGAACAATTGGTTTTGAGGCATTAAGTTATGTGGTGCATCATCCACAATTAGCAGAGTTACCTAAGATTTTAGAAACACCATTTGTTGGAGAAGATAAAAAGACAGCAAAAGCTCCTTATTTGTATGAAATTGAAATGTTAAGACAAAATAAATTTAATGAAGACCTATTAACTTTAATCATGAATAGTTAAAAAAGGTAGGAAAAGACCTTTCTTTTTAGGGGAATATCTAGTAAAATATCTTAATGTGAGTTCAATTAACCGGAGGAAGGAGTGTCAAAAATTATGAATACAGGATTAGTTATTTTATTAATTGTGATTGCTTTATTAGCAGGTGCAGTAGGTGGCTTCTTTTTTGCTAAAAAAACATTTGAAAACCAATTAGAAAAAAATCCTCCCGTTAATGAGGATATGTTACGTATGATGATGGCTCAGATGGGTCAAAAACCTTCTGAAAAGAAAATTCGTCAAATGATGCAAAACATGAAGTCTCAAAATACTAATAAGAAAAAATAAGTATTAACAGAGTCATGTTTTCAAAAATACTGTAATGAAACGGGTGCATTTTTGCACCTGTTTTTTGTTTTAAAAAAGGAGTGAAGGACTTGGCTATTTTTAGAAAACTATCTTGGTTTTTTAAGGAAGAGAAAAAGAATTATTTTATCGGGGTATCAACATTAATATTAGTAGCAGTGATTCAATTAATTCCACCGAGAGTTATCGGGATTGTGGTGGATAATATCACACAAAACACACTAACAAGGGATAAGCTAGTGCTATGGATTTCAGTTTTGGTTGTTTCAGCTTTTTCTGTTTATGGTTTGCGCTATGTGTGGCGTAAACACATATGGGGTGGAGCTGCTCGGTTAGAAAAACTGATGCGAAAACGACTGTTCCATCATTTTACAAAAATGGATCAAGTGTTTTATCAAAAATACCGAACAGGGGACTTGATGGCTCATGCCACAAATGACTTGAATGCTATTCAAAACGTTGCAGGAGCAGGTATTTTGACATTTGCTGATGCATTTATCACAGGGATGATTACCATTGTTGCTATGATGCTTTTTGTTGATCCAAGATTAACAGTGATTGCCTTGATTCCTTTTCCGCTATTGGCATTATTATCAAGTAAATTAGGTAATAAAATGCATGACGCGTTTAAAGAATCTCAAGCGGCATTCTCTAAGTTAAACGATAAGACACAGGAAAGTATTACAGGTATCAAAGTAATTAAAACATTTGGTCAAGAAAAAGAAGACATCGAGGATTTTAAAGAAAAAATTGATTATTCTATTAAGAAAAACACCAAAGTTAACAACTTAGATGCTTTATTTGATCCACTGATTACTTTAATTATTGGTCTATCTTATATTATTTCCATTATTTTAGGTGGTTACTATGTCAGTAATGGAACCATCTCAATTGGTCAGTTAATCTCGTTCTTTAATTATATTGGTATGTTAGTTTGGCCGATGTTTGCGATTGGTCGTTTCTTCAATGTTATTCAACGAGGGAATGCCAGTTATGATCGTGTTTCAGAGTTAATGCGAGAAGAATCAAGTATTAAAGAGATGACAACAGGTATTTCAAAACCGGCTAAAGGTGATTTATCTTATAATGTGGAGTCCTTTACCTATCACGGGGATAAAGAACCAACGTTACAAGATGTTCAGTTCGATCTAAAAGAAGGTCACACTTTGGGGATTGTTGGAAAGACTGGGGCAGGTAAAACAACCATGCTTAAATTACTTATGCGAGAGTACGATTCGTATGAAGGTTCTATCAAGATTGATGGAAATGACATTCAACATTACACATTAGATGCTTTACTCCATTCTATTGGTTATGTGCCTCAAGACCACTTTTTATTCTCTATGACGGTTCGAGATAACATTCGCTTTGGTGCACCAAAAGCTAGTCAACAAGCAGTTGAAAGAATTGCAAAAGAGGCGGCTGTTCATGAAGATATTCTTGGTTTTTCTGAAGGTTATGACACCATGGTAGGTGAAAGAGGTGTGTCACTATCTGGTGGTCAAAAACAGCGGATATCAATTGCTCGAGCTCTTTTAGTTCAACCAGAATTGCTAATTTTAGATGACGCCTTATCAGCAGTTGATGCTAAAACAGAAGAGAAAATTTTAACGAATTTAAAAACTTCTCGTGCGGATAAAACAACAATTATTTGTACCCATCGTTTGAGTAGTGTCAAACATGCCAGTGAAATTTTAGTGATTGATGAAGGAAGAATTATTGAAAGAGGGACACATGAGGAACTAGTAGCATTAGATGGTTGGTACAATAAGATGTATGATTACCAACAGTTAGAAAGTAAAATCGAAGGGGGAGTGAGATAATGGAAGAATCAAAATCAGCTTGGTCAAAATCGTTTACGATGAAAGAACAAAAGACCATTATTAAACGCCTATTAACCTTCGCTAAACCATTTAAGAAAGAATTTTTCTTGTCACTAACCTTTGCTGTTTTTTTAGCAGTGATTAATATTTTGTTACCTAAAATTTTACAAGTACTGATGGATAATCATTTAACCACAGGTAACGTGACCATGGATGTTATTCTTTATTTTGCTGGTCTTTATGCTTTGGGAATTTTATTTAAGGCTCTTGTCTGGTATGGTCAGTGGGTTTTATATTTCAAAGGATCTCTTAAAACTTACCAATCCATTCGTCTAGAGTTATTTAAAAAGTTACAGGGATTAGGAATGCGTTACTTTGACCAAACACCAGCAGGTTCAATTGTTTCTCGTGTGACAAATGATACAGAAACTCTCTTTGAATTTTGGCTAGTTTTTATTAGTGTATTATCAGCGATATTTGGTGTGGCAGCCTCATTTATTGCTATGTCGTTTATCAATGTATCTTTAACGTTGATTTGTTTAATTTTCTTTCCTATACTCGGTGTGATTATTTGGTACTATCAAAAATTTAGTTCTAAAATTTACCGTGGTATGAGAGAAAAATTAAGTAACTTAAACACAAAATTAAATGAATCCATATCTGGTATGTCAATTGTTCAATATTTTAGACAAGAAGAACGTCTAGAAGAAGAGTTTGAAGCAAGTAATGATGATTATCTTCAATCAAAATACGCGATGATTAAAACAAACTCCTTGTTACTAGCGCCGATTATTAACTTATTGTTTGCCTTAGCAACTGCGTTAGTTTTAGGCTTTTTTGGAGTAGATGCGTTGAGTTCACCAGTTGATGTAGGGCTTATCTATGCTTTTATTTCATATGTACAACAATTTTTTAATCCAATGACAAATATGATGGATTTTCTAAGTATTTTCCAAGACGGTGTCGTGGCGGGAAGTCGAATCATTCATATCTTGGATCATGAAGAAGTAACACCACAACAACACCCAGGTGCAAGTGCTAAAATTAAAGACGCTAAAATCGAGTTTAGACAGGTTAGTTTTTCTTATGATGGAAAACACAACGTGTTAAATAATATTAGTTTCATTGCTAATCCTGGTGAAACGGTAGCTCTTGTAGGACACACAGGTAGTGGGAAAAGCTCTATCATTAATGTCATGATGCGTTTTTATGAATTTTATGAAGGGCAAATCTTGATTGATGACGTAGATATCAAAGATTACCCAATGACTGAGTTGAGAGAAAAGATGGGTTTAGTGCTTCAAGATGCGTTTATGTTTTACGGAGACATTTCAAGTAACATTCGCCTCTTGAATAAAGAGATAACTGATGAACAGATTGTAGAAGCTGCTAAATTTGTTCAGGCAGATGAATACATCAATACCTTACCTGGTAAGTATCACGCTAAAGTTTTAGAAGGTGGTTCAAGCTTTTCAAGTGGTCAACGTCAATTGATTTCTTTTGCTAGAACCATTGTGACAGATCCTAAAATACTTGTTTTAGATGAAGCCACAGCTAATATCGATACAGAAACAGAAAATCTCATTCAACAAGGATTAGAAAAAATGAGACATGGTCGGACAACGATTGCCATAGCCCACCGTTTATCAACGATTAAAGATGCTAATCTTATTTTAGTATTAGAAAAAGGAAAAATTGTAGAACGTGGTAATCATGATGAGCTCATAATACAAGAGGGCTTGTATTATGATATGTACCGTCTACAAAATAGCCGAATTTAAGACAATATGTTTTGAGACTAGTAGTTAAAAGTACTAGTCTCTTTTTTATGTTAAACTAATAGAAAAGGAGGAGAGTCATGAAGCAAGGTAAACTTAAACAAGTATTGTTCTTTTTATTCTGTTTTGTTTTAGGTAGTGTTGGAGGTTTTTTGTTAGGTGAAACTGGAATAAACTTTCAACTTGGAGACTTATTACTGGTCGTGTTGTATATCGGAATTAGTTTTATTTTACATATTGTTATCCACGAAAGTGGTCATTTAGTTTTAGGCTTATTAACAGGCTACCGATTTGTAAGTTTTCGGTTATTTTCTCTATGCTTAGTTTTAATTAATGGGAAATACCGTTTAGTGAGACATAAAGTACCAGGCACATTAGGGCAATGTCTATTGGAACCACCAGCTTATAAAGAGAACTATCCATTTCAATTATATCTTTTAGGAGGCGTCCTGTTTAATGGGCTAGCCAGTATCATATTTTTAATGGCTTATCCACTTGCACCAACATTTTCAATAGCTTTTGTTTTTCTAGGACTCTTTACAGGGTTAACTAATTTGATTCCTTTTGGATTTAATGATGGGAAAACGTTACAGATTGCTAAAGCCTCTAAAGAAAATCAAAAGTTATTGTATATTCAATTAGCAACAAATGCTGAAATGACACAAGGAAGTCGTTTTAGTGAGTTATCTAAAGATTACTTTGAGAAAATTCCAGGAGTGCCGAATGAAACTCATTTTAATCATTTCCAAGACCTTTTAAGCTTAGGTTTATCATTAGAAACAAGAAATTGGCCTGATGTTGACACAAAACTAAACAATTTATGGCAAAAAAGAGATAACTTGGTCTTACCCTACCAACTAGAGGTAGAAAAAGAATTACTCTTTTATTTGTTAACTCAACATAGAGAAGATGAACGAATTGAAGAGTTAGTATCGGACAAGAAGTTAATTAATTATTTAAAGCTCCCTCTTATAAGTAATCAGCGTGTTCTTGCTGCTAAAACTTACTTTTACAATCATCAATTAGAAGAGGCAAATGAGTTAATTAAATTAGCCCTAGCCAGTGAGGACAAAGCAAGTAATTTAGGAGAATTTCGAGTTGAAAAAGAGTTGATAGAATGGCTACAATCTCGCATTTTAGAAAACGTTTTCGAGACGTCAGAAAAATAATTGACTAGATTATTATTCGAAATAACGTATAATGACATTAGTCAGTTCAAAATTGGGAGGGGTAAATATGACCACTTTATCTGATGTTGCTAAAAAAGCAAACGTCTCAAAAATGACGGTTTCAAGAGTCATCAATCATCCTGAAAAAGTGACAGATGAGCTTAAAGAATTAGTGTTTCAAGCAATGAAGGATTTAAATTATAAGCCTAATGTTGCTGCAAAGGCTCTTGCCAATAATCGAACACAAATTATTAAGTTTTTTATTTTGGAAGAGATTGATACAACTGAACCTTACTACATGAATTTATTAATGGGTATTTCTAAAGAGTTAGATAAACATCAATATTCCTTACAGTTAGTGACGGAAAACAGTTTTGATTTAGGTCAAAGTGATGGGTATATTATTACAGGTATGCGAGCTGAGCATAATGACTGGGTTGAACGGTTGGAAAAACCTTTTGTTTTATTTGGTGAAAACCGCTATGGTTATGACTTTGTTGATACAGATAACACAAAAGGAACAGAAATTGCGACAGAACATGCCATTAAAGAAGGGTATGACAAAATTGTTTATGTTGGTATTGATGTCAAAGAGCCCTTTGAATTTTCTAGAGAAGCTGGCTACATTAATACCATGCAACGGTATCAAAAAGTTCCTGAGATTGTGCGTTTTAAAAACCGTTCTAGGTATTCAAATCGCTATATTGAAGAAGAATTCAGTAAGTATCCTAAAAATACAGCCTTTGTTTGCAGTAGTGATCGTCTAGCGATTGGGGTTGAAAGAGGACTTCAAAAAAATGAAGCCAATATACCAGAGGATTACGGTGTGATTGGTTTTGACGGTGTCTTTTTAGACCAAATTGCTTATCCAAGACTAACAACTGTTAAGCAATCTGTTTTTGAAATGGGAGCGGCATGTGCAACCATGCTGTTAAATAAAATTAAACAAAACGGTGCCCCTCAAGGCAATCAACTGTTCGAAGCAGAGTTGATTGTTCGTGGTAGTACTAAGTTAAAGAAAGACTAGCCAAACTGGTTAGTCTTTTTTGCTTACCTTAAAAGTAGGGGAAGTGAAGAAGGTTTTCATCGTTTTTTTGTTTGATAATATCACGAATTGAAATCTTGTTATCGTTAACATTCTTTTTTTAGTTGAGTTATGAAAGAACATTTCATAGACTATGAATGAACAGATTAAAAGGAGGGGTAACATGAAAGAGGCATGGTGGGAAAAGGCAGTTGTTTATCAAGTGTATCCTAAAAGCTTTAAAGATACGAATGGAGACGGTATTGGTGATTTAAAAGGGATTATTGATTCTCTGGATTATATCAAAGATTTAGGCGTTAATACTCTGTGGTTAAATCCCATATTTATTTCACCACAAATTGATAACGGTTACGACATTTCCAACTACTATGCCATTGATGAGATTTTCGGTGGCTTAGAAGATATTGAAACGTTAATTCATGAAGCACACAAGCGAGATATTAAGATTTTACTTGATTTAGTGTTAAATCACACCTCTGATCAACACCCGTGGTTCCAAGAAGCTTTAAGAGGCAAAGCCAATATTTACCGTGATTATTATTTATGGGCTGATGAAAAAGCAGATGGAGTAGCACCAAATAATTGGGAGTCATTTTTTGGTGGTTCTGTGTGGGAAAAAGAAGAAAAAAGTAATCAGTATTACTTTCACTTATTTGCCAAAAAAATGCCAGATTTAAATTGGAAAAACCCTGAAGTGAAGCGTGCCATGGTAGAAATCGCTAAGTTCTGGTTAGATAAAGGAGTAGACGGTTTTAGATTAGATGCCTTTATTCATATGATCAAAGACGATTTTAATAAGGACGTTCCTAATGTACCAGCAGGTGAGATTGCTATTGCGGAAGAGTATTATGCGAATCTACCTGAAGTAAAACGCTACTTATCAGAGTTTATCTCAGAGATTAAAGAAGTGAAACCAGATTGCTTTATTTTAGGTGAAGCCGCTTCAGCAACGCCTGAGTTGGCAGATAGTTATATTCGTGAAGATTTATGCCAAACGGTTATTTCCTTTGATCATTTTGCTGAACGAATCATTGAACAAGATGAGAGGATACCTAAGGGCTTAGAGAAACGAACTCTTGATGCTCCTGAAATGAAACAAAAACTAAAAAAATGGCAACACTCCCTTTCAGAAGGAAAACTACCAACCCTTTATTGGAATAATCATGACATGCCTAGAGTTGTGTCTCGTTTTGGAGATGACACTCAATACCGTGATAAGAGTGCTAAAGCATTAGCTCTATCTATGTATTTATTACGAGGTATTCCAGTCATTCTTTACGGAGAAGAAATTGGTATGAAAAATTTAGAAATTCGTGACATTGAGCTTTTCCAAAGTCCTCAAGCCACCTCTCAATACATTCAGTTATTAGAGAATGGATTAAAAAAAGAACAGGCTTTAAGACGAATTGCTTCAGTTAATAAAGAAGCTAGTCGTGGTGTCATGCAGTGGGATGCTAGTGAATTTGCTGGATTTTCTACAAAGGCCAACTGGATTGGTGAAAACAGAGAAATGTTCTATAACGTAGCAGTGGAAAGTCAAGATGAGATGAGTGTGTTAGCCTTTTATAAACAGTTGATTCAACTTAAATCAGAAGATTTATTTACGTTTGGAGAGGTTATCTTTTTAGAAACTACGGATAATATCTTGGCGTATAAACGACAATACAACCAAGAAGAAGCCCTTGTGCTTGTTAACTTAACGGGTGAAGAAGTAGTCGCACCTGCTTGGTTAGATAGCTATTCAGATTGGATATTAAAAATGGATTCAGAAGATGTTATTGGTAAGACAGTAGCACCTTATACTTATAAACTATATATAAAAAAGGATGAAGAATAGAATGGAAAGAGCCGCATTATTACATAGACCAGATAGCGAGTACGCTTATTTATTTGAGAAAGACGTGATGCACGTTCGCTTAAGAACTAAGAAAGATGATGTTCTTAGCGTTGATGTCATTAAAGGCGATCCTTACCTAATCCACCAAGACGAGTGGTTTAAAGAATCTGAACCAATGAAAAAAATCGCAACAACTGAAGATTACGATTACTGGCAAATTGCTTTTGGTGCAGAATTTAGACGTATTCAATACGCGTTTCATGTAGTTGGCGCAGATCAAGAAGAAGTTTTTTACGGAGATAGAGGCATTTTTGATATGTCTGAAACGGTTATTGAAAAAGCTGAAAATTATTTTAGAATGCCATTCTTCCAAGAAATTGATCGTTTCAAATCACCTGAATGGGTAAAAGAAACTGTGTGGTATCAAATTTTCCCTGAACGCTTTGCTAATGGAGATGTTTCAAATGACCCAGAAGGAACATTACCATGGGGAAGTAAACATCCTGATCGTGAAGACTTCTTCGGTGGAGACTTACAAGGGGTTATTGATCACTTAGATTACTTAGAAGATCTTGGGATTAATGGTTTATACTTCTGTCCAATCTTCAAAGCATCATCAAATCACAAGTATGACACTATTGATTATTTTGAGATTGATCCTGATTTTGGCGATAAAGAAACATTCAAAAAATTAGTTGATGAAGCTCATAAACGTGGTATCAAAATTATGTTAGATGCGGTATTCAATCATATGGGGTACTACTCACCACAATTCCAAGACGTCGTAAAAAATGGTGAAGATTCTCAATATAAAGATTGGTTCCATATCCATAGCTTCCCAGTTGAACTTGGTAAAAATGGAAATGTCGAAGGAGCCAAAACATTGTCTTATGACACATTTGCTTTCACACCAATGATGCCTAAATTAAACACAGCCAATAAAGAAGTTCAAGATTACTTATTAGATATTGCGACTTATTGGGTGAGAGAGTTTAACATTGATGCGTGGCGTTTAGACGTGGCAAATGAAGTGGATCACCAATTCTGGAAACGATTCTACGAAGCAACAACAGCGATTGATAAAGATTTCTATATCTTAGGTGAGATTTGGCATTCGTCTCAAAGTTGGTTAAATGGAGATGAATTCCATGCTGTTATGAACTACGCCTTCACTGAAACCGTGACAAACTTCTTTGTAAAAGATGCGATTTCTTCAACGAAAATGGCTAGTGGGTTATATGAGCAATTAATGTTATACCGTGATCAAACGAATCAAGTGATGTTTAACTGTTTAGACTCACATGACACTGCTAGATTGTTACACATTTCTGGAGAAAACAAAGACATTGCTAAAATGAGTTTAGCATTCACCTTTATGCAACATGGTTCACCATGTATTTATTATGGTACTGAGATTGGTATGACTGGAGCAAATGACCCAGATTGCCGTCGTTGTATGGTTTGGGAAGAAGAAAATCAAGATCTTGAGTTCCTAGCATTTACTAAGCAATTGGTTGCGCTAAGAAAAGAAAAACAAAGTATTCTATCTTATGGTAGCTTAACATTTGAAGAATTAAACAATGATGAAAAATACGTTATTTTCACACGTGAATCAGAAAATGGTAAGGTTACAGGATACTTTAATAAAGGTAAAGAAAACCAAATTATATCAGTCGATACAGAGATTCTATTAAGTCAAAACACTGAAAAAACAGAAAATGGTTATGTGATAAAAGAAAATGGTTTCATTATCTCTAAATAGACAAAAGGTGTTATCGGTAACATCATAAAAACGGTTGCAAAACAAGATGAAACAGACTAATCTAAGAGTGTAAAGAAAATACATAGGAGGCTTTTTCAATGAAAAAAGGATGGAAACGTATTGGTTTAGGTTTACTAGCAACAACAGCTATGCTAACTTTAGTAGCTTGTGGAGGCGGTAAAGATAAAAAAGAAGCAAGCAAAGAAGATTCTAAAACATTAGAAGTATCTGTAGATAAAGGATATGTAAAATATCTTGAAGAAATAAAAGGTGACTTCGAAAAAGAAAACGGAGTAACTGTTAAAATTATCGAAAAAGATATGTTTGAGAATTTAGATGCCTTATCACTTGATGGACCAGCTGGTAAAGCGCCAGACGTAATGATGTCGGCTTATGACCGCTTAGGACCTTTAGGACAACAAGGACATTTAGCTGAAGTAAAAGTAGACGACAAGATTTACAATGAAACTGACAAAAAACAAGTTACAGTTGATGGTAAATTTTACGGAGCGCCAGCCGTTATCGAAACTCTAGTTATGTATTACAACAAAGATTTAGTTAAAGATGCTCCAAAAACATTTGATGATTTAGAAGCTCTAGGAAAAGATGAAAGATTTGCATTTAAGGGAGAAGAAGGAAAAAACACTGGTTTCTTAGCTAAATGGACTGACTTCTACTTTGCTTATGGTTTATTATCAGGTTACGGTGGATACGTATTTGGTGATGAAGGAACAAACCCTAAAGATGTTGGTTTAAACAATGAAGGTTCTATTGAAGGAATTCAATACGCAACTGATTGGTTCCAAAAAACTTGGCCAAAAGGTATGATGGATATTAAAGCTGCTGGTGACTTTGTAACAAGTCAATTTACAGAAGGTAAAGCTGCAGCAATTATTGATGGACCTTGGGCTGCTGCTAACTACAAAGAAACTGGTTTAAACTTCGGTGTTGCTAAAATCCCTACACTAAAAAATGGTAAAGAGTACCAAGCATTTGGTGGAGGAAAAGCATGGGTTATTAGTAACTACTCTAAAAACAAAGAAATGGGTCAAAAATTCATTGATTATGTAACAAATGATGACAACCAAAATAAATTCTATGAAATGACTCAAGAAGTACCTGCTAACAACAATTCACGTAAATTTGCTACTGAACAAAACAACGAATTAACAAACGCTGTTATTGCTCAATACGAAAATGCTAAACCAATGCCAAACATTCCAGAAATGGCTGAAGTTTGGGCTGGTGGAGAAAACTTAATGTTTGACGCTGCATCAGGTAAGAAAACACCTAAAGAAGCTGCAGATGCTGCAGTTAAAGTGATTAAAGAAAACATCGATCAAAAATACGGTGAATAAGAGTACCATCGGCAGAGAAAAAACTCTGCCGATGTCTTATTTTAGATAAGGAGATATATCAATGGATATCAAACGAAAAGAGAAAGACGTCAAAAAAGCGACCCTTCTTTCAATTATTCCAGGTTTAGGACAATTTTATAACGAACAGAAATTCAAGGGAATTATCTTTTTAGGTATTTTTATCGCATTTCTTGTAGAACTTGTTACTTTTGGTGTACCTGCAATGGAAGGTTTCATTACATTAGGTACAGTTCCAATGGAGGATCATTCACTATTTCTTTTAATTGAAGGAACTTTACAAATTATTATTACAGTCGTTTTCCTCATTTTTTATGTAATCAATTTAAGAGATGCAAAACAAATTGCAAAAAAATGGAACAATGGAGACAAAGTAAGTACAACAGCAAAAGAAACAATCCATAATGTATTAGATTCAGGCTTCCCGTATCTATTAACATTACCAGCTTATATTGTTATGACAATTGCTATTATTTTCCCAGTATTAGTTACTTTATTCATGGCCTTTACTAATTACGATTTCAAACACATTCCACCAGCAAGTTTAATTGACTGGGTAGGCGTAAAAAACTTCTTTAGTATTTTCTTCTTAAGTTCATATCGCTCAACTTTTGGAGCTGTATTTAGTTGGACAGTTATTTGGACACTATGTGCCTCAACTCTACAAATTGTTTTAGGTGTCTTTACGGCTGTTGTAGCGAACCAATCATTCATCAAAGGTAAACGAATTTTTGGTGTTATTTTCTTACTTCCATGGGCAGTACCAGCTTTTATTACGATCATGAGTTTCTCAAACATCTTTAATGATAGTATTGGTGCAATCAATACACAGGTAATTCCTATGTTAAATCATTTACCTTTTGTTGATATTGGTGCGATTGCTTGGAAGACAGATCCATTCTGGACAAAAGTTGCGATTATTATGATTCAAGGTTGGTTAGGATTCCCTTATATCTACGTAATGACAACTGGTATCTTACAATCAATTCCAGGTGAATTATATGAAGCAGCTAAAATTGATGGTGCTAATGCTATTCAACGATTCAAATCAATTACAATGCCAATGATTTTATTTGTGGCAGCACCTATTTTTGTTACTCAATACACAGGTAACTTCAATAACTTCTCTATGATCTACCTATTTAATAATGGTGGACCAGGTAGTGTAGGTGGAGGAGCCGGTTCTACGGATATCTTAATTTCATGGATTTACAAATTAACAACAGGAAATGCTCCACAATATTCTGTGGCAGCAGCTGTTACCTTGATTATTTCATTCATCGTGATTGGTATCTCCTTAATAGTCTTTAAGAAAACAAATGCATTTGATATGGAGGGCAACTAATATGAAATCACATAGTTCTGTAAAAAGAAGTAAGTTTTTAACACAGTTCTTTACCTACTTATTCATGATTGTGTTATCGATTATTGTTGTTTATCCCATTTTAATTACAGTAAGTACAGCTTTTAAAGCGGGAAATGTTAGTGCTTTTAGTTTAGATTTAAGTAGTGAATGGACACTTAATAATTTTAGTCGCTTATTTAATGAAACCTTATATGGTAGTTGGTATGTCAATACATTGATTATCGCTATCTTTACCATGGTTTGTCAGGTAACTATTATTACCTTAGCAGGTTACACTTACAGTCGTTACCGTTTTATCGGTCGAAATAGTAGTTTAAAACTGTTCTTAATCGTACAAATGGTTCCAACAATGGCAGCATTAACAGCCTTTTACGTTATGGCTCTTTTATTAAATGCCTTGGATCAACCTTGGTTCTTAACATTGATTTATATCGGTGGTGGGATTCCAATGAATACTTGGTTAATGAAGGGGTACTTTGATACTGTGCCAATCGATTTAGATGAATCGGCTAAATTAGACGGTGCGGGACACTTTAGAATTTTCGCTCAAATTGTGTTACCATTAGTAAAACCGATGATTGCTGTACAAGCATTATGGGCATTTATGGGACCATTTGGTGACTTCATGTTAGCCAAATTCTTATTAAGATCTCCAGAAAACATCACCGTAGCAGTTGGTCTACAAACCTTTATTAGTAACTCAAAAGACCAAAAAGTAGCATTATTTGCTGCAGGTGCTATTTTAATTGCTTTACCAATCTCAGTTTTATTCTTCTTCTTACAAAAGAACTTTGTTTCAGGTTTAATTGCAGGAGGAACAAAAGGATAGGAGTTTTATTTAATGAAAGAATATCAGTTTCCAATATCATATTTTGTCAGTTGTTTTTCACCGAAGAAAATCTTTTTAAATCGTAGAACACTTGCTTATTGGCAAATGTTAATCGTATCGATTTTTCTTATTTTTCTATTATTAAATCCTGTGGCTTTAAATGCTAATAAGACACAAGAATTTAATCTTAAATCAGTTACGCCTGATTTAGTTGCTCAAATGGATAAAATGGACATGAAAAATATAAGTAGTATTTCGATAACTGATAGTTCATTAGATAATAAAGAGACACAACAAATTAATGACTTGATTTATGTGAATGCGTCATCTGAAAGTTTTGACAAAGTGGCAACTGGTTTGAACTTTGAAGAAAACCAATTAGTGATGAAAGATAAAAATGGGTTAACATTTAACTTACGCTATACGGATAGCTTTTCGCCAACTAATTGGCAAACAAACGAAGACTTTAAGAGTTGGTTAAATGAAGAGTGGAATGCTCAAAATGCCGCTTACCGGATTTTAAGTGTGACTATTTTAGTTAGCTTGCTAGTACTATCAAGTACAATATTCCTTATTTTTGGAGCAGCTTTCTTTATTTGGTTGACAAAGAGAAGTCATTTGTCATCTATTAAAACATATAAAGAGGCCTTAAACGTCACGATAAACGCACTGTTTTTACCAACATTAATTGCTATGATCCTTGGGTTAATTCATTACGATATTACCCTAATTATGACTGTGCAGTCTTTAGGACTCGCCCTTCAAATCTTAGTGTTGTTTGTTAAAACGAAATTCAATGACAGCTTTGCTAAAACAGGTAAGATTAGTTTAGCCAACGACTAACAAAAAATATTAAGAGCCTCTGATATAAGTTAGAAAACTTATATCAGAGGCTCTTAATATTTTTTGTTAGTCATAAACATTCATTTCAAAAACTAATCCTAGAGCAATCATAGTCGCAATCAGAGAGGTTCCTCCCTGACTTAAGAAAGGAAGAGGAATTCCTGTTAAAGGTAAGAGTCCAATAGCTGCTCCAATGTTTTCAAATGTTTGAAAGACAAGCATAAAGACAACTCCTACGCAAATATAGATATTGAATTTTGAATTGCTTTTTAATCCTGTATAAAAGATTTGGAAGAATAAATAAAAGTAGAGAATAATCACTAAGGAAGCTCCTACAAATCCATAAGCTTCTCCAATAAAGGTGAAAATCATATCTGACTCTCGGACAGGGACATAAATATCAATGCCTGTTGAACCTTTACCAAATAAACCACCAGATCCCATTGCAATGAAACCTTGAACTTGTTGATAGGCAATAGAATCAGCAAAAGCATAAGGATCACGCCATGCACGTATTCGGTCAAGTTGGTATTGTTTAAAATGTAGGGATTTGAGTATATTATTACCATTTTCTGTAAAGACTAGAAAAATAAGGATACAGCCAATGACGGCTAGAATGGCACCAATTGTCCCTAGGATACGCCAATCAATGCCAGCGGCGATTAATAGGGCACCTAGGACACAAATGAAGACTAAGGAGGTCCCAAAGTCTTTTTGCATAAACATTAAAGCGAATAAAGGAACACTATAGAGTAATAATTTCCAGAGTAAATTGAGATCTGTGGAAAGTGTTTTTATTTTAGTGTTCATCTCATATTTAATGAGTTCTTTTGAAATAAATAAAATATAAGCAATTTTAGCTAATTCAGAAGGTTGAAACTTAATCCCTGCAATATCAATCCATCTCTTCGTCCCTGTGATGTTATACATTGTAACATCATAGAAAAGGTAAAGAGAGGCCATTAAAAGCAGTGAAAAAACATATATCCACGGAACTAATTTCCAGATGATTTTTTTATCAATGAATTTTATCATAACCATGCCGCCGACACCGATTACAACAAAAATAACTTGTTTGATTGCTTGATTGACTGCTGAAACTTCTTCGTAAGTAGCTACCCAATACTGAAGCCAGATACTTAGGACTAGCATTAAGAAAATAGGTAGCAATAAACCATAATTGATGGTTGGTGTTGACTGTTGACGATTGAATCTAGACATGGACTTCACCCTTTAATTAATATTCGTTCGTTTATAAAACTACCATTAAATTAATAAAAAATAACTAAAAAAAACAATTATTAATCAAATTTTAAAGAATAAAAAAACAACTTGCGTTAAACAAGTTGTTAGAGTAAATCGATTTTTGAACGCCAAATACCGGATCGCCAACGTTTAATCATCAGAACGCCTCGTAATGCTTCGTCAATGGTATAAGCCAACCAAACACCTAAAAGGCCAAGTTCTAAAGGAATTGCTAGTAAATAAGAGAATGGTAAACTAATAATCCATAAGACAATTAAACTACAAATAAGAGGGAATTTAACATCTCCAGAAGCATTTAAGGATCCAACCATAGTCATGTTAATCGCTCTGAATATTTCAAGGAAGATATCCACGAAAAAGACTACTTTTGCGATTTCAATGATGTCTGGATTATAGGTAAAGACATGCATAATTGGTTCAATAAAGATAAAAGTAATTAAAGAAATAATAAATGTAATACCCACACTTAAATACACGGTGTGTAAACCAGTTTTATAGGCTTTATCAAAATCTCTAGCACCTACACTACGGCCAATTAAAATTTGATTTCCTTGCGCAAGGGCAGAGGCAATCAAGTAAATAAACTGTGTAATGGCTGTGACATAAGATTTTGCGATTAGGAGATTTGCACCAAGAGAGGCAACAATCATCGTAACTACGACTTGAGAGCCCATGTAGGATAAGTTTTCTCCAGAAGAAGGTAAACCAAGTTTTAAAATTTGTCTTAGTTTGTCTTTAGAAAATAGCTTGAATGAAATCGAAAGAATATTAAAACCGATTTTTTTATTCAGAATAACAAAACCAATAATAAGCGCAATAGCATTACTAATTGCTGCAGAAATACCTAAGCCAGCAACACCTAAATTAGGTAATCCAAAAGGACTATATAACGCAAGATAGTTTCCGGCTACTGTTAAGAGTAAGGCAATCATCGGAATTTTTAAAGCATCTTTTGTTTTACCGTGACTTCTAAGGACAGCAACAATAGCAGCTGATATCGAAGAAACAAATAAACTAGCACCGTAAATTTGAATGTAACGCACACCAATATGGACGATGTCATCTGGCAAATTAATAGCCATTAATAATTGCTGAGGGAATAATATAAATAGGGCACTGATTAAGATACCAATAACAAATGAGCCAATAATTCCTGTTGTGATAACTTCAGGGACTTCATCTTCTTTCTTTGCACCAAGTAATTGAGCGATAATAATTTGAACGCCAACGGTAATAAACCCGTAAACAAAAACAGATAAGGTTAGTAATTGATTAGATGCTCCAACAGCCGCAACTGCAGGTTCTGAGTGTTGCGAAATCATCCAAACATTGATATTACCGACAAATACCCTTAAAAATAATTCAATAAAAATAGGCCAACTGAGATAGAAAAGTTCCTGATGAGAATGTTTGTTATCTCGGAAAAATAAGTTTATCTTTGAAATCATATATGCTTAGCTCCTTTTTGAAGATATCATAAGTATTCTATCTTTAATTAACATAAAGTCAATGGTTTTTTAAGGTTCTTTTTTTGAGCAAATGGATAGACAATGAATTGCTAAAGGGTTAAAGTTATAGATGATTAAGAAGTATGGAGGAATGTTTATGTATGATGTGATTATCATAGGAGCAGGACCTGGAGGAATGACGGCTGCTTTATATGCGTCAAGAGCAGATTTAAATGTATTAGTTATTGAAAGAGGGGCACCAGGTGGTCAGTTAATGAATACTGCTGATGTTGAGAATTATCCTGGTTTTTCAACTATTACTGGTCCTGACTTAGCAATGAAAATGTATGAAAATTCAAGTAACTTTGGTGCAACTCATACTTATGGGAATGTAACTAAAGTTGAAAATACTGGTCTTGTTAAGAAAGTTTACTGTGACGATGAAGTTTACGAAGGTAAAACAGTTATTATCGCTTCTGGTAGTGATCATCGTAAGATTGGTGTTCCTGGTGAAGAAGAATACGCTGGTAGAGGTGTTTCTTACTGTGCTGTTTGTGATGGAGCTTTCTTTAGAGATCGTCACTTATATGTAATTGGTGGAGGAGATTCTGCTGTAGAAGAAGGGTTATACTTAACCCAATTTGCTAGTAAAGTAACAATTGTTCATCGAAGAGATGAATTAAGAGCACAAAAAATTATTCAAGACCGTGCCTTTAAAAATGAAAAAATTGATTTTATGTGGCATACTGTCCCTGTTGAATTCAAAGGTGATGATAAAAAAATCACCAGTATTGATTTCAAAAATGTGTTAACAGATGAAATCACTTCAGCAGAAGCAGAAGGCGTATTCGTTTATATTGGTCTAGATCCTTTATCAGAACCTTTTAAAGAATTAGGAATCACAAATGCTGAAGGCTGGATTGAAACAAATGAACATATGGAAACGGCTGTACCGGGTATTTATGCAATTGGGGATGTACGTGATACTGTTTTACGTCAAATTGCCACAGCTGTTGGTGATGGTAGTATAGCTGGACAAGAAGTCTATAAATATTTAACAAATTTAGAAGATTAAGTAAAACCCGCAATAAGCCAAAAATATTTTTTTTGTATATAAAAACGAGAAAGAAGTTAGATATTTTTCCTAACTTCTTTTTTTCTTTTATTATTTTTTATAACAATGGTATAATGTAAAAGAATTCAATTGAAAGGGTGACCAAAACGTGACTTGGAAGAAAACATATGACCAATGGTTAGCATTTAATAACATTGATAATTTAGTGAAAGAAGATTTAGAGCGCAATAAAAATAACGAAGAAGCTTTAATGGATGCTTTTTACGCACCATTAGAATTTGGAACAGCTGGAATGAGAGGTGTGATTGGTGCAGGAATTAATCGCATGAATATTTATACCATCAGACAAGCAACAGAAGGCTTAGCTCGTTTTATTGACTCTTTAGATGATAGTATGAAACAAAGAGGAGTAGCTATTGCATTTGATTCAAGACATCAGTCTCCTGAATTTGCACTGGGAGCAGCAGAAACATTGGCAGCTCATGGTATTACTTCATATGTCTTTGAAAGCTTACGTTCAACACCGGAGTTATCATTTACAGTAAGACATTTTAATTGTGTGGCAGGAATTATGATTACTGCAAGCCACAATCCAAAAGAATATAACGGATTTAAAGTTTATGGGGACGACGGAGCCCAAATGCCACCTCATGACGCTGATTTAGTAACAAAATTTGTTAGATCAATTGATAATCCTTTAGAGATAAAAGTAACACCTCAATATGAAGCAGAAGACTTAATTCATATTGTCGGAGAAGAAGTTGATACTGTTTATTTAGAGCATTTAAAAACAGTAACAGTCAATCAAGAAGTTATTGACCGTACAAAAGACTCCTTAAAAATTGTCTACACACCATTACATGGGACAGGACAAATGGTTGCAGAGCGAGCAATGGAACAAGCTGGTTTTAAACACTTTATAACTGTGCCTGAACAAAAATTACCAGATGCTGATTTTTCAACAGTCATCTCGCCTAACCCAGAAGAAGCTTCAGCTTTTGAGTACGCAATAGCTTTGGGGGAAAAAGAAAATGCAGATGTATTATTAGCAACTGACCCTGATGCAGACCGTTTAGGCGCAGTAGCAAAAAATCAAGCAGGCGACTATCAAATTCTGTCTGGTAACCAACTAGGTAGTATTATGATTCATTACTTATTGCAAGAAAAAGCTAAACAAGGTACATTAGCGGCAAATAGTACAGTGGTTAAATCCATCGTATCAAGTGAGTTATCTGCTGAAATTTGTAAAAAATATCAAGTAGAGATGCGCAATGTATTAACTGGATTCAAGTTTATTGCCGAACAAATTAAAAACTTTGAAGAAGATAACTCAAGAACTTTTGTTTTTGGTTTTGAAGAAAGTTATGGTTACTTAGTTAAACCGTTTGTTAGAGATAAAGATGCGATTCAAGCCTTATTATTATTATCTGAAATTACTGCGTTCTATAAAGAAAAAAATCAAACTTTATTCGATGCTCTTGAAGAAATATATGCAGAATTTGGTTTCTTTGATGAAAAAACTATTTCTGTAACAATGCCTGGTATAACTGGTGTTGAGAAGATTCAACAACTTATGAAAGATGTAAGAGAATCTATTCCAACGGCATTTGCTGATGTGGCAGTAGCTTATCATGAAGATTATGCCTCTCAAAAGAGACACTTTGTTTCAGGTGAAGTCGAAGATATTTCATTACCACCATCAAATGTGTTAAAATTCTTCCTAGAAGATGGTAGTTGGATTGCTATTCGACCATCAGGAACAGAACCTAAAGTGAAATTCTACTTAGGGGTTAAAGGGAACAGTCATGAAGAAACGCAAGAAAAAATTAATAAGTTTGAGGAAGCAGTCCAAGGATTTATTAAAGAGTAAGAGTGAGGTTGTTCAAATGGCACTAGAAAAAACGTCTGAAGAACATATTCAAAAAGTGAGTCGTTTTTTTAAAAGTATTAGTGATCCGACTCGGTTGAAAATACTGATGGCATTGTCAGAAGGCGAGATGAATGTCTCAACAATTGTTCAAAAGCTTGAAATGGAGCAATCTGCAGTTTCTCATCAGTTGAAACAACTAAGAGAAAATCATTTGGTTAAATCTCGAAAAGAGGGGAAATCAGTGGTATATTCTCTAGATGATCAACATGTGTTAGATATCTTAAGTAAAACCTTTATTCATATGGGGCATGTTGAAGATTAAACATGTTAAAAGTCATTTGAAAAATATGTTCACAAAAAAATAGCTAACCCTTATGGGCTAGCTATTTTTTATTTACGTTGTTGTTTTCCAGCGTTTCGGCCTTGACCTTGGCTGTTTTTATTTTTGTTCTTGTTGTTTCCTTGTTGTTTCTTAGGCGTTACATCTTTTACTTTAGGTGCGACAGTTTTAATTGGGTTCTTTTCAAAGTGTTCAGCTAATTCAGCTTTAATCTTTGGTTTATGATATAGAGTTGTAATTAATGATTGAATACAACTGAAGATACCACCGACTACCCAATATAAGGTAACACCAGCTGGTGAGCTAAATGAAATGAAGATAATCATCAACGGAGACATGTAACTCATCATTTTCATTTGTTTTTTCTGCTCTTCTGCCATACCAATCATACTAATGTAACTTTGAGCGAAGTAACTAATACCAGCTAAAGCCACTAAAAGTAAACTTGGTTTTCCTAAATCCATTCCTAAGAAAGTGGCATCACTAATACCAGGAGTGAATTTAGCAGCAAAGAACAATGCAGTAAAGATAGGCATTTGAATTAGTAAGGGAAGACAACCAAGACCACCCATTAAATTCACATCATTATCTTTATAAAGTTGTTGCAGCTCAGTTTGAACTTTCATTTTTTCTTCGTTAGAAGTTGCAGCTTTCAAACGTTTATTAATATCGTCTGTATAAGGCTTGATTGCTTGCATTTTTTCTTGTTGAACCATTGATTTTTTCATTTGACTTAAACCAAGAGGCATAATAGCCAAACGAACGATAATCGTTAAAATGATAATCGCTAAACCAAAACCTAATCCCCAGTTATCTGCTAAGAAGGTAATGGCATTTCCCATTGGAGCGACAAGGAATTTATAAACAAAGCCTTCCCCAGTAGGATTTCCTGTACTGTCTGTTTTAACACAGCCAGATAAAAAGATAAGTAAACCTAATAAACCAGATGATAACATCCATCGTTTTAATCGTTTCATTTAATTCGTTCCTTTACTTTAATATACACAAGATTTACTATATCGAATTCTACGTGCTTTTTCAATCAATTTTATTAATTATTTAGTAGGTAACTGAAAAATTAGTATAATCTTTAATGCTTTCTGAATCATGGAAGGTAACACATTGCACTTTACCAAATGGAGCTGGGGATTTTTTGACGGCTTTAATAAAGGCATTCACTTGGTTCTCTTCGCCAATAGCTTCAATATAAACATCTCCATTGTCTTGATTTTTAACAATACCATACACACCTAAATCATCTGCTACCATTTTAGTCATGTAGCGAAAACCGACACCTTGTACTTTTCCCGAAACAGTCATTGCTACTTTCATACGAAACACCTCTTTGCTTTTTTCTATTATTATACAATAGAAACGAAATTTCGTATCAAAGTAAGGAAAATTTGTTATAATAAACGAGACTGTGAGGTAAAAAGAATGAAAATAATTGAATCAACTAAAAACGAATGGCTAAAACAAGTCAAAAAATTAGAAAAGAAAAAATTTAGAGATTTAGAAAATCGTTACTTAATAGAAGGCGAGCACTTAGTTGAAGAAGCCATTAATAATGAAGGAGATATCCAACATATCTTAGTAACAGAAACAAGTTTAGTCGAATTTGAAAACTTACTTGCTACTATTGATGAGGAACAACTAGTGTTAGTGACAGAAGATATCCTGAAGCATTTATCCCATTTGCCGAGTGTACCAAGTATTATGGCAATCATTGGTAAAGGAAATCAAGAAAGAAAAGAAACAAAAACGAATCATTTGCTACTTCTTGATAATGTTCAAGATCCGGGAAATGTGGGTACTATGATTCGTACAGCTGATGCTGCTGGTTTTGCAGGTGTTGTTTTAGGCGAAGGATCAGCAGATATTTACAATTCAAAAGTGCTTCGCTCTATGCAAGGAAGTCAATTTCATTTGAATTTAAGAGAAGCTAATTTATTAGAGATTATTGAAACGTTAAAAGAAGAAGGGTATCAGATTTATGCCACTGAGCTTAATCCAGAGGCAATTGCTTATCAACAAATTGAAACATCCGAAAAAATAGCCTTTATTATGGGAAATGAAGGACAAGGTGTTAGCCAAGAACTGATTGAAGCAAGCCATCAAGCGGTGTATATTCCAATGATGGGAAAAGCAGAGTCTTTAAATGTGGCTGTTGCAGCAGGGATTTTGATGTTTTCAGTATAAATATTATGAATTTATTAAGTAGGTTCAATTAACTGGCTATTAATTGAACTTCATGATAAACTACATTCACAGTAATCAATAGATGATTGAAATTAAACATTTTACTAAAGGAAAGTGAAAGTACATGACGTTAAATTGGCAAGAAGACGCAGAATATGTAGAATTAGTAAAAGACTTGATGTATACAGATGAAGTTCAAGAATTAGCACAATTTCCACAACACCATTACTCTAATCGTTTGGAGCACTCAATTAGTGTTTCTTACAGAAGTTACTTATTGGCAAAAAAATGGAATGGGGATGTAAGAGCAACAGCAAGAGCTGGTCTTTTACATGATTTGTTTTTCTATGATTGGAGAGAACAAAAAAGTGACGAAGGAAGTCATGCATATGTCCATCCGCGAATTGCTTTAGAGAATGCTAGAAAATTAACAGAAATTTCTAAATTAGAAGAAGATATTATCGTTAAGCATATGTTTGGTGCAACGATTGCACCACCTAAGTACAAAGAAAGTTATATTGTGACATTAGTCGATAAGTATTGTGCTTGTGAGGAAGTCTTTGTTCCTCTTTATGTTATTGCAAAATTAAAAGCTGCACGTTACTTTGGATTAGTGAATGTCAATGTTTAAAAAATAAGCCGACTTGCTAGAAATAGTCGGCTTTTTCCTTTATACTAAATCATAATACTTCTAAAGATGAGGTGAGAAGATGAAGTCATGTGAAGAACAACAATACATGATGTGCCCTAAATTTGAGAAAACATTTGAAATTTTAGGGAAAAAATGGAATGGTCTAATAATTGATGTCTTAATCGAAGAAGGACCACAACGTTTTGTTCAGATTGCAAACAAGATTCCAGATGTGAGTGATCGTGTATTAGTTGAACGTTTGAAAGAACTAGAAGAAAAAGAAATTTTGGAAAGAAAAGTGAAGTGCGACGAGAAGAATAGGATTGAGTATGGCCTCACAGATAAAGGATTAGCTTTAGAACCAGTCATGAAAGAGGTTCAATCTTGGGGAGAAAAATGGGTAGATATTCAAAATTAATCTTGACCTTTGTTCATATCTCTTGTAATATGTAAGTCAAATACAAATATTAAATAAAACATTTGAGGGAAAAGAGTAGTTTAAGGGCGTATCATAAGGAAGACTTGTCACCGACTGAGAGCAAGTTGATAAAGAATTAAGTGAAGTTCACTTCCTGAGTTGTTTATGAAATAGTAATAAACCGGTGGATTCATCGTTAACAAATAAGAGTGTGCACATATTTGTGCAAAGTAGGATGGTACCGCGAGACATCGTTCCTTTTTATAAGGAATGGTGTCTTTTTTTTATTGCTAAAAGAAAGGAATTGAGTGAGGAAATGTCTTTAAAAGAAACGTTAGAACAATTAAAAACTGATGCTTTAAGTAAAATCGAAGCAACTCAAACGTTAGATAGTTTAAATGAAATTAGAGTTCAAGTATTAGGGAAAAAAGGATCAATCACAGAAGTATTAAGAGGGATGAAAGATTTATCTCCAGAGATGAGACCTGTCATTGGTGGATTTGCTAATGAAGTCCGTGATACATTAACAACTGAATTAGAAACTAAAAAAGAAGTCTTAGAAGAAGCGGCACTAAACGCTGCCCTTGAAAAAGAAACTATTGACGTATCATTACCTGGTCAAGAGCTTAATATTGGGACTTCTCATATTTTAACGCAAGTTATGGAAGAAATTGAAGATGTGTTCTTAGGATTAGGTTACGAGATTATTGAAGGATATGAAATCGAACAAGATCATTACAATTTTGAGCGTATGAATATTCCTAAAGATCACCCAGCTCGTGACATGCAAGATTCATTCTACATTAACGATGAGATTCTTTTAAGAACACATACATCACCTATTCAAGCTAGAACAATGGAAAAACATGACTTTTCTAAAGGGTCATTAAGAATGATTTCTCCAGGGAAAGTATTCCGTCGCGATAGCGATGATGCCACACATAGTCATCAATTCCATCAAATTGAAGGATTAGTTGTTGCAGAAGGCATCACCATGGGAGACCTAAAAGGAACCCTTGAAGTCTTACTTAAAAAATTATTTGGTGAAGACCGTGAGATTCGTTTACGTCCAAGTTATTTCCCATTTACAGAGCCTTCAGTTGAGGTAGATATTAGTTGTTTCAAATGTGGTGGTAAAGGTTGTAACGTATGTAAACAAACTGGTTGGATCGAAATTTTAGGAGCGGGAATTATTCATCCACGTGTCTTAGAGATGTCTGGCATTGATTCAACTAAATATAGCGGATTTGCATTTGGTTTAGGACCTGACCGTGTGGCTATGCTTAAATACGGTGTTAATGATATTCGTTATTTCTATCAAAATGACTTAAGATTCTTAGAACAATTTAGAGTAAAGGGGTAAGACAATGTTAGTTTCATATAAATGGTTAAAACAATTAGTAGATCTTGAAGGGATTTCCCCTCTTGAATTATCAGATAAAATGTCTCGTTCAGGGATTGAGGTAGAAGACGTTGTTGTTCCTGAAGAAGGGCTTAAAAAAATCGTCGTAGGTGACGTTAAAAAGTGCGTTCCTCATCCAGATAGTGATCATTTGTCTATTTGCCAAGTTGATGTAGGTGAAGATGAGTTATATCAAATCGTTTGTGGAGCACCAAATATCGCAGCAGGGAAAAAAGTTATTGTTGCCTTACCAAACTCTCGAATTGCTGGTAACGTAAAAATTAAAAAAGGTAAAATGCGCGGAGAAGTCTCATTAGGTATGATCTGTTCATTAGATGAGCTTGGAATATCATCAAGTGTGGTACCAAAAGAATATGCTGATGGTATTTATTTCTTACCTGAGGAAGCTATTCCAGGAGAGCCTGTCTTTTCTTATTTAGATATGGACGACTCAATCATTGAATTATCCATTACACCAAACAGAGCAGATGCTTTAAGTTTACGTGGAGTTGCTCATGAAGTGGCAGCTATTTACAATCGTGAAGTAAGTTTTCCAACAAAAGAATTAGTAGAAGCAAGTGATTCACGTATTGAAGATTATGTGACTGTCTCAGTTGAAAACACAGAAGACACACCAACATATCGCATGCGTGTGATTAAAGATGTTGTGATTAAAGAAAGTCCAATGTGGTTACAAACCTTACTAATGAACGAAGGGATTCGTCCAATTAATAACGTAGTAGACGTTACAAACTATACCTTATTATTATTTGGTCAACCTCAACATGCCTTTGACTATGATAAATTAGGCAGTAAAGAAATTAAAGTTCGTCGTGCTTTAGAAAATGAAACCCTTGTTACTTTAGATGAAGAAGAACGTTCTTTGACAACAGAAACAATTGTGGTGACAAATGGTCAAACACCAATCGCCTTAGCAGGTGTTATGGGTGGTCTTGATTCTGAGATTACCGAAAACACAACGACTGTGGCTTTAGAGACAGCTCTTTTCCACCCAACTTTAACAAGACGTAGTGCTAGAGGGTTTGGTTTATCTAGTGAATCAAGCAAACGTTTTGAGCGTGGTATTAATGTAGCGACAATCGCTGAAGCAAGTGCTTTTTCAGCACAAATGATTGCTGAATTAAGCGGTGGTACAGTTGTTAGTGGCGAAGCTATTAGCAATGACTACTCAAAAGAAGACGTTGTTGTATCAATCACTCTAACAAAAATTAATAACTCTTTAGGAACAACTCTATCAGAAGAAGAAGTAAGTACTATTTTTACTAGTTTAGGCTTCTCACATACTGTAGAGGGAGAAACTTTTGTTGTAAGTATTCCACCTAGACGTTGGGATATTTCTATTGAAGCTGATTTAGTAGAAGAAGTAGCACGTATTTATGGTTATGATAACTTACCATCAACCTTACCAAAAGGTTCTTCTGTTGCAGGTAAACTATCAAGAAGCCAACGTTTAACACGTGACATTCGCAAACAATTAGAAGGTAATGGGCTTTATGAAGCTATTAGTTACATGCTAACAACACCTGAATTAGCAACAAAATTTGTTTTAGAACCAAAAGCAACGATTGCTTTAGATTTTCCAATGAGTGAAGAACGTTCAGTGGCTCGTCAAAGTTTGATTTCAGGTTTATTGAAAAACGTTGCCTACAATCAAGCAAGAAAACAACAACATATTGCCTTCTATGAAATTGGTAATATTTTTGAAGGAACAGAAGACGTATTACCTAAGGAAACTAATCACTTAGCTATGGCTATTTCAGGTATCTGGGAAGCTAAAACATGGGATTCACCTGCTAAACAAGTTGATTTTTATACCTTAAAAGGAATCGTGGAAAACTTATTCAACTTACTAGGTTTAAGTGAAGAAGTTACGTTTGTTCAAACAAAAGATTACAAAGACATGCATCCTGGACGTACGGCTCAAGTAATGGTTGGAGAAACAGCTGTTGGTTTAATGGGACAAGTTCACCCTCATGTAGCCAAAGAATTAGAAATTAACGAAACTTACGTGTGTGAACTAGATTTAGCTTTATTATGTGAACTAGCTAAAGAAGAGCCTGTTTATAAAGAAGTAGGAAAATATCCTTCTATTAAGAGAGATATTGCCTTACTGGCAGATGCTAACATTTCTAGTCAAAAAATTATTGATGTGATTAAAGAAAAAGGTGGCAAATACTTAGTAGATATTCATTTATTTGATGTATTTGTTGGCGAAAAATTAGGGACTAACAAAAAATCTCTTGCTTATTCTCTAGTCTTTAGAAATGATGAAGCGACATTAGTAGATGAAGACGTGACATCTGCAGTAGAAAAAATTAGTGCAGCTCTGCAAGATGAGTTACATATTGAAGTGAGATAGATAGTAGATGAAAAGATTTTACTTACTGAATTTATTAGTAGGTAAGTAGAGTCTTTTTCTTTATACACTAAATGACCAAAAGGAGGTTGTTATTATGGGATTTACACCAATAAGTCAGGCGATTGATACAAAAGAGTTATTAAAAACATATCAGTTGTCTACTAAACAAAAAGAGTTAAAAGAAAGAAGAGACCGTGAGTTAAATCAGATTCTTTCGGGAGAGGATCAACGTTTACTTGCTATTATCGGTCCGTGTTCTGCTCACGATGAGGAGGCCGTATTAGAATATGCCTACCAGTTGAGTCGTATACAACAGGAGATAGCTAATGAGGTTTTCATAATACCTAGAGTTTATACAAACAAACCAAGAACAAACGGAGATGGCTACAAGGGTTTGTTGCATCAACCAAGTGCAGAAGGTCACTCAGATCTTCTACAGGGAGTTCAAGCTGTGCGAAAAATTCATTACCGTGTGATTAGTGAAACGGGATTAACCACAGCAGACGAAATGCTTTATCCAGAGAATTTAGAGTATGTTAAAGATTTACTCAGCTATATTGCTATTGGTGCTCGGTCTGTTGAAGATCAACAACACCGATTTGTAGCTAGTGGTATTGATCAACCAGTTGGAATGAAAAATCCAACTAGTGGTCATTTAAATGTCATGTTTCACTCGATTTACGCAGCGCAACAACAACAAGAGTTTATTTACAATAATCAAGAAGTGAAGACGTCCTCAAATCCATATGCTCATGTTGTATTAAGAGGAGGCTTAGATCATTACGGGAAAAATATCCCTAATTATCATTATGAGGACTTGTTAAAAGTGATAGCTTTGTACCAAGAATCCTCCTTAAAAAATCCCTTTGTCGTTGTTGATACGAACCACGATAATTCAGGTAAACAACATTTAGAACAAGTAAGAATTGTTGAAGAAGTATTAAACAACAGACAATGGCATCAAGGGATTCAGACTTATGTGAGAGGATTTATGATTGAGAGCTTTTTAGAGAATGGTCGTGGAGACATTGGTTCGGCTAAATTCGGTCAATCAATTACAGATCCTTGCCTTGGGTTAAAAGAAACAAAGGAATTATTATACAAGATGGCAAAACATCAATAAGGAGGATTTATGATGAGAGGAAAAGAAACGTTAAAAGGATTAAGACCTTATACACCAGGTCGTCCGATAGAAGAGGTTCAAAAAGAATATGGGATTGAAAAAATTGTTAAACTAGCTTCAAATGAGAATCCTTTTGGTTACTCTAATGAAGTCAAAAAATTTTTACAAGAAACAGTGACAGATTTACAATTGTACCCAGATGGTGGAGCGGTTGCCTTAAAAGAAGCCTTAGCTGAGTACTACCAAGTTGAAACTGAACAACTTATCGTTGGAGCTGGTTTAGATGAAGTGATCCAAATCGTCTCAAGAGCGTATTTAACGCCTGATGACGAGATTATTGTACCAGACCCTACATTTCCGCAATATGCTCACCATGCGATTATTGAAGGGGCAAAAGTGATCAAAGTACCAGTCGATGAAAAAACAGGTGAGATGGCTCTTGAGGACATGTTAAAAGAAGTCACTGAGAATACTAAGATTATTTGGTTGTGTAATCCAAATAACCCCACAGGAACATATGTGTCTCAAGAAAAAATAACTCGATTTTTAGAGCAAGTTCCTAAAAATGTGTTAGTGATAAGTGATGAAGCGTATCAAGAATTTGTCACAATAGAAGAGGAAAGTTCTACATTAGCAGTTCTTGAACAATTTCCTAATTTAATGGTGATGAAGACGTTTTCGAAAGCGTATGGTATTGCGGGCTTACGAGTGGGTTTTGGTATCGCCAGTAGAGATATTATTCAAATTTTAGAAGTCACACGTCTACCATTTAATACGAACTCATTAGGACAACAAGCAGCTATCGTGGCTTTAAAGGATCAAGACTTTATTAAAGAAACATCGAGAATTAATCGAGAAGAATTAACTGCATGGGAATCATTCTTAGAGAAATATGAAATGCCTTATTATGTATCTCAAACGAATTTCATTTTCTTTTCAGTTGGTGACAAAGATCAGGAAGTCACTCAGTATCTCCTTGAACAGGGTTTTATCATTAGAGGAGGATTAAAACCAGGTTGGTTAAGGATAACAATTGGCCTTCCAGAAGACAATGAAACTCTAAGAA
Source organism: Candidatus Vagococcus giribetii (assembly GCF_017316185.1). GTDB lineage: Bacteria > Bacillota > Bacilli > Lactobacillales > Vagococcaceae > Vagococcus > Vagococcus giribetii. The sequence continues at coordinate 13,996 of NZ_JAFLVX010000006.1, read as the reverse complement.
AACACCTATTAGCTTACTTAGCTAAATAAAGATAAAAAAGAAAGGTAAAATTGAATGATTTTCCTTTCTTTTTTTTGTTTTCCATAGTACATTATTCTAGAACTGATATTAAGGGGGAGAAGTGATTGGGACACATTACTAAAGCATATCATCAAAATGAGATGATTAAAAAAAGTTTAATTGTTATTTTTGCAGGGTTGGTTTTGGCTGTCGCCTTAAATTTATTTTTAATACCAGCCAATGTCTTTTCTGCAGGAGTCAACGGGATGGCCCAGTTGCTTTCAGGCATTCTGCTAACATCATTTGGAATCAAACTAGATACAGGTATTATTATTTTTATTATGAATATTCCGATTGCCATCTTAGGCTGGATTAAATTAGGAAAGTCAGCGACTATTTTTAGTTTATTAACGGTCTTATCAGTAACGATTATGACCTTAATTGTTCCTGTAACTGAAGTTACCAATAATCAATTGATGAATGGTATAGTAGGTGGTGTTTTAACAGGAGTAGCAGTAGGAGTTACAATGAAATACGGTTTTAGTACTGGTGGTATGGATATAGTTTCATTAATTTTATCTAAAACAACAGGTAGAACAGTAGGTTCTTTGATGCTAATTATTAATATCTTTATTATTGGAACAGCTGGATTTGTGTTTGACTGGGAATCAGCTTTATATACGATTATTTCAATTTTCTGTACGACTCAAGTGGTTGATTCTATCCATACAAGTCATCAAAAAGTGACTGCATTTATTATTACGACAAAACAAGAAGAAGTTATTCATTCGATTCAAACAGAAATTTTACGTGGTATGACACTTTTACCAGGAACGGGTGTTTATTCAAGAAAAGAAACTTCAGTAATTATGATTGTTGTCACTAAATATGAATTATATGCATTAGAACAAGCGGTTTATTTATCAGACCAAAATGCGTTTATAAATATTGTGCCAACACAAACAGTAATGGGCAGCTTTTGGAATGAAGACCAACAAAAACAAATGAAACAAACGATTATTAAGGGATAACTCTTAATAATTGTTTGTTTTTTTTATAAGCTAGAACACTTGAAATCAGTGGCTTTTGATAAAAAATGAAAAAAATAAATAAAAAAAAGGTTGCAATTTTCAAAACAAGCACATATACTTTGAATATCAAATCATTTGATTATCAAACTATCTTAAAAATAGTTGCTTTTATATTTTTTTACCCATATACTTTGATTATCAAACTAATAGTGAAAGAGGCATTAGAAATGGACGATAACATGAATCTAGTCAATGCCCAACTAGTAAGAGTCTTTAATGACATTTTGACAATTGAAGAGACAGAGCTAAAAAAGAGTAGCTTCTCGGATCTATCAATCAAAGAGATGCACACCATTGAGGCTATCGGTATGGGTGAAAATAAAACAACAGGTGAGGTAGCAAAAGCATTGTCTGTAACGGTGGGGACACTTACTGTGGCAGTTAATAATTTGGTAAAAAAGGGTTATGTTGACCGTGTCAGAAGTGACGTTGATCGACGAATTGTTAGGTTAAAACTAACGAATCGAGGTCGCCTGTTCTTCAGAGCACATCAGCATTTCCATAAAAAAATGGTTGAAGCTGCTTTAGAAGACATGTCTGGTGAAGAAAAAGAAGCTTTAGTTAAAGGCCTTCAAAGTCTCCATCGTTTTTTAAAGAAGTATTATTAAAAGGTTAGGAAGAGGTGTGCAGTATGCAGTTGTATCCTCAAGTTACGAAAGTGGCAAAATACTTGCCAGATAATATCGTAACCAATGATGATTTAGCAGAGGTAACGGATACAAGTGATGAGTGGATTTCATCTAGAACAGGGATTAGGGAACGTCGGATTTCGATTAAAGAAACGACAAGTGATTTAGCGACAGAAGTAGCTAAACAGCTGATTCAAGACTTAGATGTCCTAAGCATTGATTTTATCCTTGTAGCAACAATGACTGCGGATTATGCAACACCATCAACTGCCTGTCTGGTTCAAAGTAATATTGGAGCAAGCAATGCGTTTTGCTTAGATATTAATGCTGCGTGTTCAGGTTTTGTCTTTGCCATGTCAACAGCAGAAAAATTTCTGTCTAGTGGGCATTACAAACGAGGATTGGTGATTGGAGCGGAAACCATGTCAACCATGTTAAATTGGGAAGATCGTGGGACAGCAGTACTATTTGGCGATGGAGCAGCAGGTGTTTTACTTGAAAACACTGCTAAAGAAAAACGATTTATTGATGAGTTGATTCAATCTGATGGCAATCGTTCTATGGCACTTTTTGGTAAAGAAAATGTAGATGGCAATCCATTTAAAGCAGCAGATCATCGTGTATCTACTGGCATGCAAATGGACGGCAAGAAAATATTTGATTTTGCCTTAAGAGATGTGTCTAAGAATATGATGACATTATTGGATCGTAACGAAGAGTTTAAAGACTCTCTGGATTATGTCTTGGCTCATCAAGCTAATATTCGAATTCTTGAAGCAATATCAAAGAAAACCAAATTACCAATGGCATCATTTTTACACAACGTTTCTAATTATGGAAACACATCAGCAGCATCAGTTCCCTTACTTTTAGCTGAAAAGGTAGAAGATGGAACCTTGAGACTTCAAAGTAATCAGAAGATTATGTTAACTGGCTATGGCGCTGGTTTAACCTGGGGAAGTATATTAATTAAATTATAAAAACAACATTATTGGAGGAATTATTATTATGTCAACATTTGCAAAAATTCAAGAAATTATCGTGGATCAATTAGGTAAAGAAGAAGAAGAAGTACAATTAACAACAAACTTCCGTGAAGAATTAGAAGCTGATAGCTTAGATTTATTCCAAATTATGAATGACATTGAAGATGCCTTTGAAGATTCAGATGTTAAAATCGAAACAGACGAAGGTTTAAATACAGTTGAAGACTTAGTAAAATTTGTTGATCAACAAATCGAAGCTAACAAATAATTTAAAAAAATGCGAGAAATAGCTATGAAGTCTAAGACTTTATTAGCTATTTTTTTAAAGAGACATATTGAGAGGGTGACATGATGGAAAAATCAAGAATTTGTGAGATGTTGAATATTGAGTATCCAATATTTCAAGGAGCTATGGCTTGGGTAGCAGAAGAAAAATTAGCAAGTGCGGTGTCAAATGCAGGAGGACTAGGTTTAATCGCTTCAGGTCATGCACCAAAAGAAGTTATTAAAGAAAAAATAGATATTGCTAGGCAATTAACTGATAAGACATTTGGTGTCAATATTATGTTAATGTCACCTTTTGTTGAAGACATAGTTGATTTAGTTATTGAAGAAAAAGTTAAAGTGATTACAACTGGAGCTGGTTCTCCAGGAAAATACATGAAACGTTTTAAAGAAGCAGGTATTATTGTGATTCCTGTGGTAGCTTCTGTTGCAGTGGCAAGACGTATGGAAAAAGAAGGCGCAGATGCTGTAGTTGTTGAAGGTATGGAAGGTGGAGGCCATATTGGTAAATCTACAACCATGACTTTAGTACCTCAAGTAGTAGACGCTGTTTCTATTCCAGTTATTGCAGCTGGTGGGATAGGAGATGGACGTGGAGTAGCAGCAGCATTAATGCTTGGTGCTGAAGCCGTTCAATTAGGAACTAGATTCTTAGTATCAACAGAATCAATCGCTCATGATAACTTTAAAGGTAAAGTTGTTAAAGCAAAAGACATCGACACAGTAATTACAGGAATGCTGACAGGTCACCCAGTACGTGGTTTAAGAAATAACTTAACTAAAGAATTTCTTAAAGCAGAGCGTTTTGAAGGTGGACAAGAGCAACCTGACTTTGATCGCTTAGAAGATCTAGGTAAAGGCGCATTAAAACGTGCTGTTATTGATGGAGATACTAAAAATAGCTCGATGATGGCTGGACAAATTGCTGGTTTAATCAAAACAGACACGCAAAGTTGTTCTGATATTATTCAAGAATTAGTCGCTGAAACAAGAGACGTATTAAACGAACGCCCTAAAGTATGGGGATTTTAAGGAGATAAAAATGAAGATTGGGTTTGTCTTTAGCGGTCAAGGAGCGCAGTACCTTGGCATGGGTCATGAATTTTACACTAATAGTTTGATATTCAAACAATTTATTGATTTAGCTTCAGAGGTACTAGACTTTGACCTACCTCATCTTTTGTTTGAAGAAAATGAGAAGCTAAACCAAACAGAATACACACAACCAGCTATTTTAGCGATGAGTGTGGCCATTTCTGAGATGATTAAAGAAAAGCTAAACATCACGCCAAGTATGTGCGCTGGTCTTAGTTTAGGTGAGTACACGGCTCTTGTTGAAAGTGGCGCTCTTGATTTTGAGACGGCCTTAAAGTTAGTCCGAAAAAGAGGTAAATTGATGCAAGAAGCAGTGCCAACTGGTGTTGGAGCAATGCTTGCTGTTATGGGAATGGAACGAGACGTGATTCAGAAGGTTTGTGTGGAAGCAAGTGAGGTTGCTGGCGTGTATCCAGCTAATTACAACATGCCAGGACAAATCGTTATCGGAGGATATAAAGAAGGAGTTGCTAAAGCTCAAGAGTTATTAAATGAAGCTGGAGCAAAACGCCTAATTCCTCTAAATGTAAGTGGTCCTTTCCATACACCTTTATTAAAAGAAGCATCTGACAACTTAGAAAAGGTCTTAGAAACAATTACTTTTAATGAGATGAGCATCCCAGTGGTTACAAACGTAACAGGAGAGGTTATTTCAGATAGAGAGGCCATTCGTTCAACTTTAACGAAACAAGTCATGTCACCTGTTTATTTTGAAGATTGTATTAGAACCATGATTTCTTCAGGTGTGGATACCTTCATTGAAATTGGGCCAGGTAAAACCTTGAGTAGTTTCATTAAAAAAAATGATCGAACAGTAAAAGTTCAGCATTGTGAAGACTTAAAAACATTTGAAAAACTAGAATTATTAGTATCTGGTAAATAGGAGGTAGTATCACTTGTTAAAAGAAAAAACAGTAGTCATTACAGGAAGTTCTCGTGGGATTGGTCGTGGATTAGCGATTCAATTTGCTAAAGAAGGAGCCAACATTGTATTAAATGCGCGTAAAGAAATTTCTCCAGAATTAGTTGAAGAAATTGAATCTTACGGTGTGAAAACACATGTGGTTTTAGGAGATATCCAGTACATGGATGACGCTAAAAAATTAATCACTGAAGCTAAAGCAACATTTGGTTCAGTTGATGTATTGATTAATAATGCAGGGATTACGCGAGATATGTTATTGATGCGTATGAAAGAAGAAGAATTTGATTCTGTTATTAATGTCAATCTAAAAGGAACATTTAACACGACGCAACAAGTGTCAGGTATTATGTTAAAACAAAAATCAGGGACTATTATTAACCTATCAAGTGTCGTTGGTTTAACAGGTAATGCTGGGCAAGCAAATTATGCTGCAAGTAAAGCTGGTGTGATTGGCTTAACTAAATCTGTGGCAAGAGAATTAGCTTCACGTGGTATTACATGTAACGCGATTGCCCCAGGCTTTATTGAAACAGATATGACTGATGTCTTAAGTGACAAAGTCAAAGAAGCAACAGTTGCTCAAATTCCTTTAAAAAAATTAGGACAAGTAGAAGACATTGCAAGAACAGCTGTCTTTTTAGCGACTAACAAGTATATTACAGGCCAAGTCATTAATGTTGATGGCGGCATGGTTATGAATGGCTAGGAGGAAATGTCATGAGAAGAGTAGTTGTAACAGGAATGGGAGCTATCACTCCTTTAGGTAATACGGCTGAAGAGTTTAAGAAGAACTTACTTGCTGGAAAAAACGGTATTGCACCCATTAAAAAGTTTGATGCAACAGAAACAGGTATTACAGTAGCTGCTGAAGTTAAAGACTTTGACCCTACTTTATATATGGAGAAAAAAGAAGCAAAACGTATGGATATGTTTTCTGTCTATGGTATTGCAGCTGCGACTCAAGCAATGGAAGACAGTGGTTTAGATACTGACTCAATCAATCCAGACCGTCTAGGTGTTATTGTGAGTTCTGGGATTGGTGGTATGGAAACCATTCAAAATCAAGTCATTCGTATGCATGACAAAGGACCAAAACGTGTGGCACCATTCTTTGTTCCTATGGCAATTGGTAACATGGCTGCGGGAAATATTTCAATCAAAGTAGGTGCAAAAGGAATTTGTACGTCTATTGTGACGGCTTGTGCCTCTGCAACAAATGCAATTGGTGAAGCATTCCGTAATATCAAACATGGCTATCAAGACGCTATTTTAGCCGGTGGTGCTGAAGCAACTATTTGTGAGATTGGAATCTCTGGATTTGCCTCACTAACAGCCTTAACACCAGCAACTGATCCAGATCGTGCCTCAATTCCATTTGATAAAGACCGTAGTGGTTTTGTTATGGGTGAAGGTAGTGCTGTATTAATGTTAGAAGAGTTAGAGCATGCGTTAGCTCGTGGTGCTAAAATTTACGGTGAAGTAGTAGGTTATGGATCAAATAGTGATTCTTATCATATTACGAGTCCCAATCCAGATGGTTCTGGTGCAGGTAAATGTATGTTGTTAGCCATGGAAGAAGCAGGTATTAGTGCAAGTGATGTGAGTTATATTAATGCCCACGGAACAAGTACACCAGCTAATGACAGCGGTGAAACAACAGCTATTAAATATGCCCTTGGAGAAGAAGCTAAACATGTGCCAATCTCAAGTACGAAAAGTATGGTAGGTCATTTGTTAGGAGCAGCAGGTGCTGTTGAAGCTATTGCTTGTTTAGCAGCTTTAGAGGCAGACTTCGTGCCACCAACAATTGGGTTAGAAACAGCTGATGAGGTGTGTGATTTAGATTACGTACCTCAAGTAGGAAGAGAGCATGAAGTTGAATACACACTAAGTAACTCACTTGGATTTGGTGGGCATAATGCAGTGATTTGTATGAAGAAATGGCGAGGTGAGTAACCTTGAATTTGTCAGAAATTAAAGAGTTATTAGAGCTATTTGATTCAGGTAGTATTCGTGAGCTTGATTTAAAGCAAGGAGACTTATCTTTATATTTAAGTAAAAATGAAACTAGTCGCGTAGCCCAAACTGAGTCAATCAATGTTCAACAAGAAGTACCAGTTGCACCTGTTGTTCAACCAGCCGTTGTAACTCAAACGGCTTCAGTACCAAGTGAGCCAGAAGTGGCAACGAAGGAAACAACTGATGCAGTTGGAGAACTAGTAACATCACCTATCGTTGGTGTGGTGTATACATCAAGTGATCCTAGCGCACCAAGTTTTGTTAGCGTTGGTGACAAAGTTGCTGTTGGAGATACGTTATGTATTGTTGAAGCAATGAAAATTATGAATGAAATTAAGAGTGATGTTGCAGGAACTGTAACAGAAATACTAATTGAAAATGAAGACGTTGTAGAATTTGGTCAAGGCCTATTCCGCATTAACTAGGAGGATAAACATGCAATTAAATGTACAAGAAATTATGGAAATCATTCCAAACCGCTACCCAATTATGATGGTTGATAAAGTAACTGAATTAGAACCAGGTAAATACGTTAAAGCTATTAAAAACGTGACTTATAACGAAAGCTTCTTCCCAGGACATTTCCCAGGTGAGCCAGTTATGCCAGGCGTGTTAATTTTAGAAGCCTTAGCACAAACAGGTTCAATTCCTTTACTTAAGAGTGAAGAATTTCAAGGTCAAACAGGTTATTTAGGTGGAATTGACAAAGTTAAATTCCGTCAAAAAGTAGTTCCTGGTGACGTATTAGTTATGGAAATGGAAATCATCAAACAAAAAGGAAACATCGGTGTTGGAAAAGCAACAGCTTCTGTTGAAGGTAAAAAAGTTTGTACAGCACTTATGACATTTATTATCGGAGCGAAGTAGCCATGTTTAATAAAGTTTTAATTGCTAACCGAGGAGAAATTGCCGTTAGAATCATTCGAGGCTGTCGTGAGTTAGGTATTAAAACAGTTGCTATTTTTTCAGAAGCGGACCGTGAGGCATTACATGTAGAGATGGCTGATGAAGCTATCTGTATTGGCCCAGCAAAAGCGACTGATTCCTACCTGAACATGCACAGTGTGTTAAGTGCGGCAATTGTGAGTGGTGCTGAAGCCATTCACCCAGGATTTGGTTTCTTAGCAGAAAACAGCATGTTTGCTGAGATGTGTGAAGAATGTCAAATCAAGTTTATTGGTCCAAAGCCAGAAACAATTGATTCTATGGGGAACAAAATTAATGCCAGAAAATTAATGATTGATGCTAATGTACCTGTCATTCCAGGTAGTGAAGGTGAGATTTCAACTTTAAAAGAAGCTAAAGCCATTGCAGATGAAGTAGGCTATCCTATCATGTTAAAAGCTGCTGCCGGTGGTGGTGGTAAAGGGATTCGTAAAGTATTAGTTGAATCTGAACTGGAAAAACAATTTCAATCAGCCCAACAAGAAGCCTTAGCTGCTTTTGGTAATGGTCAAATGTATATTGAAAAAGTGATTTACCCAGCACGTCATATTGAAGTTCAAATTTTAGGCGACCAATACGGACATGTGATTCATCTAGGTGAAAGAGATTGTTCTTTGCAAAGAAGTAATCAAAAAGTATTAGAAGAAGCACCTGCTTTTGGTTTGTCTGAAACCTTAAGAGATCAGATGGGAGCAGCTGCATTAAAAGCAGCAAAAGCAGTAGCGTATGAAAATGCTGGAACGATTGAATTCTTAGTTGATCTGGATAATAATTTTTATTTCATGGAAATGAATACACGTATCCAAGTAGAGCATCCTGTTACTGAAATGGTTACAGGAGTCGACATTGTTAAGTGGCAACTAAAAATTGCAGCAGGAGAAGCATTGAGTTTACAACAATCGGATATTAGTTTAACAGGACATGCCATTGAATGTCGAATTAATGCTGAAAACCCTGCCTTTAACTTTGCACCCTCACCAGGAACAGTTCATACGTTATTATTACCTAGTGGAGGCTTAGGTTTACGAGTGGATAGTGCCATGTATCAAGGTTACACCATTCCTCCCTATTATGATTCCATGATTGCTAAAGTCATTGTTCACGGAGAAAACCGGATGGAAGCTTTAAGCAAAATGCAACGAGCACTCTCTGAGTTAGTGACAGATGGCTTATTAACGAATCAAGAATTTCAATTAGATTTGATTACCCACCAACAAATTATTGATGGAAAATATGACACTAGCTTTTTACAAGAAACCTTTTTACCCATTTGGAAAAAGTAGTTGTGTTCTATGAAGATAGATAAAAAATAGAGAAGGAGGAGAGATATGGGCTTATTTAAAAAAAGAGAATATATTCGTATCACTCCGTCCCAATCAGAGAAAAAAGAAAGCCGTCAAGCCAAACCTTTCGTCCCTGATGGGTCTTGGGAGAAATGTCCAAGTTGTCACAAACCGCTGCATAAAAAAGAGTTGGGACAAGAAAGAACATGTCATCACTGTGGTTATGGATTTAGAATCGGGGCATTTCAACGATTAAATCTAGTCATTGATGAAGGTAGTTTTGAGTCTTGGGATGAGGATATCGCCTTTAGAAATCCGATTAACTTTCCTGAGTATAAAGAAAAAGTTGAAAAAGTAAAAAAACAAACTGGTATGGACGAAGCTGTTGTCACAGGTCTTGGGACTATTAATGGGCAACAAGTGGTCATTGGTATTATGGATAGTCGCTTTATTATGGGAAGTATGAGTAGTATTGTTGGAGAAAAAATTACTCGTGCTTTTGAAAAAGCAACTGAATTAGAATTGCCTGTTATTATGTTTACTGCCTCAGGTGGCGCTAGAATGCAAGAAGGTATTTTATCTTTAATGCAAATGGCGAAAATATCTGGTGCAGTGAAAAAACATAGCGAAGCAGGACTTTTCTATATCACCGTTTTAACTGATCCAACAACGGGTGGTGTCACGGCAAGTTTTGCCATGCAAGGAGATATTATCCTAGCTGAGCCACAAACCATGATTGGATTTGCAGGAAGACGCGTGATTGAACAAACCATTCGCCAAAAATTACCAGATGACTTCCAGAAAGCAGAATTTTTACTAGAACGAGGCTTTATCGATAAGATTGTGCCTCGAAATGAAATGAAAGACACATTGGCATTATTACTTGCCATGCATCAGAAAAGGGGTTAGTGCGTATGAAACAAACAAAATCAGCTAATACAATTGTTAAATTAGCTAGAGATGCTGAGCGTCTGACCTCTTTAGAATTGATTGATTTAATCTTTGATTCTTTTGTTGAACTTCATGGAGATAGATACTTCGGAGATGATGGCGCTGTTGTTGGAGGCATTGCGTATTTGAACGGAGAACCTGTGACGGTGATTGGGATTCAAAAGGGAAAGAATCTAGAAGAAAACATTGCGACTAAATTTGGCTCACCGAGTCCTGAAGGCTATCGTAAATCTTTAAGATTAATGAAGCAAGCAGAAAAATTTAATCGCCCAATCATCACTTTTGTGAATACACCGGGAGCTTTTTGCGGGATTGAAGCAGAAGAGAGAGGCGAAGGAGAAGCAATCGCTAGAAATCTTTATGAGATGAGTCAATTAAAAGTGCCTGTTATTTCAGTTCTAACGGGTGAAGGAGGAAGTGGCGGTGCTTTAGCTTTAGCTGTTGCCAACGAAGTTTGGATGCTAGAGCATAGCATTTACTCAATTCTTTCACCAGAAGGATTTGCTTCTATTTTATGGAAAGATAGTTCAAGAGCAGAAGAAGCAGCAGAAATCATGAAACTAACGTCTTATGATTTAAAAGAACTTGATGTGATTGAAAAAATCATTCCAGAAACAAATGGAGAAGATTTACTTAGCCCTAAAGAGTTAAGTGAATCAATCAAAAAGGAATTAGTGGCAAGTCTTGATAGCTTAAAACAGTTGAGTGTTTCTGAGTTGCAGGAACAACGATATGAGCGATTTAGAAAGTTTTAAAGTCAAAAGAGAGTATTATGCTCTTTTTTGGCTTTTTTTCTCTCTATTTAGGGTATAATACAGTCAATCAAAAAATGAAGAGAGTGATTTATTTATGGAGCCGTTGTTATTTGGAACAAGTCAGATCAACAAACAAGGAGAACTGGAAATCGGGAAGTGTCCAGTTACAGAGCTAGTCAAAGATTATGGGACGCCATTATTTGTCTATGACACAGCCTTAATCAAGCAACAAGCAAGAGATTTTAAAGAAACCTTTGAAGCATTAGGTGTAAAGCATCGTGTCGTTTATGCAAGTAAAGCATTTACGTGTAAAGCAATCTATCAACTTCTCAAATCAGAAGGCTTAGGATTTGATGTTGTCTCACAAGGTGAGTTATATACAGCACTAGAAGCTGGTGTATCACCTGAAATGATTGAATGTCATGGAAACAATAAATCCTACGAAGAATTAGAATATGCGGTAACAAATAACGTTGGCATGATTATTTTAGATAATTTCCATGAAATTGGTTTGTTAGATGAGATAACCAAGCAACATGAGAAAACGCAAAGAGTCATGCTACGAGTGACTCCTGGTGTAGATGCACATACCCATGATTATATTTTAACAGGACAAGAGGACTCAAAATTTGGCTTTGACGTCAAAAGTGGTCAAGCAGCTAAAGCATTTCAATTAGTTAAGGAAGCCATTCACCTTGATTTAGTGGGGATTCATTGTCATATTGGGTCGCAAATATTTGATACAACAGGCTTTTCAGTTGCTACAGAGAAGATGTTAGATATTTTGATAAGCTGGAGAGATCAGTTTGATTTTGTTGCGCCTATCCTAAATTTAGGTGGCGGATTTGGGGTTAAATATACCTCTGGTGACCAACCCTTACCAAGTAATGAGTATGTCAAACAAATGGTTGAAAAAGTGAAAAGTGAATGCAACAAACGAAACTATCCACTACCGGAAATTTGGATTGAACCAGGGCGATCTATTGTGGCAGAAGCTGGGACTAGTTTGTATACAGTTGGATCAAGAAAAGATGTGGAAGGTGTTAGACACTTTTTAGCAGTTGATGGTGGCATGGGAGACAATATTCGTCCAGCTCTTTACGGAGCAACCTATCAAGCCTTCTTAGCCAATCGTCAGACAGAAGAAAACCAAGAACAAGTTACTCTAGTTGGAAAATACTGTGAAAGTGGCGATAAATTAATTGAGGACTTAATGCTATCACCTACTCAACCAGGGGATATTATCGCTATGACAACTACAGGAGCCTATGGTTATTCCATGGCAAATAACTATAATAGAAATCAAAAACCCGCCGTTGTTTTTGTTGAAGACGGCAAGAGCCAATTAGTGATTCGTAGGGAAAGCGTGAAAGATATGATCCGGTTAGATTTAGATTTGAAGTAACTCTCAATGGATTTACAAAATCTATTTTCTCGGTTATTATGAAGACAAGATGAGAGGAGTGTTGCTCAATGAGTGAAAGATGGACAGAAGAAGAATTAGAAGATATTAAAGAAGAAATTATTGCTTCTTTAGAATCAGTTATTGACCCTGAATTAGGCATTGATATCGTTAATTTAGGTCTTATATATGAAGTTAACTTAGATGACAATGGCTACTGTGAAGTGAAAATGACACTAACAACAATGGGTTGCCCACTTGCTGACGTTATCACTGAACAAATCCACCAAGCAGTGGGAGAAATCGATGAAGTCAAAGAAGTTGAAGTAAAATTAGTTTGGTACCCTGCATGGACGACTGATAGAATGAGTCGATATGCTAGGATTTCTTTGGGGATTAAGTAATTCGAAATTTTAAAGTGCTAGATTGGTAAATAGAAATGAAGTTACTATTTATAAATGTTATTAATCAGATTGAAACTCTTAATCAATTCTTTTAATTGATTAAGAGTTTTTGTTTATATTTAGAGATAAAATAACCAATATTTGTTAGTATCATACAATATTTACATATAGGATGTTTCTAAAATTATATAATTTCAGTTTTTTTTAAACAAAGTTTGATATACTGATTATCAACGAACTATTTTGGTATGTATCTTATGTTTTTTAAGGAGATTGTATATAGATATAAATGATATTAATAAAATAAAGCAAGAGTTGATAGTGTTAAGTTTAAGTTAAGAGAAATTTGTACGCTTTTACGAATAAAGGTTAAATATCTTGGTATAGGCAGAGATCTAATAACTAATAGTTCATACGCTAGAAAAATATTGAAGAAGCTTAATTGAGATAGAGGAGATGAATTTGTTGGAATTGTATATGAATATAGTGTTGATATTGATTATCTTAGGAATTCTAGTATTTGGATATTATTTAAGTGAAAACTATGAAAAAGTTTTAAGGGGAATTAGCCGTATTTCATTAAAAAAAATTAATAAGATAAATGAAAAAAAATCACCTATCGAAGAAAAGTATAAACAAAATAGTTTAGCACCAAAGACATTGAAAGGTAATGACCTTGAAAAGATTCAACCGTATATAGACAGATTAGATGAAAGTGTCAGAATGAAAGGGGTTAATAATGTGGCTTTGATGAGCTCATATGGAGCTGGGAAAAGTACAATTCTGAGAAACTTTGAGAATATTCATGATGAATACAATTATTTAAACCTTTCATTAGGTTCATATTCTACTAAAGACCATGAGGAAATTGTAGATGAAAAAGGAAATAAAATAGTCATTGACTTGAATGAAAAGCTGGAAAACAGTTTGGTTAAACAAATGATTTATCGTGAAAAAAAATCTGAACTTCCATATTCTAGATTCAAAAAAATAAATGGCATTTCTAAATGGAAAATAATAACATTTTTGATTGTAGAATTTTTAGCTTTTGTAAGTTTTTTATTTCTAAAAGATTTTCTGAATTTGCAATTTATGTTAAAAGAAAGATATGAATTATCTCAAGGAAATATTGAAATTATAAGTTTTATTTGTTATCTATTATTTTTATTAGGAATTTTTATTCTGTTTTATATTGTTATAAATGCTGTCTTAAACCCATTCAAATT
>NZ_JAFLVX010000052.1:326-2855 GCF_017316185.1 Candidatus Vagococcus giribetii | reverse complement strand
CCTGCGACACCTTGGTCCCAAACCAAGTACTCTACCAAGCTGAGCTACTTCCCGTGTCATTCTTTAAAAAACGCGCCCAAGAGGAGTCGAACCCCTAACCTTCTGATCCGTAGTCAGACACTCTATCCAATTGAGCTATGGGCGCTAGTTTTTTAAAATCAAAAGCAAAAAAATAAGTTAGCCTAATTAATGTCATTAAATCTACGGACATAATAGCCAGTAACTTAATTATGTTGCCTATTCATTTGCTACTAAAGAATCATATCACTTAATAGGTTTTCTGTCTAGGGTTAATTGTTTTTCTTTCTTTATAACACCTCAAAAAAACAGATCATATTAAACGTTTATGAATCATATAAGTTATATTTATTTATATATAAATCTAAACGAATTGTTATAGATTGATAAAAACACTTGGTTTTCATCCTCAACTTCTTTTAAAGTCGTTTCGATAGATTTTAGAAGCTATCCTCTTTCACTTGATCTCAACAAACGATATATATTATACCTATAACATATTTGAATTGAATACCTAGATTCTAACAATCTCTTATTTTTGGAAATAACTCTAATATTAATTTAAACTGTTTCAAAGATTCCTTCTTCTATCTTAGCAAATAAGTACTGTTCTAAGAGAATAGAGTGACAGTTTTAATTAATAACCCAATACACTAAGTTTAGCCGACTCTCTCTATTGCTAGTGACACTCTTTTTTGAAAAATTAAAAGTCTCCCTATTCTAACTATCTCTTATACATCCTACAATATAGACCATGCTCCATATACTTATACAAGCCCATTAGTATTTGCATCTAGTTTTTTCGAAATCAATTAGAGATAGTCTATACTTACTAAAACAGCACTGCTTCTTGATATTTCTTGGATACAGTACAACCACTCAATCATATCTCTATTTAGTTAATCACGACTTATAACCAGTGAGTCCCCAACATGACTCTTATATCTAGATAAATTATATAAACAATAGTATTTTTATCAAGCGATTTGTTTCTTATCTCCAGTTGATAATTGACCTAACCAGTTCTAATTACATACAAGCTTCTTGGATATTAAATTAGCTAGCTCTACCTTATTTAAATTGGATAGAGTTTATTTTTAAATACTCTTCAATTAGTAGTAACTACTCTATAACTTCAAGCAGTTTTTGAAGCTCCTAAGTTTTGTAATAGTTTTATATAGATTACGATAAAGACATTGTATGAACTCGCGAAAAATATATCATTCTTTTCTTCTTAAAGTCACTACAAAGATACTCCCTTATCACTGAACTCATATCGATTAGCCTACGGAAGTTAGAACTCCTTATCAAACAAATCAGTATGTATTTATAGTTTAATCTCAAACTTTCGGATCTTCTATAGTTCTTCAAATCATTTAGATTTAATTTTTATATTCATTTATTAGTATAGCAACCTCAAAAAAATACATCGATAATAAGCAATAGTTAGGTAAGCTGTTCTTGATACCCTTTTACACCTTCTCTACAGCACATAAGATGAAGATAGTTTTTTACTCTTTATTATTTACACATTCGATCACATGGGTAACGTCTTGAAAAAATAAGGTAATTTTATCCTGCACAGCGTAGAAGCTATACTTTTCACGCCTACATGCAAAACACTAACTAGAAAAATTCTATAGAAGTACCTGAGACTAACACAAGTAAAAATCATCTCCATATATCAATAAGTAGTCTCATGAGTTTTGATAAATACAGTAATTTTAAACCTAGATATGACAATAACAAGATTATTCATTAGTTGAAATACGAAATAGATTCAAAAAATCAATAGTATAAAGCATTTTGTGTAGATTGCAATTTAGGATAAAAAGAACGTTCTCTTATATAGATAGACTCTCTCAAAAGAAGCAGTATAGTTAGATACCACAAAAGATATTCTTCGATTCAATGTCTCTAACGATAAAAATAATAGGTTTGAAGAGGTTTTTCTAGTTATGACTGGTGTTTCAAACAGTATAAACAATAGTATTCATAGCATTTCTTCTAATGTTAAATTTCAACAGTGCTATTTCTATAATTATTATCCATAAAGTCCGACAAAAGATATCTAATGATTTCAAATTAGTGTTTCAAGTAAACTCTACGGAAGACTAAATGAATCAATTTATCTTTATAATAAATAAATTAAAAAGTAGCATTCACAAGAGATTAAGTTACTAACTCCTGGAGGCTTCTTTATTAAACTTTTATACTTTCCCGCCACCAATCTGAAGAGTGATCTATCAATAGATTTAACTGAAGGATCCAATAAGTAACTAAAGAAACATACAAAAAGTAATTTCCTAATGAAGGAGTCCTGAATAGCTCACTACTCTGCTCAACAACTACAATCAAGTTTTATGCCAACCTCAAATATACATGATGCTTAGCGAAACCAAAAAATCAATGTGATATAAACAGCAGCCAGCTAAACTCTTTTTTAAAACACAAAAAAACATCAATCTAAAATTAGATTGATGTTTCAAATATGCCGAGGACCGGAATCGA
>NZ_JAFLVX010000052.1:0-226 GCF_017316185.1 Candidatus Vagococcus giribetii | reverse complement strand
ACCAACTGAGCTAAGCCGGCGCGTTTTTCTAATGACCCGTACTGGGCTCGAACCAGTGACCCTCTGATTAAAAGTCAGATGCTCTACCAACTGAGCTAACGAGTCGTCATTATTAAAATGGAGGTTAACGGGATCGAACCGCTGACCCCCTGCTTGTAAGGCAGGTGCTCTCCCAGCTGAGCTAAACCTCCGGTTAAAACGCAAAAAGCATGGCGACGTCCTACTC
>NZ_JAFLVX010000051.1 GCF_017316185.1 Candidatus Vagococcus giribetii | reverse complement strand
ATTGTGTTGCTTTTCGAAATTGAACAGGACTTTGCCAGTTTAATTTCTTTTTCATTCGTTTATTATTGTAGTAGTAAATATAATCATCAATAGCTGTTTTAAGCTCATCAAAACTACGATAAACTTCACCGTGAAAAATTTCTTGTTTTAAAAGACTAAAGAAATTTTCCATAGGAGAATTATCTAAACAATTCCCCTTACGGGACATACTTTGAAAAATTTTGTGTTCCTTCAACATACAACTATATGCTTTCATTTGATATGCCCAACCTTGATCTGAATGAAATGTTCTACGAAAAGGACAATCATTAGTTACTTGGATAGCTTCTTCTAAACCTTCCATAACTGCGATAGCGTTAGGCTTTTCCGAAATTCTGTGAGATAAGATTTCGCTATTGTATAAATCCATGAACGGATCTAAATAAAGCTTTTTCTGACGAATCACACCATTGGTGTCTGCTTCGAAATACTTAAACTCTGTTGTATCAGTAGTAATTTTTTGATAGCAGATATTAGTGTAGAAACGTCTGTGAATACGATTTTTGGCAACTGTACCAACCTTACCACGATAAGAACTGTAGCGTCGTGATTTTCTAGTATATGATTTTACTTCGATTCCTAGTTTTTTGATCAAACGTTGAACTTTCTTTTTATTAACGTGAAAACCTCTATCCTTTAGTTCTCTTGTCATTCGAAGACAACCGTAGTCCTTATGTTCTTTGCGAATCTCTAACATTTGATTTTCGATTTCTTGATCAGGATTTAAACGATTAAAGCGTTTCTGCCAGTACATGTAGGTTGCTTTAGGAAATTTCAATGTTTCAAGAAGCTCAACTAATTTAAATAATCCTCGGAGGCTGTCGATGATTCGTGCGATTGATTCTTGCGTCTTTGTTGGGCTTCCTGTTTTCGCAGCTTCCTCAATTCTTTTAAAAAGGCATTCTCAATTTGAAGAGAACGGACTTGCTTCTCTAATGCCTTGATACGTTCAGATTCTTCAGGTGTGACTTTTGAGATTTTTTTCTTGGTCACTTTATTTTTCTTAGTCATATTAGACGGACGTCCTTTCGGGTTTGAAAGTCCCTCAATACCATCATCACGAAACTTGCGCACCCAAGCTGCAATCATCGGAGAATTATTGATGCCTATGGTATTAGCCACCTCGCGATAGGACATTTCACTTGTTTGATATAACTCTATCGCATCTAACTTGAATTGAACAGAGTATTTTTGATTTTGCCTCTTTCGAAAGAGTCCTTCTTCACCAAATTCTTTATAAGCGTTAACCCAATTTATTAGCTGTGATTCACTACTGACGCCATACTTTTTGGTTAGATATGCATATCCACCTTCTCCATCAAGGTATTTTTGAACAATTTTTATTTTAAATTCTAAATTATATTTTGCCATAAAAATAGCGACCTCCAAAAGTTAGATTTTTGGTCTAACTTTT
>NZ_JAFLVX010000050.1:2102-4976 GCF_017316185.1 Candidatus Vagococcus giribetii | reverse complement strand
TTGTAGTATCCTCAGTAAAATTTCTTATATACTTTTCAACGTTCTCAATATCATATGTCGTTGATAAATCGGATTCACCATTAAATTTAATATAATTGCCTGTCATATCTAAATTCCTTTCAGATATTAATAATTCAATTATATCAATTTATTCAAATAAGAAAACTTTTTTAACAAAAAACTCTTATATTGTTAATTGCTATTTTGATATATTCCTATTTAATTTTATTTATAGTTTCATTCTGATACCTCGTGCTATGTCATTAAACAACATTTCTTATAGTAATTTAAATAATTTTTGCATACAAAAAAACTCCCTCATCAATTTTAAAAATTGATAAAAGAGTTATGATATTTATAATACTTAATCTACTTTCTAAACAAATCATAAGGTCTTATGTATATAGTATTCGTATACAAAAAATGATTTTGAACTACATACAAATTTTAAATGTGAACAGTTCAACCTACTTAATCCCCAATGATATCCTAGCATAGTGACTCATTCTATCAGTCGTCCACGCCAGATACCAAACGAGTTTTACTTCTACTTCATCCACTTCACTTACCGCTTGGTGGATTTGTTCTGTGATAACGTCTGCTAGTGGACAGCCCATTGTTGTTAAAGTCATCTTGACTTCACAATAACCATCATCATCTAAATTTACTTCATATATAAGCTCTGCTCGAAAATTTAAATCTCCTCGCCAGCAGAATGTAGTTGGTAATATGACTAACTCAGGTTCATCATAACACAGAATTTCACAAAGATTCTCAAACTCTTTTATTCAAAATTATACCTTAAAAACAGCTAAAAAACACTCGAAAATGGCATGGACTACTGACACAAAAGAGAAAAAAACCGCTATTTGGTCAGTAGTCCAGAGAGTTTTATTAAAAAATAATAAAATCATATAGATGTATTTTCAATTGTTAGCTAATCAAAATTATTCAATAACATTATAGTAATTTAACTTCAACTTTCGATTCAGGTTTATTTCGTTTTACATATACACTAATTTTTCCTGGTTCTTTTTCTTTGTAAGATGAAACTATTCCGACATCTATTAAATTATCCATCAGTTCCCTTATTATGCTATTATCTTCAAGTACAATTTCACGCATTCTACCATCTATGTACAATTGATTATAAGGGATTTCTTGTTTTTTCAGCCATGTTTCTACAATTTCATATTGTTCATCGGTATACTTAAATTTTCTAAATACAAAATTCATATACTTGACAAATAATTCACTGTCAAATGATTGACTAAAAATCACTTCAAAATCATCTGAAGTTAATGTGTCAATAGAAGTAATATAAATAGCTTCTAAAACTGTATCAATAGTTTCCTGACCCAACGTACCTTTATTCATATTAAATATAAAATATTCTTGAACTGAATCCATACTTGAATTTAAATTTATTAACTTATTCATCTGTCCATCAGTGATTAAGATTTTCTCAGATAATAGCGTTTCTATAAATTCCTGATCTACGAATAGTTCTGGGAACTCTTTGTTAAATAGCAATTCAATCAATCGTGATTTATCTGAATCATTCCATCCCTTAATCAGACAAGCAATTTCACTGACAGTTAACATAATTTTATTTGCATTTTCGATATATTCATTTTGGTAATTTAAAAGTAGCTCTGCTTGTAAATCAAATTCCCTAAATCTTTCTATAGTTTCTATATTGAAAGCTACTAAGTCATTACTAATTAAAAATTCAATACTTGGTTTATTTAAATCAAAAGCATCATATTTTGATAGTTTTAAAACTTCTAAATTATCATTGTTTACATCTATTATTTCCTTATCAACTAATCCTCTTAGTAGGTATTTTATATCAGATTTAGTTTTATCAGAAAATTGTCCATAATCTTTTTTAAGATGCGGAATAATACTTGAATCATTAAAAATATCTCTTAAATATTCCAAATCAACTTTTTCAGAAGTCTTGAAGGTCATTAGATTTAGCCAATTGAATTTATACTTTTCAAATTCAAATATTTTGTTCCATAAGTTTTGATTATTAATCCTTGAAATATCAGAAAGTTTGATGTTTATATGACTAATTAGTTCCTCATATCTAATATTCTCAGCATCTTCTTCATCATATAAATTTAACATTTCTATGAAACTCTCTTCGGTTTCATTTAATACTTCCAACTCCAATAAGACATCTCTTATAAATTCATCCAAATTATCTTGAACGTTAGTTATTAAAATCTTGATTTTCCATTTGTAAAACATTCTCATACGAAACATTATTAACTATTGTTTTTTCACCATAATTTAAAATAAATTCAAACATTTTCGTGTTAAAATCAAATAGTTCTAATTTAATAAACAAATTAAATTCCTGACTATTCAAGTCTCTTATGTTAATATCTTCAAATAATATTTTGGCATCATCATAAGTTTCATCATTATTATTGAAATTTGCGAGACTCTCGATTAATTTACTTTTTGTTACATAATCTTCCATTTCGCTAAAGAAATTTGGTCTTGATATTATATTATCTTTTAATAAATATTCTGGTTCTGGCTCATCATTAAAATAAGGTTCATTCAATATGGTATTAAAAAGGACTCCATCTCGGTATCCAAAATAACTTTCTTCCAAGATAGTTGAACTCATTATTAAATTTACTAATTTTGATTTCATACTTTCCTTAGATTTTCTAAAAAAATCTACACCGAACATCTCAACCATTTTAAATATTACTTTAGATATTTTCTCTTCATTTAGTAAAATATCTAGTTGTTTTAAATAGATATTCTGATTTTGACTAAACCAATTTTTCAAGACTACACTACGAATATTATTACTATCTACGTAATCATTAGAAAATAGATATAAAAACA
>NZ_JAFLVX010000050.1:0-2002 GCF_017316185.1 Candidatus Vagococcus giribetii | reverse complement strand
ATTAAGAATACCCGGCCTTTCAAAATCTTTTAAAGATAAATTTTTAATTACAACCGAGGTATCAAAAATTTCTTCATCAAATTCTATTCTTTGATTTGATTTTAATTTTACCAATAAATTTTTATCACTTGATACAAGTGTTGCCCCTTCGTAGAAAATTGATAAATATGAAGAATAGTCTTCGGCTAAATACCCGTTGGTTATTAAAAACAATAATAAGTCTTTTTCGCGATTAGTTACCTCTAATCTGTGACTAGTAGGAATATTAATTCCTTTTTCTTCATTTTCCGGAGAATCTTCACCTGATACAATAAAAAGACTTTCAACTGAAATTAGATTTTTACTTATTTTGTATTGCAAAGAAGAGCGGTTGAATGAATTAATTTCATTTCTCATCTTGGCTACTTCTTTATTTTTTTTGCTTAAGTTAGACTGCAATTCATGAATAGGTGATTTGAATACTCGCATCAATTTATTTTTATTTAAACTAATATTACCATGTCTATGGGAATAACTCTCTATTTCACTTGGACCATCTGCTGATATAGCTTTCTCTATTAACTTAGTCGTTACTTGTGAGAGTTCATACCACTCTTTGTTAATTTTTATTCTATCTTCATTTGTAAATCTATTTTCAAAAAAGAATAATCTTACTGCATTAAGTTTATCTATACTTATTTCAGCTTCAATTTCTTTTAATTCTTCTTCTAAAATTTCAAGGTCTTCTTTCAAAGATGCTGTAAAGCTATTTTCATATTCATCTGTTGCAATCACTTTATATAGAATCCCTTCTGACTTTTGAAGTTCTGTATATACTGAAGGAATTAAGTTTTTTAGTGTAATCAGAGAAAATAATCTTTTATTATCAAAGCTACCTGATAAATTTCCGTGAACATCTATAAATGTATAGTATTCATTTACTATATTATTCAATATCCTTAAATCTTGAATATGCAATGATATATCACCTAGAAAGATTTTAAACTCATTTTCTAACGTATAATTTTCAGTTATTTCATTAATTACATTAACTTTCATTTTGCTGTCTAGATTATACTTAGCACTTTTAGTTAATTTTTCTCTCGTTTGTTTAACAGGCTCCCCATTTATCATTAGTAGAAATGTTTCTTTTATTATTAATTCATTCTTTATCTTTTCTTTTAAAGCATTTTCAGCTTCTTCAGTTAACTCAGCATTCAGTTCATTAATAACACTGTCGACTACTAACCTCATTGAGCCTTCTTTAAAACTCTTTGTTAGTTCGTTTACTGATTCTATTTTTATTTCCTCAATTAACTCTTCTTTTAGCCCTTCAGATGGCTCTTTTTCTATTATTTTGATCAATATACTTATTTCATCTTCTGTTAATTCTTCCATAAGTTTAGATATAAGTATAACGATTCCTTCTTCAATTGACACTTCTGTTATTATTTTAATAAATTCTGAGTTTAGTGTTTCTTCTAATCGATCAGACGAATTATCTTTAATTATCTTAATTAATTCTTCTATTGGTTGCTTATTAACTTCTCCTACCGATTCTCTTATAATTTTTTCTATAATACGCTCTTTTTCTTTACCTAATAGTAGTGGTATAAGGTAATCTCTAGAATTAAAACCATCTAGCACAGGAATTACTGGGATAATTAATTCAAAAAATTTCGTCCTTAATTCAGATTCATGTTCTTCAATTCCTTCTTCAATCTTTGAGAATATATCTTCTTTTAATGCATAAATAAAAGTTATATTTCTATTTATTTGGTTTGAATTATTTAATAAGATATTTAATTCTTTTAAATGTTCAAATACTTTGATAGTTCCGAACCTATCTACATCTTCAATCACTACAACATTAAATTTATTCACTTCAAAGTAATATATTATTTCATCTATATATTTATTAAAATAAGAAACATTAGTTTCGTTTCCTTCGATAGCCACATTTCCCACACTTAGTTTAGATAATTTGAATTGTTTTAAGACAGCATTTATAACAATATAAAAC
>NZ_JAFLVX010000005.1 GCF_017316185.1 Candidatus Vagococcus giribetii | reverse complement strand
ATATAGAAGGTGATTAAAATATAAGTGAAATCAAACAAATTTTTTAGAGGTAAGCCGATTATTAATGTTTTGTCAGTTTTTTTATTGTTGTTTTCGTCACTGTTTTCAAATTTAATGAATTATACAGTTATTGCAGAAACACTTGATACTGGAAATAATGTTACTTCATCATTTAGTATTGATAGAAATATTTTATATATAATTGATGGAGACGGAAATTACTCAGAAGTAAAAGATAATGATATTCTAGGAGCATATAAAAATATTTATACTGAAATTTATTGGCATTTTGATGATTCAGGGACCTTGAACGCGGGAGACTATGTTGAAATTAATTTGCCATCAAAGTACCTTACA
Organism: Candidatus Vagococcus giribetii; assembly: GCF_017316185.1. GTDB lineage: Bacteria > Bacillota > Bacilli > Lactobacillales > Vagococcaceae > Vagococcus > Vagococcus giribetii. The sequence continues at coordinate 69,424 of NZ_JAFLVX010000005.1, read as the reverse complement.
TTTTATGAATTTAGTGAAACAGATTTAAAACTTTCAGATGGTGTGTCTATTGGGAAATTTAAAGTATCTGACGGTAAACTCAAAATTATATTTAATGATTTAGCCAAAAATTATTCTAGTCTAAAAAATGGTTATATAAAAATGGTTGGGAAAACAACAGTGGATAAAGGCAAAGACGATGTTATAGACGGTGGATTAACTTTTCCAGACTTTGTGATTCCTGGTAGTGGAGGAGGAAGCGAAGTATTTGAGACTCCCAATTATGGTGAATTAAATAAAATAGGAACACAATTTTCTAATAAGATATTTTGGTCGATAAGAGTTAATTATGATACCCTTCAAAGCGCCATGACTGGAGGGAATCCTCCTGTAAAAAATGATGTAGTATTAGTAGATACACTCACAAAAGGCCAAAAAGTAGTCAATGTTTTAATAAGTAATGTGATACCTATTCTTTCAAAAAACAACATAATTTCGGCGAATTATGCTACAATTTCGCAGATGTCTTTTAATAAGTTAGTTCCATCACTTGGTGAGAGTTATGATGATTTCTATAATCGGATAAAAACCTCTCCTGGTTCGTATGGTATATATACAGATGATACAGGGCAACAAATAGTCTTAATCGGTTTTGGAGACCTTCATGGAAGTCTTTCTGGAAACGAGACCTTAGAACAACTGATTTCTACGGTAAATAGTGATGATTTGACTGATTTAGAAAAAGAAAATACTATTAATGGCTTGAACAAATTGTCAGAAGTGACTAAGGGGAAAATGCATATAGCATCATTTGTTAGTATTTCTACAGAAGTAGATAAAAATACCCCAACTCAAGATATAGCAAATAAAGCAGAGCTAAGATATAACTCTGGAGAGAGTATAGATTCTAGCACTATTGTTAATTACCAAACTATAGATAGTGGCGCTGAAGGAATTCTTCCACAAAATGTTAAGGTTATTAAGAAGGATGATTCAGGAAATCTTCTTCCTAATATTACATTTAAATTACAAAAATTAGACTCTGATGGCAATTTCTCAGACTATAAACCTAAAGACGGTGGTCAAATAGAACGGTCAACGGACTCGATTGGTGAAATTAAATTTTCAAACCTTGATTATGGAAAATATAAAATAGTTGAAGTATCCCAATTACCTGAGTATGATAAGCCGATTTATTCTATTAATGGTGTAGACGGAGTAGATGAATTTTCAGTCACAGCGAATGATAATAAAGGTTTTCTTATAACTGTGGTGAATCCTATTAAATCAGTCACTCCGATATTAACAGAGGTTTCTGGAACTAAGACTTGGAATGATAAAGACAATCAAGATGGTATTCGACCAGATAGTATCACTGTAAACTTACTAGCTGATGGAAAACAAGTTGATAGTAAACCAGTCACAGCGGATGATAACTGGCAATATACATTCAACGATCTACCGAAGTATCAAAACGGCATAGAAATTGTCTATACAGTGACTGAAGATACTGTTACTGATTACACATCTGTAAACAATGGTTTTGATTTCACCAATTCTTATACACCAGGAAAAACAAACATTGGAGTTTCGAAGATTTGGGAAGACAACAATAACCAAGATGGCAAGCGTCCAACAAGCATTCAAGTTCAACTTTACGCTGATGAGGTAGCTAAAGGAGTACCAGTTACTTTAACTAGTGCAGATAACTGGGCTTACAACTGGACTGATTTAGATATTAAAACTGCAGGAAAAGCCATTAAGTACACTGTAAAAGAACTAGATGTTCCTTCAGGTTACCAAGCAAGTAAACCAGTGATTGATAAGGGAAATGTAACAATCACCAATACTCATATAGCTGAATTAACAGAGGTTTCTGGAACTAAGACTTGGAATGATAAAGACAATCAAGATGGTATTCGACCAGATAGTATCACTGTAAACTTACTAGCTGATGGAAAACAAGTTGATAGTAAACCAGTCACAGCGGATGATAACTGGCAATATACATTCAACGATCTACCGAAGTATCAAAACGGCATAGAAATTGTCTATACAGTGACTGAAGATATAGTAGAAAACTACATCACTCAAATTAGTGGTTTCGATATTACTAATACGTATAATCCTGGAAAAATTAGCGCAACTGTTACTAAACATTGGGAAGATAACAATAATCAAGATGGTATTCGACCAAATAGTATTAAAATCCAATTGCATGCAAATGGAGAAAAACAAGGTGAAGCTATTGAATTAAATGGAAAAGGCAACTGGACTTACAGTTGGAAAGAATTGGATATGGCTGATAAAGATGGCAAGCCGATTCAGTACACAATTTCTGAAGTTGGAAATGTTAAAGGGTATGTGGCTACGATTACTGGAGAAAACACAGGAAATTTAATGCTTACTAATACCCATAATCCTACTACAACAAAACCAAAAATACCGGATAATTCAAATAAAACTGGGAATAATTTACCAAAAACTGGGGAACAAAAAGTAAAATGGATAACAATAGTAGGTACGATTATTTTACTAGCTATTAGTGCTTTCTACCTCTATCAGAAGAGAAAAATATCTAGATAATTTCTTTTCTTAGAGACACTTAATTAGCTTTTAATCTGTTGGTTTATGTTACTTATTTTAATGTTACTAGTAATATTAAAATAAGTATTCTGATTGATATTTAAAATCATTATATAAATGCGAAATGTTATTAATTTAAGAAAAACTATACGAAAAGACCGAAACCTGACTGCAACGAAAGGTTTCGGTCTTTTTTTATCTTTACGTCAAATCATGTAGAATGGGGTCTGTTGTTAAATTGTCTTCTATGTAGTCGATAATAGGCTGTAAAGTTGTATTCATTTATGGAAACTCCTCGAGTTAAGTAATTGTGATTAGTATAGCATTGAAGGGATAAAAAAGTCGGACAATTTTGCTATAAAGAAAGGTATATCATTTCACTTTTTTGTATTAATTCAATCTCAAGCAAGTTAAAGAGAATAAAAGTTAGTTAAGAGTCATTGTAAACGTACTAGTTTCAAGGATTTGAGGAGAATAATAAAAAAACTTATAAAAAGTAAGTCTTTTGTTTTGACTTATTAAAAGTAAGTGTAATATACTAATAACATCAAAGAAATAACAAAGTATTAATCAAATACTTTTATAACATTTGAAAATACAGATAAACTTAATTGGAGGAAACACACATGAAATTTGGAATTATTTTAGGAAGCACAAGAGAAGGACGCGTTAGCCCACAAGTTGGAGCATATATTAAAGAGATTGCAGACAAACGAGAAGGTCATGAATTTGAAATTGTTGATGTAGCAGAATACAACTTACCATTTATGGGAACAGCAACACCTAACACAAAATGGAATGAAAAAATCAATGAATTAGATGGTTACATTTTTGTAGCTCAAGAGTATAACCATGGTATGGCAGCATCAATGAAAAATGCTATTGATAGCGCTCGTGACGAGTGGTTCAATAAAGCTGCTGGGATTGTAAGTTATGGTTCAGCTGGTGGTGTTCGTGCTTCAGAACAAATTCGTTTAGTTTTAGGCGAACAAAAAGTAGCAGACGTACGTACTAACCCTGCATTTAACTTATTCACTGATTTTGAAAACTTCACAACATTCAAACCAGGTGAACACATGGAACCAGGTATTAACGATATGTTAGATGAATTAATTTTATGGTCAGAAGCATTTAAAACAATCAGATAAGTATTAAAAAAGAGGAACTGTGACTTGAGTAAGTTACAGTTCCTCTTTTTGATTTAAGTAAAAGACTTTGTAAGGTCTACCGACCTTTAGATAGATATTCTCACTGAGAAGTTGTCCATTTTTTTCTAAGTAAGCCACATATTTTCTGACAGAGACGTGAGATAATTTTGTCTTGTCTGTTATGTCTTGAATTTTAAAAGGTTGCTCTAGTTGTTGAATAGTTGAAATCACAAATTGTAAAGTTTCAGGTGTGAGCCCTTTTTCCAATTCTTCTTCTTCAGGTTCTTCAAGGGTTCTTTGACCTTGTAAGAAGGCATCAATATGTTCTTGGTTCATCTCACTTTGATTGAGTTGAGTTGTTTTTTGATGGTAAAGAGCAACCCTTTTTTCAAATCTATCAAAAGTGAAGGGTTTGATTAGGTAATCAAGTACGCCTAAATGTAGGCTTTCTTTGACTAAAAGAGATTCTTTTGAGGCGGTGATTAAGATGACATCCATGTCGTATTTTTGTCGTCTTAATTCTTCTAGTAGCTGCAAACCATTTCCATCTTCTAAATGAATGTCGAGTAAAATCAAATCAATCTCGTGTTGTTCTAATAATTCACGACTTTCTTTAAGTGTTGTTGAGGTGTAGATAGTCATTGTTTGGCTAATTTTTTCTAAGTAACTTTTATGGATAAACTGCACCATAGGATCATCTTCAATAATAAGTACGCGGGTCATTAAGTTACCTCCTTAGGAAATTGGGTGATGATGACGAGTGAATCAGCTGTAAAAGTCATCTCGCTTTTTGTTTCAAGTAGAAATTGTTTTAAGTAGAATGAGTCGAGTCCTTTTTTGATGTCTTCCCAATCATTTTCATCAAAGTCATTAGGTAAAAACGTATAGCTTGCTTGAATCTGTTGCTCTTGCCACTCAAGGAGTAAGGTCAAAGATTCAGGTAATTTTTTTTGTAAAAAAGCGTGATGGACGTAGCGAAGCATAGTAATAAAATCTGTTCGTTTCTCAGCGTCGGCACATAACGGAATCTCAGGGAAAATATCGATGGTTAAAGTCGTTTTTATTTCTGAGAATTTTTGTCTTTCACCAATTAAAAAACCGGCAATCATAGGGTCTTTAACAAGTAAGGCTAAGTGTCTAGCGAATTCTTTTTCTGGCTGTAGTAAGTCTTCTAAGTAAGTGTGTAACTCATCATAAGCATTTAAATCCACTAAGCCGTAAATGACATGAAGTTTGTTCATGAATTCGTGTGATTGGCTTTGAAGAGCTGTGGCGTAAGCTGTGGTATTAGCTAGTTGATCTGTGACAAACAAGGTTTCGGTAGCGTTTCGTAGAAACAAAATATGCCCAGTTGTTTGTCCACGCACCACAATTGGAGCAGCTGATAGTAAGTAGTCTTGTCCGTGTTGTTGATAAAGTTGTTCCGTTTTTTTGTCTAATCTAGTGACATCAAAATGAAGGAGTAATTCTTGGATTGGTTTACCCACACAATCAGTTTGTTGGGTGGTGTATTGATACAACGTTTGAGCTTGAGCGTTAGCTAGTAAGATGTGTTGTTTCAAGTCGATAACCACAATAACGTCTTTTGTCTCTTCTAGCATAGCATTTCGTTCTTCCAAAATTGAAGCAATTTCTTGAGGTTCTAGATTCAGTAAAGTCCGTTTTAAATACAGAGACAAGGCAAAAGCTACAGATAAACTAAAGAGTAAACTAATAATCAGTGAGAGTTGATAATCTTTTTTGGATTGATTAATCATCTCAGCTAAGGAATTCATTTTGATACCTAAAGCCACAACGCCAATTTGTTTACTAGGATCTTGAGTATCATAGACTGGAACAAATCCCCGTAATGACCTTCCAAGAGTTCCTTTACTAATCGAGGTTTCGCTTTTTCCTTGAAGAGCCCCTTGTTCGTCTCCGCCAATAAAGTGTTTTCCGATTTGTTTGGGATCGGGGTGAGTCAGGCGTAGAGTATCCATCGTCATGACCACAATGAAGTCTAAATGATAAACCTCAGAAACTCGAGCCACGTATTGTTGAAGTTCAAGACTCGTTTTTTCTTCTTTAAGTTGGTTAATAATCAACGGTTCTTCAGCGAGGTATTTTCCTGTATTTAAGAGAAGTCTTTCTTCGTCTTGTTTGACACGATTAGCCGCATTTTTCACAATCAATCCATAAGAAATGGAAACAGAAATTAATAAAGTTACAATAAAGGTTAGTGACAATAAGGCCTGTAAACTAAGCTTTTTCTTCATGAAATCCCTCCCTTTTATGTTCATTATAGCAAATATTTCTGAAATTTAATTAGTTGGATTAATTTAAATTAGTTAAATAATGTATCTTTAAAAAAACGCTTCCAATACACTGTGGGTGTAAAAACAAAGGAGGAAAACAAGTGGAAACAAAGTTAAATAAACCAAAAGTAGTCAAACACAGTACATCAGTGAAAGAAAAGAAAGATTGGATGAATATTCATGTAGGGTCTGTTCCCTTACCAGTTTATATTGTCTTATCAACAGTTATTTTGATTACTGCCTACTTACAGCAATTACCGGTTAACATGTTAGGTGGTTTTGCAGTTATTTTAACCATGGGTTGGTTGTTAGGAACGATTGGTGCTAATATTCCTGTTATTAAGAATTTTGGTGGTCCAGCTATTATGTCATTATTAGTACCGTCTATTTTAGTTTTTTTCAATTTAATAAATGAGAACGTTTTAAAATCAGCAGATATGCTAATGAAGCAAGCAAATTTCTTATACTTCTATATTGCTTGTCTTGTTTGTGGTAGTATCTTAGGAATGAACCGTAAAATATTAGTTCAAGGCTTGATGAAAATGATTATTCCGATGTTACTTGGAATGATTTTAGCTATGGGTGTTGGAACAGCAGTTGGAGTGGCTCTGGGTATGGATTGGAAACAAACTTTATTCTTTGTTGTCACACCTGTTTTAGCAGGAGGTATTGGTGAAGGAATTTTACCTTTATCACTTGGTTACAGTGCCATTACTGGTATGGGTAGTGAACAGTTAGTGGGACAATTAATTCCTGCAACGATTATTGGTAATTTCTTTGCCATTATGTGCTCAGCCATTATTAGTCGTTTAGGGGAAAAGAAACCTCACTTATCTGGTCAAGGTCAATTAGTAAAAATGGGAGATTCTGATGATTTAGCCGATGCATTAGAAGAAGATAAATCACCAATTGATGTGAAATTAATGGGAGCAGGTGTCTTAACTGCGTGTACGTTATTTATCACAGGTGGTTTACTACAACATTTAACTGGTTTCCCAGGTCCTGTTTTAATGATTGTTGTGGCAGCTCTTTTAAAATATTTAAACGTTGTGCCAAAAGAAACACAAAAAGGATCAAAACAATTATACAAATTTATTTCAGGGAATTTTACTTTCCCATTGATGGCAGGTTTAGGATTACTTTACATTCCATTAAAAGACGTTGTTGGTGTACTAACATGGCAATATTTCTTAGTGGTTATTAGTACGGTATTCACTGTTATCATGACAGGATTTTTCATTTCACGTTTTATGAATATGTATCCAGTAGAAGCAGCTATTATTTCAGCTTGCCAAAGTGGAATGGGTGGTACAGGAGATGTGGCTATTTTAAGTACAACGAATCGTATGAACTTAATGCCATTTGCTCAAGTAGCCACACGACTTGGTGGTGCGATTACTGTTATTACCATGACAGCTATCTTAAGAATGATTTTCTAAATTAGGGGAGGAAATAACCATGACAAAGAAAGACGTAAAAGAATTAGCAATTGAACAAGCCAGAGAAAACGGCGGAAAATTATCCGTTGAATCAAAAGTAGCAATCAACAACAAAGAAGACTTGAGTATTGCCTACACACCAGGTGTTGCAGCCGTGTCTTCAGCAATTGCTGACAACAAAGAACTAGCTTATGAGTTAACAACTAAAAAAAATACAGTAGCTGTTATTAGTGATGGAACGGCTGTATTAGGATTAGGCGATATTGGACCAGAAGCAGCAATGCCAGTTATGGAAGGAAAAGCAGCTCTTTTCAAACGCTTTGCTAATGTAGACTCTGTACCGATTGTGTTAGACACAACAGATACAGAGGAAATTATCCAAACAGTCAAAATGATTGCTCCTACATTTGGTGGGATTAACTTAGAAGATATTAGTGCCCCTCGTTGTTTTGAGATTGAACGTCGCTTGATTGAAGAATTGGATATTCCTGTGTTCCATGATGACCAACACGGGACAGCAATTGTTGTATTAGCGGCCTTTTACAATGCCCTTAAACTAATCGAAAAAGACATTGAAGACGTAAGAGTTGTGGTCAACGGTGGTGGCTCAGCTGGTTTATCTATTACTCGTAAATTCTTAGCAGCTGGTGTGAAACATATTACTGTAGTCGATCGTTTTGGGATTATTTCTGAATCTCAATCAGAAACATTAGCTCCTCATCACGCAGATATTGCTAAAGTAACTAACCGTGAGTTGCGTGAAGGCACGTTAGAAGACGCTCTAAAAGGCGCAGATGTTTTTGTAGGTGTATCGGCACCGGGCGTGTTGAAACCTGAATGGATTAAAGAAATGACTGAGAAACCTGTGATTTTCGCTATGGCTAATCCAACACCAGAAATTTTCCCAGATGAAGCTCATGAAGCAGGTGCTTATATTGTGGGAACAGGACGTAGTGACTTCCCTAACCAAATCAACAATGTTTTAGCATTCCCTGGTATTTTTAGAGGAGCTCTAGACGCTCGTGCGAGAGATATTACGATTGACATGCAAATTGCTGCAGCTAAAGGAATTGCTAGTTTAGTTCCTGCAGAAGAGTTGTCGACAACTAATATTATTCCAGATCCATTCCAAGAAGGCGTGGCAAAAGTTGTGGCTAAAAGTGTGGCAGACGCTGTTAACGACTAGTAAAAAAGTTTTGAAAAACAGAATAGAGGCTGACTTAAATGTCGGCCTCTATTCTGTTGATTAATCCTGTTTTGAGTGGTTTTGTGTTAAAATAGAGCCATCTTAAAAAATGCTGGTGATAAAATGACAACAAATTTTCATGAAGATCGTATGGTAGGACTGATTTTGACCTTTATAGGGGGAGCGATGGATGCGTACACGTATATCCATTATGATGTGTTTGCTTCTGCTCAAACAGGTAATGTTATCTTAGCTATTATTCAAGGATTTGATGGGGAGTGGAGTAGTGTTTGGAAGAAGATTCTTTCAATCATGTGCTTTTTTACAGGTATCTTGTTAGCTAAGTACGCCATTGATTTTTTTAAAAAGAAACAAATTCATTATTGGCGCTTGTTTATCTTATACTTTGAAGCCTTAGTCTTTTTAGTGGTGGGACTACCTTTAGTTAATAGCCATAGCACCTTTGTGACAGTGTTAATAGCTTTCACAGCAGCGATTCAGTGGGTGGCTTTTGATAAGATAGATGGTAAAACCTATACAAGTTTGTTTACAACGGGAAATATTAAAGGTTTAGCCGTTAATTTCTATGAGTATCTCAAAACAAGAGAAACTCAGGATAAGGAGAATTTCCTTCACTTTTTCCGTGTTGTTTTTTCTTTTGTGTTAGGGGCTATTTTATCTATCTATAGTTATCATTTATTAAATGGTAAAACAGTCATGTTGATTGCGGCGGTTTTATTTGTCTTAGCTATTTATGAAACGATTATGGTGCTTCGGTTTTATCGATTGAATCAAATGAGGAAATAAAAAAAGCGTGATAACAAGTCAAAAGCTTGATATCACGCTCTTTTTAACTCTATTACAAAAAGTAAGTCAAATCTGTTTACTTTTTGTAAGTAAGGAGTTATACTAAGACCAAGTTAAGAAAAGTAACTTATATTTTTTTAGATTATTATCTCGAATTCGAGATAAATTAAATAGGTAAAGGAGTGATGACAACATGAAACGAGAAGATAAGGCCTTGGGTGCTTTTATTGGCATCATGAGAGGGAGCAATAAGTTAGAAAAAATAGTGAAACAAGATGTTACTTGTTACGGGTTGAATATGACTGAGTTTTCAGTGATGGAGTTATTATTCCATCAAGGGGAACAAGCCACTCAACACATTAAAGAAAAAATCTTAATTGCTAGTAGTAGTACCACTTATGTAATTGACCAACTAGAGAAAAAGGGCTATGTCATTCGCTCAGTGAGCCCAAAAGATAAACGAATGACTTATGTGAGCCTATCAGAACAAGGCAAGTCATTAATGGCAGAGATTTTTCCTCTCCATGCAAAAACTATTTCAGCTTGTTTTTCTTCTTTAGATGATGATGAGCTAACTCAACTGATTAAATTACTAGGTAAAGTCAATCGACGATTAGATAAAGAGATATAAGAAAGAGGGATAAGAGATGAAGATTCAAGAAAAAGATCAATTATTAGGATTACACCACGTAACAGCAATGACAAGTGATGCGGAGAAAAATTACCGTTTCTTTACAGATATTTTAGGTATGAGATTAGTGAAGAAAACAGTGAACCAAGATGATATTTATACGTATCACACTTACTTTGCTGACGACTACGGAACACCAGGAACAACTATGACGTTCTTTGATTTTCCAAATAATCCAAAAGGAGCTAAAGGAACGAATACCATTAGTCGCTCAGGTTTCCGTGTTCCAACAGATGAAGCTCTTGTTTACTACAAAAACCGTTTTGAAGAGTTTGGTGTCCGTCATGAAGAAATCACTGAAAGTTTTGGTGTAAAAGTATTAAACTTTTGGGATGAAGATGAGCAATGCTATCAATTAATGTCTGATCAAACTAATCAAGGGATGAAACCAGGGATTCCTTGGAAAAAAGGCCCCGTGCCAGAACAATATGCTATTTATGGCTTAGGTCGAGTGGAAATAACTATTAGCTATTTCGAGAACTTTAAAGGCTTAATGGAGCAAGTGTTTCAATTTAAAGAAATTGCTCAGGAAGGCAACCGCCATCTCATGGAAGTCGGTGAAGGTGGTAATGGCGCTCAAATGGTCTTAGTAGAAGATACAAAGAGTCAAGACGCTCGCCAAGGATACGGTGAAGTTCATCATGTGGCATTCAGAGTGAAAACAAGAGAATCACTATTTGTGTGGAAAGACTTGTTTGACCGTTTAGGTTTAGCTAACTCTGGTCACGTGGATCGTTATTATTTTGAATCACTTTATGTGCGTATTGGTCACATTTTAGTGGAATTAGCAACAGATGAGCCTGGATTTATGGGAGACGAGCCTTATGAAACATTAGGTGAAAGTCTATCTCTAGCACCTTTCTTAGAAGAAAAAAGAGAGTATATCGAAGGCGTTATTAAACCATTTAATACAAAAAGGAGTTAATACTTATGGAAGCAATTAAAAGAATACATCATATATCAGCTATTGTAGGAGACCCTAAAGAAAACGTGGCTTTCTACGAAGGTATCTTACAATTAAGATTAATCAAACAAACCGTTAATTTTGATGACCCAAATACTTACCATTTATACTTTGGTAACGAACAAGCAGAAGTTGGTACAACAATGACTTTTTTCAACTGGAAAAATGAACATCAAGGTCGTGTGGGTAGTGGACAAGTTGGTCGAATCGCCTTTCGCATTCCAAAAGGAAGCATGGGTTATTGGAACGAACGCTTAACAAGTTTTGACATCGATTTTAAGATCAGTCGCTTATTTTTAGCACCAACAATGGAATTTGAAGACACTCATGGGTTAGCTATTGCTTTAGTAGAATCTACTATTGAAAGCGAGACACCTGCTATTTTAGGGTTCCACGGGACAGCTCTTTTAACTAGCCAACCTAAACAAACAGTGGAAACATTAAGAGATGACTTGGGCTTAGTTGTTGAAAAAGAAGACGATGTAGCCACTCATTTACTAACTGTAGGTGAAGAAAAACATCATATTATTGTGCCAAAAGAAAGATTGCCAAGAGGTCGCTTTGGTGTAGGAACGGTGCATCATATTGCTTGGTCAATTCCTAATGAAGTTGAGCACAGAGAATGGCAAGACTTCTTATACAATGAAGGTTACAATGTCACTGAAATTAAAGATCGTCAGTATTTCAAAGCTGTTTACTTTGCTGAAAAAGGACATATTGTGTTTGAGTTAGCAACAGATGGTCCAGGATTCACTATTAATGAAAGCTTTGAAGAATTAGGAACTAATCTAATGTTGCCACCTCAATTTGAATACATGAGAAAAAATCTAGAAGAAAGTCTACCACCCATTAGATAAGGAGGAGAGTCATGCTATCTATTAAACCAGAGGAATTAACGGAGAGAGATAATTATAAATTATTAATCGGCTCAATTATTCCAAGGCCAGTGGCAGTTGTCACAAGTTTGTCAGAAGAAGGGGTACTTAACATTGCCCCTTTTAGCTACTTTAATATTGTGACATCAAATCCTCCAATTGTCTCTTTGGCGATTCAACGAAAATCAGGTGTGATGAAAGACACTGCTAGAAATATATTAGCTAAAAAAGAAGCAGTTATCCATATAGCTGATGAAGAGAATATTCAAAACATTAATGAAACAGCTGCTAACTTAGAGTCAACAGAAAGTGAGCTGAGTCGTACGACTTTTACGATGACGCAAGGAGCTGTGGTGTCAGTGCCTTTGATCGATGAACTTAGTATTAAAATGGAAGTTTCGTTGTACGAACATGTTCCGATTAAGACTGAGAACACTGTCACAGCAGATTTATTGTTATTAAAAGTTGAGACGTATCATGTGAAAGAAGAGTTGTATCATCAGGGACGAATTGACCCAGATAAACTAAATCCTATGAGCCGTTTAGCAGGGAATGATTATGCCGCTCTAGGAAAACGAGTGACCTTAAAAAGACCAGATTGAAGGGAGTGGAAGAGATGAATTATATCATTCAACAAGGAAAAAAAGATGCACCAGTGTTGGTGTTACTGCACGGAACAGGTGGAACAGAAGAGTCTTTGATTGATGTGGGAAAAGACTTGAATCAAGAGGCTACATTAATCGGCATTAGAGGAGCGATACTAGAGAATGGCTATCCACGTTTCTTTCGTCGATTGGAAGAAGGTGTCTTTGATGAAAAAGACTTGGCAGAGCGCAGTAAAGAACTAGATGACTTTATTAAAGAATTAGCCAATACCCATGATTTTTCATTGGAACAAGTGGTATTAGTTGGCTACTCAAACGGAGCTAATATAGGTATGAGATTATTACTGGATCACCCAGAAATTTATCAAACAGCTATATTGTTCCATCCAATGTATCCAGTGGAAGTAACGAATCATTTAGATCTTAAAGAGACACAAGTTTTTGTTACTATGGGGACACAAGACCCAATCGTATCTTTAGCTGATAGTCAAAGAGTCTTGTCATTATTGAGAGAACGAGGAGCTAGGCTCACAGAAGAGTGGACAAAATCCCATCAATTGACCTTTTTAGAAGTATCACGAGCTAAAGAATGGCTAGGTAACGTAAGAAATTAAGAAAAAGAGAGGTTGTGACAGAAGTGTTCAGCTTATTTCTTAAAGAAGCTACTTCTGTTAAACCGTTTAGTTTGTAAAAGAGGCTATAATCTAAATAGATCGTAGCCTCTTTTTTCCATTCTTATCTTAGTTTCTATAAACAACTTCAAATTCTTCACAGACCAGTAACATATCCGTTGAAAAAAACAAACCCATTTCTTTAAATTGTTGGGTAAAAAAGCGAACATGTTCTTGATACCAATAGTCATAACTTAAATCCCCTTCGCCTTCTTTTCTGGCAAATTCAGGTGTGACGTCATCCATTTTAATGACTGTGACCTTTTTTAATTGGGTAATCGCAATCGGCTCACCATCACCATTTAGAATAATATCGTATTGCCCCACCTGTGGTAGAGGTTCTTTTTCTCGTTCATATAAGGCGTGTGCTGAGCAGGTTCCTGTTTTCTTTCCTTCTAAGACTAGGTTCCCCAGCTCATCTCCCATAGCTTTTGTCTGATCACCAAACATCCAAGCTTCAGGAATCGCGGTGTTGATATTTTGTTCCTGACAAAACTTTTCCCAAAAAGTAGTTATCATATACTTAATCTCCTCCCTATTCTTTAGTATAACAAACAAGTAAAAGAATAAGCATTCTAGAGACGTCTTTTTATATGTTGTGATAAAATGAACTTATTAAAGATGAGGTGGAAGTCATGGAAGAGATTAAAATTAAACGTGGGTTAGAACTTTTAAATGGTGGATGCAATGCTTGTCCAACTTTTAAGGAAGATATTTATGTGATTGAGTTAGGGGAGAAAGAACAAGTCCTAGATGAATTGGATTTAAATTCATTGCTGATGGCAATCGTTGTAGCAAATGGATATAAATTACACCAAGAGTATGACATGTCTGAAGATTACGATGTGTACAAAAAAGAGGGTAATGAAGTCGCTGTTATTCCTGAGTATGACAAGTTGATTGTCAAAAAAGGCAACTTACAACAAAAAGTAGCTAATCATTACAAAGAACCAACGGAATTATTTGCAGTTGCTAACAACTTATTAACGCAATACTTTGACATTGAAACAATCAATTTTGTATTAGAAAATGAGTCATCTATTAAGGAATAAGTAAGTGTTTTATTGAGACTAAAGAAGAAGAACCTTGATTTAATAAGGTTCTTCTTCTTTTATTATGTCTTCATCAATGTAGCCGCATCTTTTATATATAAGATAGAGAGCCTATCTTTATCTTCTTTGGATAACGCAATACATTATTTTGGGCTTCCTGTATTTTTTTCTTTAGAAAGAAAAGCTTATTTTAGTGACATTTCAAGATAATTTTTCCTTTTGAGGCTTCATGGATAGCATCATGTTGTGCTTGAGAAGCTTTTTCTAATGGATAGATAGGACCAATTTCAGGTTTTAAAATGTGGTTAGCTAGATAGGTTTCAATAGCATCTAAACTTTCAGCTCGCTCTATTTGAGTAGCGTTCCAAATCGCAATTCCACGAATATCTGCCTCTTTAGCCATCGTTAATCTCGGATTAAACTCAAGAGAACCACGATTACCAACAATAATCACACGACCGTGAGAATTTAATAGGTCTAAATCTTTTTCAAGATTAACATTTGCTAGCATTTCAATGATTAAATCAACACCATCTATCTGGTTTAAATAGCCATCTTCATTATGATTTAGTACTAGGTTAGCACCATTAGCTCTGACTTTCTCCATATTATGTTTATTACCAGCTGTCCCGATGACATAGGCTCCGGCATCTTTAGCCATTTGAAGAGCTAAGGTGCCGACACCACCAGAAGCGCCATGAATTAAAACACGCTCGCCTTTTTTCAAATGTCCTCTTTGGAATAGCGCGCGATAAGCAGCAGTTGCTGGAATGCCTAGAGCAGCACCTTCTTGAAAACTAGTTTGCTCATCCAAATGTCTAATGGAGTCTGTTGAGGTAACTATCCACTGAGCATAAGTGCCAGTAAAAAAATCACCTAGAGCAGAAGCGATAAATACCCGATCTCTTATTTGATAATCAGTAACCTCTTCTCCAATCTCTTCAATAATACCAGCTCCGTCAAAGCCAGGTGTATATGGTAACGGTGGATTAAAAAAGGCATAGCCACCTTGTCTAATATAAGCTTCAGCGGGATTGACACCTGCGTAATATAACTTGACTTTAACTTGTTTTTTTCCAAGTTCGGCAATTTCCTTAGTCACATATTTTAAAACATCCGGATTTCCAAATTCAGTCATTTCAATAGCTTTCATGTTGTTACCTCCTAATAGTTTTACCAATCTACAACCAGTATAGTTCATTGTAGAAGTAAATAAAAAGAGTATGATTTTTATTGTGTTTCATTTATTCTGTAAAGCCACCATAGAATTTAACATACTATAACTATCAATATGTTAATCAAAATTTAAAACATATTATTTTATTACTTTTTACCGTATAATAAACATATGTACTAAAAATGCAGATAAAAGGGTGCTTAATATGTCTGATTATCCATTTTTATTGATTTAGAAAATAATTTCTAGTGATTTTTAAGGAACTAGAAAGAGTTTAGGAATACAAAATTAAAAAAATTATATAAACTGAGGTTGAGATATGGAAATAAAGAACATGTTAAAACAGAAAAGAATTGAACATAAAATGACTCAAGAAGAATTAAGTGAAAAATTGTATGTATCGAGCAAAACAATTTCGAATTGGGAAACAGGTAAGACAACTCCTGATTTAGATAGTCTTATTCGATTAAAAAAATTATTTGACATATCTCTAGATGAATTATTGATGGAGGGATCAGAAGTTGTGGAGAATATTAAAAAGAGAGCAGAAATAAGAGATATTAAGATTTGTTTGGTTTGTGTTTATATTAGTGGATTGATACTGTCTATCAGTGATTTTGAAAATTTATTTTTGTCGGTTTTAGCTATTATTGGCATTTTTGCTAATGGTATATGTGGTCTGTATTTTTTAAAAAAATATGTAGAAGTCTTTAAAGAAGATTGGAATTTTCAATCAAAAGTAGGTAGGTTATTCACTATTGGCATATGTTTATTATTAATAGTTTGTTTTTTGGGAGTAATTATTTATAAGAAAATGAACTAGCTTAAATAATTTGATAAAAAATGGAACCTTCTTAAAGTTGTCCCAAAAGAGGCTAATACAAAATTAAAAAATAAGAACCCTATGAAATCAGTATTTTAAGAAACTAATTTCATGAGGTTTTTATTTTTTATGTATAGTTCAACATCTACTTTTTAGAAACATTATAAACATACTAATTTAGTTACTGCTGTTAATGTACCTAATATTCCTGCCATTTGGTGTTGAACATTAGATGATGTAACTTGGCATAATAATCAGTTATGTTAATCAATAGTCAAGTATGAGATAATATCTTTGACAAAATATACCAAATGAAGGAGAATCTATGAAACAATCAATCGTGCATATAGCATTAGTTGTAAATGATTACGATGAAGCTATTAAATTTTATACAGAAAAATTAAACTTTTTATTATTGGAAGATTCTTATCAACCCGAACAAGATAAACGATGGGTCGTTATATCACCACCTAATTCAAGTGGGACAACAATATTACTTGCAAAAGCTTCAAAATCTATTCAAAAAAAATTTATTGGAGATCAAACAGGTGGTAGAGTCTTTCTATTTTTAGGCACTGATAATTTTGAGCGAGATTATAACCAAATGCTTAAAAAAGGTATTTCATTTGTTAGACCACCCCAAAAGGCTGAATATGGAGAAGTAGCTGTTTTTGAAGATTTATATGGGAACTTATGGGATTTAATTCAGTTTAATGAAGATCATTTAATGAATAAACGTTTTTTTTCTGAAAACAACTAAATATAATTGCCAATATGTAAATCAAATATTATCATATATCTCAATTAAGTTTAATGATACGCTTACTCATATTAACAGTAAAAACAGATTGGAGATTTATATGTTTAAAGAATACGGTAAATTAAGTACTATGGTGTATGAGCATACCAAGCCCAGTGGTCACTCTATTGATGGGGATATTGAATATTTTTATAAAAACATTCAAAAATCATCTGGTCGCGTTCTTGAAGCTGGGGTTGGAACAGGTCGAATGCTAATTCCCTTTTTAGAGAAAGGAATCAAAATTGACGGTGTTGATATTTCTAAAGAAATGTTAGAGCAATGTAAAATAAATATGAAAGAGAATAATGTTGATACTAACTTATACCTTCAAGATTTGACGGAACTATCATTACCTAATAAGTATGAAACAATCATAATGCCTACTGGAAGCTTTTGTTTATTACCTAGAAAAAAAATTAGACAAGTATTAATCAAATTTTTAGAACATTTAGAAATTGGTGGAAGAATTATTATTGATTTAGAGTCACCTATGCATTTCACCCCAGGTGTTACTTCTTCAGGTAGTTTTCAGATAGAAGACAACTTAGGTATTCTGACTAATAATTACAATGAAAATATTGATTGGTTAGAACAAAAAGTATCCAGTATTTCTAAGTATGAATTAGTCGAAAATGGAACTATTATCGAAACTGAAGTGTCTCACTTTACACTTTATTGGTATGGTATTGAAGAATTTAGAATGTTATTATCAGAAATTGGTTTTTCTAAAATTAACTATGAAGTTGGTTATGGAGAGAATGATCATTCTGAGTTAATTACATTCAAAGCTTCTAAATAAAATCCTACACATGAGTATTTAAGACTAGATATAATAACTTTTATGTTAACTAAATATTTTTTTCTACAATATAATTTATACTTCAAAACCTCCAGTGAAAACTGGAGGTTTTGAGTTGGATGAAAGACTCTATTACCGGTCTGAGCCTAAAAATTTTTTAAAACAGCGCCCTCACGCATCATATTAACTCACTATTTCTTATGTGTCCTTCAATTTGTTTCTTATTTCGTCCAATTGCATCAACATAGTAACTTCGATACCTTTTCTTCTTACACACACTAATTTTAAAACTTCTTCACCACTTTGTTTGTATTTTCCATACTGAAAGTTCTTTAGAATCATTCCTGTGAAACAACGTGTTTCATGGACGTAACTTGAATCAACTTAGTCTAGAAGTATTCTCTTATGACAAGAGTGTGGCTATAATGAAAGAGTAGAGAAGTTAATCGATAGATTGTTCTCTTTCATCAGGATATTTTTTTAAGTAAAGCTCTTTTGCGAGTGTTTCAATCATATAAACTACTGGCAATTGAGAGGACATGTCGACACCGTATGAGGGTCGATTGACAGAGGTGTCATAAAATAAAGAAAAGTTACATAGTGTAGCTAAGCTATTGGATTCTTTATTGGTGACACTTACAGAGTAAATTCCCGTTTCTTTTAAGGCTTTGGCAATATGAATCAAATCAGGTGTTTCTCCGGAAACAGAAAAAAGAAGACAGACCTCGTCTTGTGAAGGTGTTTCTTGTTTTGAAATCATATAAGGAATAAAAGTCGAAACAGAGGCAAAACTACGATAGCCTAGAGATGAAAAGCGTTGCTGAGCGTATTGAGCCATAGTGCTTGATGAGCCAGTCCCTAGACAATGGATAAAGCTTGCTTGTTCTAATTTGTCAGCAACTTGTTGGATTTTTTGTTTGAAATCAATAGGAAACTGAGTATCTTTTAAGTAGAACTCGTCTTGAGATCCTTGTAGAGATTGCTTGCGTTTTTCTAAGTCTTGTTTGAGAGCTAGACGAAGTTCAGGGAAGCTATCAAAGCCCATTTTCTGAGTAAATCGGACAATGGTTGCTGGGGATACATGTGTTTTATCAGCTAATTCTCTGACACGCATAAAGGCTACTGAATCAGTGTGATTTGAGATGTAGTTAGCAATGTGAATATCTGTTTCAGAAGCATGTCTTAATTTATTTATATCAAACAACGTCGTCAACTCCTTTCATTCTATTTTACTCGACTCATTCGAGGGAGTAAAGCAGGGAAAGGTACTATATAAAAATAAGAAGGGAAGTATTTTTTATGTCATTTAAAGGATTTCGCGAAGATTTTTTATGGGGTGGAGCAACTGCTGCTAACCAATTAGAAGGTGCCTACAACGAAGGTGGAAAAGGATTAACTCTTGCAGATATCTCACCAGGTGGTAAACAAAGAATGAACTTAATGTTCTCTGGAGATATGCCTTTAGAAATCGATGAATCAAAATATGTGTATCCAAACCATAAAGGAATCGATTACTATCACCGTTATAAAGAAGATATTGCGATGTTTGCCGAAATGGGCTTTAAAACATTCCGTATGTCTATTTCTTGGGCACGTATCTTCCCAAATGGTAACGATACAGTTGCTAACGAAGAAGGATTAGCTTTCTACGATAGCGTGATTGATGAGTTATTAAAACACAACATCGAGCCAACTATTACTATTTCACATTACGAAACACCTCTTCACTTAGTAAAAGAATATGGTGGATGGAAAAATAAAGAATTAATTAGTTTCTTCGAAAAATATGCTCGTACTATTTTAGAGCGTTTTGGTAAAAAAGTAACTTACTGGATGACGTTCAATGAGATCAATACAGGTCTTATGAATAACTTCTTCTCAACAGCTATGCAAAAACCAACTGAAGAAGAAATCTACCAAGGATTACATAACCAATTCGTAGCAAGCTCTTTAGCAACAAAAATCGCTAGAGAAGTGAACCCTAATATCCAAATGGGTTGTATGAGTGTTTATGCAACGATGTATGCTTATGATTCAGATCCAGTTAACGTACAAGCAACACAAGAGAAAAATAGAATGTTTAACTACTTCTGTAACGACTTACAAGTTCGTGGTGAGTACCCAAGTTACGCACTAGCTTATTTTGATAGAAAAGGTATCAACGTTGATATGACAGAAGAAGAGCTAGCTGTTATTAGAGAAAATACAGTAGACTACATGTCATTTAGTTACTACATGTCAGCTGCTATGTCAGTGAACCCGGCTCATCAAGATGAGAAAAGCCAAGGTAACTTCTTTGGTGGTGTGAAAAATCCATTCTTAAAAGCAAGTGACTGGGGTTGGGAAATTGATCCAATCGGTTTAAGAATTGCATTAAATGACTTATATGGTCGCTACGGTGTGCCTTTATACATTTCAGAAAATGGTTTAGGTGCTGTGGATACACCAGACGAAAACTATGTAATCAACGATGATTACCGTATTGATTACTTAGAACAACATATTTCAGAAATGAAAAAAGCAGTTATGTTAGATGGTGTTGACTTAATGGCTTACACTCCTTGGGGATGTATTGATTTAGTAAGTGCATCAACAGGTGAAATGTCTAAACGTTATGGTTTCATTTACGTGGACTTAGATGACAATGGCAATGGAGACATGAGCCGTCACAAGAAAAAATCATTTGACTGGTACAAAGAAGTTATTTCAACAAACGGTGAAGAGATTAAATAAAGAGGTTGTCACGGAAGTGTCCAGCTTCAAGAAATAACGAAGGAGCTACTTCAGTGACACCGTTTATTTCAAAAAGAGATTGTGATGTTAACACACCACAATCTCTTTTTTCTTATATCTAAATACCTAAATTATTACGGTATTCAATAATCGTTCCTTCAGGAGCAGTGAGTTTGAACAACTCTCCGTTAGCTACATGGTAAATAATCTTTCCGTCTTTTTTGATGAAGTTGTCTGAGTAAGTAGCTAATGACTCGATAACACCTTCTAAATCATCTGTATAAAGGCAAAGATGTTGAATGCCTTCATGATTTTTATCAAAAGGAGTTAACTCTTTTTTACCTGTTTGAAGTTCAATGAAAAAGCCATTTAAAGAAAGCCAAGTGTTAAAATTCCGCCCATGAAAATTAGGGGTTTCTTCTTCTAATTTGAAACCAAGAGCTAAGTAAAAAGCTTTTGAGGCTTCGTATTGGTTGGTTTGAATGCAAACATGATGAACAAAAGGTGTCATAAGTGAGTGGTCTCCTTTGATAAATTTGTAAAGTATGGAACTTGCCAATTTTGCGTTTTTTGAGCTGTAGGGTTTAAGCTTGTCTCCCATATAGGATATAGACGGATAGCCATTTTGCCAGGCTGTGTTTTTGTGCGCAAGATTTTTTTCTGCTCAAGAACAGATTTTGGGAAGTTAAAGAATCCGATGTTGTTCTCATCTTTAATTACAATGAGTAGGTTATCAGGACTTGCTTCAAAGTCAAAGGCTTGGTTTTGATTAGCTGGATTTTTCTCCCAAAAAGCCACAAAGTAGCCTTTCTTTTTAGGTGTTTTTTTGCCTAGGCGACTGCGATATGTTTGGTGGTTTATTGAGAAAGTATGACCTTCATAGTCAGCGTTTTGCTTTTCTTCATGGAGATCAATGAGAGGTTGGTCGAAATATTCTTTAATAATAGTTAGAGAGAGCATAGGTGTCTCCTTTTTTGATTTAGTTGTTCTGTTATCTTAACGGATAAGAAAAGAAAAGGCAATCTGTTAAAAAGCTATACATTAATAGATAAACCCGTTATAATGGTCAACAATATATTAAATTACAGGGGGTTATGAAGTGTTAACACGTTCAGCTATTCAATTGTTTCCAAAAGCAGAGTTGCATTGTCATTTAGATGGTTCTATTAGGCCTGAGTCGTTACAAAAAATCGCTCAAGCTCAAGGTATGGTGATTAGTGATGATTTAACAGAAGTCGCGTCTCACATGAAAGCACCAGCATCTTGTCAAAATTTAGAAGAGTATTTAGCTTGTTTTGATTTTGTTTTGCCCTATCTACAAACTAGTTTGGCTCTTGAAATGGCTGCTTTTGATGTCATGGAGCAAGCCTATCTTGATGGAATTGTATACATTGAAATTCGCTTTGCACCTAAGTTGTCTATGAGAGAAGGCTTGTCCGTTGTTGATACCATTGAAGCTGTGGCTAAGGGAATTGCCAAGGCGGAAAAAGAATATCCTGTTCACGGGAACATGTTAGTCATTGGTATGAGGCATCATGATTTATCTGTTGTTGAACATGTTTTTTCTGAAATGAATCAAAGAAACCATGAAAAGGTAGTTGGGATTGATTTAGCAGGTGGAGAAGAAGATGGTTATGTGCCTCGTTATAAGGAAACGTTACAGGTAGCAACGTCAGAAGGGGCAGTTCAATTAACACTTCATGCAGGTGAGTGTGGTTGTGTGGCTAACATTTTTGCAGCTGTAGAGGCAGGAGCGACTCGAGTGGGTCACGGCATTGCTTTAACAAAAGACAAACAAGCCACACGAGAGTTAGCTGATTTAGCTGTGTGTATTGAAGGTTGTCCAACTAGTAATGTTCAAACAAGAGCTATCACAGGTTATGAAGCATACCCAATGAGAGAATGGCTAGAAGCAGGCGTTCATTTTTGTATTAATACAGACAACAAAACGGTTTCAGGGACGACCCTAACAAAAGAATATGACGCGTTGCGACAAGCCCATCAACTGACACAAGAGGAGTTAAGGTTGCTAAATCAACATGCTATGATGTACTCTTTTGCAGATGATCGGTTAAAGGAAGAGCTACTCGCAAAAATAACTAATTATGAATTTAACTAATAATCAGTCTTAAGCACCTGTTTATGGTCAAGATAATTTATTATAATGAAAGTAACATTAATAGAAGAGAAGTGATAGAGATGAGCGTTTTAGGAAACATTATTTGGTTAATTTTTGGTGGATTAGTAGGGGCTATCTCATGGTTTTTAGCAGGTTGTCTCTGGTGCATTACGATTATTGGTATTCCGATTGGGTTACAGTGTTTTAAAATAGCTGGACTTAGTCTATGGCCTTTTGGTAAACAAGTTGTTTATGGTGGCGGTGGTATGTCATTAATCGTTAATATCATTTGGTTGATCTTTAGTGGTCTTCCCTTAGCTTTAGGTCATTTATTAAGTGGTATTTTGTTATGTATCACCATTATCGGTATTCCTTTTGGTAAACAAAGTTTTAAATTAGCCCAATTAGCTTTAATGCCTTTTGGTGCTCGTGTGGTGTCATCAAGTAACTATTATTTTGAATAAAACATAAAAAAGAGGTTACGCTATAAGTGAAAAACTTATGGCGCAGCCTCTTTTTGATTTTATAAGTGTAGGTTAGCGATTGTTTCTGTCGCTTCTTTGATGATTGCATCAATGACTTCTTTAACAGGACGGATTTTTGGTACTAAACCAGCAATCTCTCCAGCCATCATGGTACCAGTTTTGGTATCACCTTCAACTACTGCTCTATAAAGTGAGCCAACAGTTAATTTTTCTAATTCTTCTTCTGGGGTGTTATTCATTTCTAATGTTAGGTATTCAACTAACATGTCATTTTGCAAAGCACGTACAGGATGTCCACCTTTACGTCCAGTGACAACAGTTGATGTATCAATTGCTGATACCACTGATTCTTTAAATGAATCTGGAATAGGACATTCTTCAGTTGCTAAGAAGACAGTTCCCATTTGAACGCCTTCAGCGCCTAAAGCAAGAGCAGCCACTAAACCTTTACCATCAGCAAATCCACCTGCAGCAATAACAGGGATATCTACAGCTTCTGTTATTTGTCTGACTAATGGTAACGTACTTGATTTACCAATATGTCCGCCACCTTCTTGCCCTTCAGCAATAATCGCGTCAACTCCCATTTCTTGCATTTTTAGAGCGTGTTTTACAGCGGCTACAACAGGGATTACGATGATGCCTGCTTCTTTAAAGCGTGGGAAATATTTTTTAGGAGACCCAGCACCAGTGGTTACAATAGCTACTTTTTCTTCAATAACAATATCAACTAGTTCATCAATATTTGGTTGAAGTAGATTTAAGTTAACGCCAAATGGCTTATCTGTGTTTTCTCTAACTGTTTGGATTTCTTTACGAAGGCCTTCTCCGTCAAGAGCACCTGTTGTTAATAAACCTAATCCACCAGCATTTGATACAGCGATGACTAATGGACTTCGTGAAATATGTTGCATCCCACCTTGGAAAATAGGGTATTTGATACCTACTAAATCAGTAATTCTTGTCATTTATTGTCACTCCTTCTTATATCTTGATTTTAGTATAGCTAAAAACTTGAAGCGTTTCCAACAAACCTATTTCGTGTTTTTCACAGGTGGTCGGAACAAAATTCACAGTTAGATGTGCTTTACTTGTCATAGTCTGTGAAATCGATGAGAAAAATTAGAGATAATCGAAAGATATATGATCCTAGATAATGAGAATCATTATCATGACAGCGTTTTCTTGTGCATAATATTTGGATTATGAGATGTTCAAAAGTGAAGATGAACAGAGAATTACTTTCCCTACGGTAAATGAAACTATCTGTTAAGATATTACCTGTAAGCGCTTAGTAACTAAAACACTAATTGGAGGAATTACGAAATGAACAAATTAGAAAAACTTCAGGAATTATATCCAGAGGACTTATTAGGACTTTCAAACAAATTAACTGAAGGTGAAGTTGAAGTCTTATATAATTTGCGTCAACTTTTAGAAAAAGAAATCCAACCAGTAATTGCTGACTATTGGGACAAAGCAGAATTCCCAGTTCAAATTTACGATGTATACAATCGTGCCAAAATCATGAATGACCCTAAATTATTTGTAGGTCGTGAAGGAAAAGAAACTTATAGTGAAGTTTACAATGCTTTCCTATTCCATGAATTAGCTCGTACGGATACATCTATTGCGACAGCATATACAATCCACCGTATGGCACATACAGTTATCTTACAAGGTGGTAGCGAAGAACAAAAAGCTCACTACTTACCAAAATTAGAAAACTTTGAATTCACTGGTTGTTTCGCTTTAACTGAACCATTAAACGGATCAGACATTGCTAAAGGCTTAAAAGCAACAGCTCGTAAAGAAAATGGTAAATGGATCTTAAACGGAGAAAAATACTGGATTGGTGCTGCTAACACAGCTGATGTTATCCCTGTATTTGCTCGTGACGAAGCTGATGGCGAAATCAAATGTTTCGTTTTACATCACGACACTCCAGGTGTTGAGTTTGAAGTTATCAAACATAAAATGGCATTACGCCCAGTTCAAAACTGTCACATCATTATGAAAGACGCAACAATTGATGAATTACAATACTTACCAAAAATTGAAGGATTTGGCGACGTTACTCGTGTATTCCAAGGTTCTCGTGTAGATGTTGGTCATATTGCAACAGGTACTGCAGCTGGTTCTTTAGCAGCAACTCTTAAATATGCAACCGAGCGCCAACAATTTGGTCGTCCAATCGCTAAATTCCAATTAGTTCAAGAAAAAATCGCTCGTATGGAAACTAAAGTAGCAGCGAACATCGCTTTATCAGTTATCCTTTCTGAAAACCAAGAAAGAGGAGACTTCGATACAGTAAACGCATCATTACACAAAATGCACAACGCAATGAACTTACGTGAAGCAGTTGCTTTAGGACGTGAAATTTGTGGTGGTAACGGAATTAATATTGATTACGGAGTAGGTAAATTCTTCGCTGATGCTGAAGCAGTTTACACTTATGAAGGTTCACACGATATCAACGCCTTAATCCTTTCAAGAGCATTAACTGGCATGGGTGCTTTCGTATAAACCAACCAACTAATTAATACATGCAGGTGTTAAAGTCAAACAACCTCGCAGGTGTTCCTTGAAAAAATTAAAACAAAAAACGACCAATCAATTGATTGCTCGTTTTTGTTCTAATTTTAATTGAGGTAAGTATTACACACCAAATTTACGATTATCCGCAATAATGAAGTTTTTAAAGTCATTCACACTACTTGGTAAGTACTCTGAGCGTTGCCAAACCATGTAGATATTATAAATAATTGATAAGTCAGTAACATCAATTATTTTAATGTCGTCATAGTTAAGGGCGTTACGAGTTGAGACAAAGGCAATTCCGTGGTTGGCTCTGACCATTCCAATAACACCAGACTCTTCGTTCATGGCATAAAGGGTATTAAGCTTAAACTCTTTACCAGCCACACGTTCAAGAGCGATGCGAATGGAGTGGGACATACCAGCTGATTCATTGTATCCAATAAAGACTTCATCTTTTATGTCTTGGAAAGACACGTTTTTCTTACTGGCTAAAGGATGGCTCATAGGAACAATGAGAACAATTTCGTCATCATAGATGAATTCACGGTTGATGTCATCTTTGTAGTCAATGAAGTTGAATTCACCACAAAAGCCAACATCAATATCTCCTGTAATAATATCTTGTAATATTTCTTGAGTAGATGTTTGGGTGAGGTAGATATCCATATCTGGGTACTCTGCTTTAAACCGATTCAGGCGTTGTGGTAAGTAGGAAGATGAAACAGTAAAGACACTAGACAGGTTAATCTCACCTTGTTCTTGGTGACTGAGTAACTCAATTTCATCCATTCCGTTTTTTAGGTCAGTCATAGCTAAACCAACATGACCAGCTAAAATTTTTCCATATTTGGTTAATTTTAAGTTACGACCATTCTTTTCAAATAATTTCACGTTTAACTGAGATTCTAAACGTGTCATTGCTTTACTTAAAGTAGAGTAACTAATATATAATTCATCTGCCGCTTCAGAGAAGTTTAAATGACGGGCAGCAATAAGAAAATAATTAAGATGTTGAAAATTGATATTCTTCCAGTACAACAAGCTCATCCTTTCGGTATTAGGTAAGAAAACTACCTAGTTATTGATTACATCATAACAGGTTTGAATGGAAATACCAATTAGGCACGAATAAGAAAGTAGGAAAAAGAAATGACAAAAAGTGTAATTTTAAGTGCAGTGCGTACGCCATTCGGTAAATTTGGTGGAGCCTTCAAAACAATCCCCGCAGTAGATTTAGGTGCTGAAGTAATGAAAGCAGCTATTGAAAAAAGTGGTGTATCAAAAGACGCTATCGATTACGTTGTAATGGGTCAAGTATTACAAGCAGGTGTTGGTCAAATTCCATCTCGTCAAGCATCAGTAAAAGCTGGATTAGACTGGTCAATTTGTTCTGAAACAATTAATAAGGTTTGTGCATCAAGTTTAAGAGCTGTCACAATGGCTGATCAAATGGTTCGCTCAGGTGACAAAGATATTGTTTTAGCTGGTGGTATGGAATCTATGTCTAACGCGCCTTTTGCTTCAAAAGATATGCGTTGGGGTAACAGAATGTTCAACACTCAAATGATCGATTTAATGGTAAATGATGGTTTATGGGATGCTTACTATGACCAACATATGGCAGTAAACGGTGGTTACGGTGCTGACAAATATGAAATCAGCCGTGAAGCACAAGATGAGTGGGCATTACGTAGCCAACAATTAGCAGCAAAAGCAATTGAAGCTGGCGTTCTTGAAGAAGAAATCGTATCAATCGAAGTACCACAACGTCGCGGAGATGCTTTAGTAATCTCTAAAGATGAAGCTCCTCGTCCAAATACAACAATCGAAGACTTACAACGTTTGAAAGGTTTATTCGTTGAAGGAAATACAGTAACAGCTGGTAATGCACCAGGAACAAACGACGGCGCATCAGCAGTTATGGTAGCTTCAGAAGAAAAAGCTAAAGAATTAGGAATCAAACCATTAGCAACTATTTTAGGACATGCTGAATGTGGTGTAGAAACAAGATTAATTGCAAGTGCACCAGGACATGCCATCACTAAAGTGTTAAAAGAAAACAACTTAACAGTTGAAGACATTGATTTATTTGAAATTAACGAAGCATTTGCTGCTGTGACATTAGTTACGCAAAAAATGTTAGATATTCCATCTGAAAAAATTAACGTAAACGGTGGAGCTATTGCCTTTGGTCACCCAATCGGAGCAACTGGTGGACGTATTATTGCAACACTTGTTCACGAAATGAGAAGACGTAAAGCAACTTATGGTATTGCTGCAATCTGTAGTGGTGCTGCTCAAGGTGACGCTATTTTAATTCGTTGTGACTACTAATAAAAACATATAAAAACGTAAGGGAGAAATAATCATGAAATTAGAAAAAATTATGGTAATCGGTTCAGGACAAATGGGTAACGGAATTGCACAAGTTTGTGCACAAGCAGGATATGAAGTTCTTTTAAACGATATGAAACAAGAATTTGCTGAAAAAGGTTTAGCAAACATCGTTAAAAACTTAACTCGTGACGTTGAAAAGGGACGTAAAACAGAAGAAGAAAAACAAGCTGTTTTAGACCGTATTACGTTATCAACTGATAAAAAAGATGCAGCAGATACTCAATTAGTTATTGAAGCAGCTGTAGAAAACTTTGAAATCAAAAAAGCAATCTTTAAAGAATTAGATGAAATCGTTGGAGAAGACGTTATTCTTTCAACTAACACATCATCATTACCAATCACTGACTTAGCAGCAGTTGTTTCTCACCCAGAACGTTTCATCGGAATGCATTTCATGAACCCAGTTCCTGTAATGAAATTAGTTGAAATTATCCGTGGGGTACAAACTGATGATGAAACTTACCAAGCAATCCATGATTTAACATTAGAAATGAACAAAGTACCAGTTGAAGTTAACGACTCTTACGGATTTGTATCAAACCGTGTGTTAATGCCAATGATCAATGAAGCAGCATTTACTTTATACCAATCAGTTGCAACACCAGAAGCCATTGACCAAGTAATGGAATTAGGTATGAATCACCCAATGGGACCATTGAAATTAGCTGACTTTATCGGATTAGATACTTGTTTATCAATTATGCAAGTTTTGTATGACGGATTCAACGATCCTAAATACCGTCCATGTCCATTGCTTAAAAAATATGTAGCTGCTGGATACTTAGGTAAAAAATCTGGTCGCGGTTTCTACAAATACGACTAATAAAAACTTTGTAAGGAGTAATTAGCATGACTAACTATGAGAATGTATTACTTTCTATTGAAGAAGGAATTGCAACATTAACGATTAATCGCCCTAAAAATTTAAACGCCTTAAATCAACAAACGCTTGAAGAAATTGAAGCAGCTGTTTATGAGATTAAAGGTAATAAAGAAGTCAAAGTATTAGTGGTTACAGGAGCTGGAGAAAAAGCGTTTGTAGCAGGTGCTGATATTAAAGAAATGGCTTCAAAAAATGCTTTAGAAGCACGCGAGTTCTCAATTATTGGGAACCGTGCTTTCAAAGCAGTTGATGACTTAGAAATCCCAGTGATTGCAGCTATCAATGGTTACGCATTAGGTGGAGGATTAGAACTTGCTATGGCTTGTGATATTCGTTTTGCTTCAACTAAAGCAGTTGCTGGCTTACCAGAAGTAAACTTAGGAGTTATCCCAGGTTTTGGTGGAACTCAACGTTTATCTCGTATTGTTGGCGTATCAAAAGCCTTAGAACTATTATATGCAGCAGTTAATGTTAAAGCAGAAGAAGGTCAAAGAATCGGATTATTCAACCAAGTATTTGAACCAGAAACTTTAATGGAAGAAACAATGAAGTATGCTAAAAAAATTACGACTAAAGGACCAATCGCTATTAACTTTGCGAAACAAGCAGTTAAAGTTGGTTATGAAATGCCGTTAGATAAAGCCTTGGGATTAGAGTCAGAATTATTCGGATTAGTCTTCTCAACAGAAGATCAAACAGAAGGCATGACTGCTTTTGTCGAAAAACGTTCAGCAGAATTTAAAAATCAATAATAGATGATTACTGGAGGAAGCATAATGAAAGACTTACAGACTAAATATAATGACAAAAAAATGAGTCCAGAAGAAGCAATTAAATTTTTAGCACCAGGAGATGCAGTCGTTTATCCAATCGCACCAGGTGAACCTAAATTACTTCATGATGCACTTTGTACTTATGAAGGATTAGAAAACAACAAATTATATCGTACCTTAACAAACGTTAAAACATATGATTTACCAAAAGATAAATTAAAACAAGTCTCAATCTTCTTAGGTGGAGATCGTCAATTAATGAATGACGGTATCGTTGAATTATTACCAAACCATTTTGGCGATACAGTTGATTTAATTAAAATGCGTGAAGAAGAAATCGTTTTAATGTTTAACGCTTCACCAATGGATGAAAAAGGATACTTCTCATTAAGTTTAGCTAACGCTTACGTTGGTGGTCTTTTAGATGTTGCCTCTAAAATCATTATTGAAGTAAACGAAAACGCACCATATACATATGGTGAAAACCATCATGTTCATATTGATGATGTAACAGCTTTAGTAGAAAGTAGTGAACCACTACCAACTATTCCAGCACCAGTTATTGATGAAAAATCAGCAGCAATCGGTAAATTAATCGCTGAATTAGTGCCAGATGGCGCAACTCTACAAATTGGCTATGGTGCTGTACCATCAGCAGTTATGAACAACTTATCAACTAAGAAAAACTTAGGTTTCCATACTGAAATGTTACCTGATAAAGCAATGGAATTATACAACTCTGGTTCTTTAGATAACACTAAAAAAGAAACTTATGTTGGTAAAACTGTTACAACATTTGCTATGGGAACAACTGACCTTTACAAATGGTTACACAAAAACGAAGATGTTTACTTCTTACCAGTAAACAAATCTAACTCTGTTAAAGAAATCGCTAAAGAAGACAACCTATATACAATCAACGCAACGATCCAAGTTGATTTACTAGGTCAATGTAACTCTGAAAAACTACCATCTAAATATTATTCATCAACTGGTGGACAATCTGATTTTGGTAAAGGCGTACGTATGGCTGAAAACGGAGTAGGTATCATCGCTCTTAACTCAACTGCAGGTAAAGATGACGCTATCTCTACAATCGTGCCTTCACTTTATACTGGTGCAGCTGTGACTACTTCTAAAAATGATGTAGACTACGTTGTTACTGAGTACGGTGCAGCTCGTCTTAAAGGCAAAACAATCAACGAACGTGTTGAAGCTTTAATCGAAATTGCTCATCCTAAATTCAGAGATGAATTAAGAGAAGAAGCTAAAAAAATGAACTACATCGCTAAATAGGACCTTAAAAGCGCTTTTTAAACCTATTTTAAAATAGATAACAAGTAAATAAATTTTTGTTCACACAAAAAGAGAACCTCTTAGATAGTCGCTTAACAGCTTTTATCTAAGGGGTTTTTAGTTTTATTGTTCTTGAAAAATAGAATGAGTAAGATGGTGATTAATAGGTACATTATCATAGTTGTTACTGATTTCATCAAGGTAAAAAAACTAGATAATGATACCAAACTATGAGTGATTTGATTAGAAGTTAACATGATTAGAATACAACTATTTTCTAAGTAATCAAATAGCATGGGAATAAATCCAACCAGAAATAACTTGTTTCCTAAGGGTGTCGTTTTTGCAATAATCATTGAAAAAGTTAATGAAGTTGCTAAAGGAAAAAGGATGTCTAAAGGTAATTGGAAAAAGAGATAAGTGTTCAAGCTAGTTGGAGATAAAGTTGCTAAAAATGCTTGAACATAGTCATAAGAATACCCCATAGACATTAAATCCATGGCTTTCATCGTACCTGAGTTCTGTTGAATAATTGGAAAAGTATAGGTCATCATAACCAGATAAATGAGTTGT
This sequence comes from Candidatus Vagococcus giribetii, assembly GCF_017316185.1. GTDB lineage: Bacteria > Bacillota > Bacilli > Lactobacillales > Vagococcaceae > Vagococcus > Vagococcus giribetii. Next base: position 37,726 of record NZ_JAFLVX010000005.1, on the reverse strand, counting down.
GCGAATAAAAAGAGGCAAACTATATGCCAAATTTTAATTTTTTCTTGAAATAGGCCTTGTATGTGGTTAATCATGTAGTCACTCCTTTTGTGTAGACCAACTTTACTATAGTTTACGTAGTTTGTAAATAGAGCGTTTTGTGAACTGAGAGTTGAAAAACAACAGATGGTATAATTCGTCTGTTGCTTACTAGTTATTAAGAATTGGCATCAATCAAATTAAAAATAGCTTGAGCCATTTATTAGTTCCTATTTTTCTTCTTTTATTTTATCATATAGTTTGCTTATTCCTAACAAGTTGGGTTGAAAATACTAGTTATTCATCATATAATGAACAAAGCACTACAAGAAAGAAGGATTAGTCCATGCGAACAGAAAAAGAAAAAATGTTACAAGAAGACCTTTATATAGCAAGCGTCGATGAATTAAGAGAAGACGCAAGAAAAAGCCGACAACTGACTCGCTTGTTTAACCGAACAACAGAAGAGGAAATGGGTTATCGAAAAGAGTTGTTGCAACAATTATTTAAGCAAGTAGGTAAAGAGATTTATATCGAGCCACCTTTTAGATGTGATTATGGTAGCAATACCTCAATTGGTGAGAATTTTTATGCGAATTTCGATTGTATTTTCCTAGATGTGGCTAATATCAATATTGGGGACAATGTGTTATTCGGACCAAGAGTTAGCTTATTAACACCAGGACATCCAATTGATGCTGAGGTGAGAGCAGCTGGTCTTGAATTTGGACAGAGTATTCACATTGGTAATCACGTGTGGATAGGTGGTAATGTGGTGGTTAATCCAGGTGTTACAATTGGGGATAATACGATTATTGGATCTGGCTCAGTGGTAACTAAAGATATACCAGAGAATGTGATAGCAGCAGGTAACCCTTGTCGTGTGATTCGTCCAATTACTAAGGAGGATCAAGCCTATTGGGAGAAAGAACAAGCGGCTTATTGGGAAGAGGTTAAGAAGGGGTGATTTTTAGTCTTTTTTTGCTTTAAATTATGAAATAAAATGATTGGCAGTGTTTTTTGGTCTAGAGAAATGAAACCATCGTATGACTATAATTAGTTTTAACAAAATAGATAAAGGCAATTGTTGAATAAATAATTGGATAACTTTAAGTCTAAGTTGATACAAAAGATTGATGTTGATCTTTTTTGTATCGGCTTTTTTTATTACTTAAGGAACAGGATAAGAAGTGAAATTGATGAAACGAAGTTTAAAGTATGGTTCAAACTGATTTTATTATTATTGCTTCCTAGTGGATTCTCTAACTTTGTATAATTAGAGAAAAATGGACTAGTTAATATAAGTGAAAGAATAATCAAAAAAATCAATAGATACCAAGTAACTAGATCAGAAATATTAAATGATTAAAGTTAATGTTTACAGGGTGGAAATTATATGCTAGACTTGTATTACCAGAAAAAAACAAAATTCGAAAGCGAAAAACAAAAATGTAACCGCTTTTTTATCGGAGGGTGTTAAGACGCTGGATAAGATACTTGTATCTTATCCAGCGTCTTTTTTTTTTAGATATTTGCAGCTGTTGAGGCAGTATTTAGTTGATATTAATATACTTTGTCAGGACGATCAAGAAACTACAAAAAACATTTGAATACAATACTTCTTATAGATAACTATATACCAATTATCAAAATTTTATCTTAGTTATCATAAAATATATTGATGCTCTGTATTCTTGATTTTGACATAGGTTATTTTCGCTCAAACTGTTGTGATAATCTCTTATTCATTTTACTTTCTTCTAGATATGTTTTCCTCCTGTAATATTTCCTTTTGATCTCATAGAAATAAGAACTATGAGAAATGGTCAATTGTCGATACATCGTAAAGATGTTTCTCTCCTTTATTTTGTCTAACACATCTGTTTTACCCAAATATAAAAAACGCTTACTGTAAAATGTCATTTGCTTTTTTATTGTGTGTAGAGTCCTTATTTTTATTATTTCAACTAGGTGCGATTAATCAATACAAATTTATTAAAGATAAATTGTAAATCAAGTGATGATGCTTTTTTTAAAAAGGTATAAAAATTTCATATTTTTATATAGTTCGCCAAAAATTCTTTTAATTAAGAGAGGAGGTGTATTATGAAAAATAAGTCTTGGATTGTAACTTTGTGTGCTGTTTTCTCTGGTGTATCTTTAGCTGTTGTTCAAAATAAGGTGTCTCCAATTATGAATATCCTTATGGAAACATTAAATATTCCAATGAATACAGCAGGGTTGTTGAGTTCTATTTTCGCGATGGTTGGTATTTTGTTGGCTATTCCCGCATCTTCTTTAATAAGTAAAATAGGAGTAAAAAAATCTGGTGTATTAGCTTTATGTATGACAATGGTGGGAACATTAATCGGTGTTTTTACAACTAATGTCACTATTTTAATTGTGAGTCGATTAATCGAAGGGACTGGAGTTGGTATTATTGCTGTCTTAACTCCAAGTCTGATAACTATGTGGTTTCCATCTGAAAAAAGAGGTCTTCCAATGGGAATATGGGGATCTTGGATGATGATTGCTCAAACAATAGTATTTTTATTAAGTGGATTCCTCAGTGAAAAGTGGGGTTGGCAAAGTTTATGGTGGTTAGGATTAGCTTTTTGCTTATTATCTCTTGTTCTCTTTGTTCTTTTTGTGACTGAACCAGAGCCAGAACATAACTATATGAGTAAATCTGATGAGAAAATCTCCACCATGCAGGCGATTAAGTCTAAGTCTTCATTGACATTGGCAGTAGGAGCTCTTATATTTACCTTCTGCTCTTTCTCATTCGTTAGTTGGATAACCTTGTTTTGGAGTAATGGTACTGGCTGGGAAATAGCGTATACCCAAAAAATGATTAGCTTACTATATTTCATTGAAATTTTTTATGCTGTCGGGATTGGTTATGTTCTTAATAAAGTTAAAAACAGAGTTAATTTAGCCATTTTCGGTTATATTCTTTATGGAATTGTCGGTTTTTTATGTTTCCATACAAGTTCTCCTGCTCTTGTTATGACTCTCATCTTCATTTATCCATTATTTGATGCCATGATTCCTTCGGTTTATTGGACCGTTGCGCCACAAACGGCATTGAAACCTGCGTATGCTGCAATTGCTATTGGTACTTTGAACATTGGTTTAAATCTGGGCACATTATTAAGTGCTCCGATATCGGGTTGGTTTGTTGAGAATTTTGGTTGGGTTTCTATTGGTTATATATTTATCGTATTAGGTGTTATCGGATCGTTGATTACAAGTCGTGTTAAATTTAATTTTTAAAAAGAATATGGAGGAATCTACAATGAAAGACTATCCAATTATTGACAGTCACTCACATTTAGGCGATATTTTTGCCTATGAGAAAAATGTTATTTATAAGAAGGGGGTGAGTATTGACCCAGAAAAACACAATCCATTTGATGCCTTTTCAGATGCGGGTTTTGTAGGACCAATGATGGACCATACTAAACCTGAACAAATTCAAAATATGATTGATATGACAGCTGAGGTTAGTTTTGCAAACACATTAGAAAAATTTGTTTCTGATATGGAATATGCCGGAGTGGATTATGCTTGTATGCTACCAATCCCACCATTTATTTGGTTTGAAGATTATTTAGCAGCTTCTAAAATTTGTTCGAAGATTATTCCTTTTACTGCAGTTGACTGGACTAATCCAGAGGATGAACAATTAAAAAAACAATTAATTGATGATTTTCGTCGTGGGGCTAAAGGGTTGAAAATACATCCCATTTTACAATCTATTTCGCTTAAAGATCCTCGTGTAGAAGATTTATTAAATACATGGGCATATACAGAGTTACCTGTCATTTCTCATTGTGGTGTCAATTCATACTATCCAGATGACTTGAAACATTTAGAGGTACCAGAAAATGGAGATGTAAAAGATTTTATATGGTTAGCCAAAAAAATGCCGCATGTTAAATTTATTGGTGCTCACTGTGGTGGGTTAGTTGGCGGTGAGATGGAACTTCTGGCAAAAGAATTAGGTGGTGCAGATAATCTATGGGTTGATACTTCTTTTAGATCGCCAAAAGAAATAAAGGAAATGATTGAACTTTTCGGCGAAGATCGTGTACTTTTTGGTGTAGATAGACCATTTGCTAAGTCTTCCAGCTCTCTTGAGGCTGTTCTTGAAGCTGTTGGTGATAATGATGCATTGGCTAAAAAAATATTATATACTAATACTGCAAAATTACTAAAGTTATTAGATTAAATTGTTAAAGTTTTGTATAGTTGTTGAATTCCAATGAACTTAACTAATAAACTAACCAACTCATTTTTAGTACCTAGTTTTTTTTAGCTAGGTACTTTTTTTATATGTTTTAAATAGCTTTCAGCGTGGTATTAAAAAAGCCTCCTAAAATGATAAGATAAATTTGGTTTCCCGACCACAAAATATCAATATATAGGAGGTTCCTTATGAAAAAGGACAATCAAAGTTTATCACACACAACATGGAAATGTAAGTATCATATAGTTTTCGCACCTAAATATAGACGACAAATAATTTATGGGAAATACAAACAAAGTATTGGAGAAATTCTAAGATTATTATGTGAGCGGAAAGGTGTTGAAATAATTGAAGCGAACGCATGTAAAGATCATGTTCATATGTTAGTAAGTATTCCACCAAAATTAAGTGTTTCAGGATTCATAGGCTATTTAAAAGGAAAAAGCAGTCTTATGATTTTTGACAGACACGCTAATTTAAAATACAGATATGGTAACAGAAAATTTTGGTGTCGAGGTTACTATGTTGATACAGTAGGACGAAATAAGAAACAAATTGAGGAATACATAAAAAATCAAGTTCAAGAAGATTATGTAGCAGATCAATTAACATTATTTGAAGAATACGATCCGTTTACAGGAGAGAAAAATAAAAAGAAATAAGTGATCCTTCTAGGATCAGCGAGTGAATGTGGTGCATGAGGGAAACCGTTTCAGTGAGCCTTTTAGGCTCAGGCCGGTAATAGAGGCTTTCAGCCGAAGAACAAACCTCCAGTTCTCACTGAAGGGAGTCTCATTGTTACCAATTACCATCTCTATTAAAACTACCTGTATTTATTGATATGATTGTAAGGCTATGGATTGATGTCAATTAATGTGGGATTGATTTCAGGAGTTTTTTCAAAATAGAAATTTTATACTGATATCATTGGGACCTGTTTTCTTACTAGTTGTTATATGTTTGTTTAATTAGGAGGAGAAAATTCATAACATAAGAATTTTAAAACGTCAATTGAAATAAACAGACTCTTTATTTGAAAAAGTGCTTTTTCTTATTTTTTAGAAGTACATAATTTTTATTATTTAGCACAGAGCACACAATAATTAGAAAAAATCGTCTCTTTACATATTCTTAATTATGTTTATAATATGAGGTGTAATATAATTTTTATAACTAATTATCTATTTGTAGGATAGTGATTGCCTAGGCAAGCTGGACCTATTTAGATAAGGATCACAACAGTATTCTTGTGTCCTTTTCTAAGTAGGTCTTTTTTTATTCGAAAGGAGAGATCTAGTGAGAATAACGAAAAAATTGAACAATAATACGGTTGTGACGGTAGATGATAAAGGAAATGAGGTGATTTTTACAGGATTAGGAATAGCGTGGGACAGAAAAGTAGGAGATGAAGTAGATGAATCAAAGGTAGAAAAAAAGTTTGTTATTGAAAATGATGAAATCAGAGGGAAATTACAAAAAATATTAGTAGAAGTTCCTCTTGAGGTTGTAGATTTAGTGGATAGTATCGTTAACTTATTAAAGGGAAGCTATGGATTAGAAGTAAGTGATGGGTTATATGTTACTTTGTCAGATCATTTAACGATGCTATTGAAGCGAGAAGAAATTAATTTGCAATTAGATAATCCAATGTTATTTGAAATCAAAACTTTTTATCAGAAAGAATTTGATATTGCTATGGAAATGTTAGAGCTCATTAATACAACGTTAAAAACTAACTTTGATGAAAATGAAGCAGGTTTTATTACTTGGCATATTATTACTTCTACGACTAACGTAGATCTTTACCACGTACATCAATCTACTAGATTGATGCAAGCTATATTAAATATTATTAAATACCAATTTAAATTGACCTATGATGAGGATTCAATTTATTATCAACGCTTTTTAACACATTTAAAATTTTTTACAATTCGTGTAATGAATCAAAGTTCGTCAGAGGAGAAATTTAATGATTTGATCGACGTAATTAAAGAAAAATATCAAGAAGCATATGAGTGTGTGGAAAAAATATCTGAAATGATTGAGAAGGAGTATGATTATTCGCCTAATCAAGATGAAAATATTTATCTAACTATTCATATTCAACGGATTATTGAAAAGGAGAATTAGTATGACAAACTTAGAGTTAGCAAAACATATTGTTGCCAGTGTTGGTGGTTCCGAAAATATTGAAACCGTTTATAATTGTGCAACACGATTACGTTTTGTTTTAAAAGATAAAGAGAAATTTGATATTGAGAGTTTAAAAGTTACCAAAGGAGTAATTGGAGCAGTTCAGGCTAGTGATGAGTCACAGGTAATTATAGGGCCTAATGTCGATTCAGTCATCAAAGAAATATTCAAAGAGTATCCTGAAACAGGACAAGTAGCAACAGGTAAGTCACAAGAGAATAATAAGAATATGTTTTCCAAGGTATTAGATACTATTATTGGGATTTTTGCACCATTGGTACCAGCTTTGGCAGGCGCAGGTATGATTAAAGCTGTTTTAGCTGTTTTAGTGTTATTTGGGCTATCTAAAGAAACTCAAAACTATTACATTTTAAATTTTATTTCTGATGCTGTTTATTATTTTATGCCAATGCTATTGTCAGTTTCAGCTGCTAATCGTTTCAAAACCAATCAGTACTTTGCTATTGCTATAGCTGGTGTACTACTTCATCCAAGTTTTTCAACACTAGTTGCAACAGGTGATCCTGTTCATTTCTTTGGTGTACCCGTAACTTTAGTAGGTTACGCTTCAACAGCTGTACCAGTAATTTTGTGTGTTTGGTTTATGTCTTATGTTGAAAAGTTTGCAGAAAAAGTAAGTCCTAACATCATTAAAGCATTATTGCGTCCTTTATTAGTTCTTTTAATTACTGCACCAGTTGCTTTGATTATTATTGGACCAATTGGTAGTTGGTTAGGAAATGTCTTATCATCAGGAATTAATTACTTGGATGCTCATGCTGGTTGGTTAGTTCCAACTGTATTAGGAGCTACTATGCCGTTGTTAGTTTCTATAGGTATGCATGTATCATTAACACCACTTGTACAATTGTCATTAGCTTCTAAAGGCTACGAGACTATTACAGGCCCAGCTATGTTAGCTAGTAATATTTCACAAGGTGGAGCTTCTCTAGCTGTTGCTCTAAAAACTAAGAATAAAGAACGTCGCCAAATCGCTCTTTCTTCAGGAATTACTGCATTATGTGGCATTACAGAACCAGCACTTTATGGTGTAACTATGCCATTGAAACGTCCGTTACTAGCGGTAATGATTTCTGGAGGGGTAGCGGGATTATATGCTGGTTTATCAGGTGTTGTTCGAATTAGTTTTGGTTCACCAGGATTCCCGACATTGCCAGTTTTTATAACAGAAGATCCTAATAACTTAAAAAATGCATTAATTACTATGGCAATTGCTTTAGTTTTATCTTTTGTTTTAACTTATCTTTTTGGTTTTAAAGATGATATTGATGAGATAACATCTGAAAAAAAAGAAAATCATTTTGATTTGAGTAAAGAATCAGTTATTAATAGCCCTGTTGAAGGGACAGTTTTGGCTTTATCAGAAACAGAAGATGTGACATTTTCATCAGGTGCTTTAGGTAAAGGGGTTAGTATTATGCCAATAGGTAATAAATTTTATGCACCTAAAGATGGCAAGATAACAATGGCTTATGAAACAGGTCATGCAATCGGCTTAACTACTGAAGAAGGAATCGAAATACTAATCCATATTGGTATTGATACCGTGAAGCTACAAGGAAAGTATTTTGACCTCCATGTTAGTAAAGATGACGAAGTGAAAGCAGGGGATTTATTGGTGAGTATTGATAAAGAGAAAATTGAAGAGGCTGGTTATTGTTTGATTAGCCCAATTGTTATTTTAAATTCAGATCATTATTTGGATGTTGTTGAAACAAAGGAAACTTACGTGCAAAAAAACGATAAATTATTAACAGTTATCAAGTAAAGATAGAGAGGTTAGATAGTATGTTAAAGAAATTTCCAGATAATTTTTTATGGGGTGGCGCAACGGCTGCTAATCAATATGAAGGAGCCTATAATGTTGATGGTAAAGGATTAGCAACTTCAGATATGTTAACAGCAGGAACTGTTGATAAAGTAAGAAGAATTACTCCTATACTTGAGAGTAATGAGTATTATCCAAGTCATGAAGCAGTAGATTTCTATCATCGTTATAAAGAAGATATTGCTTTATTTGCTGAAATGGGATTCAAAACGTTTAGATTTTCAATTGCTTGGAGTCGAATTTATCCGAATGGGACAGATACAGAACCTAATGAGATGGGACTTCAGTTTTATGATCGGGTTATTGAAGAATTAAAAAAATATGACATTGAGCCTCTTGTGACTATATCTCACTATGAACCTCCGTTTGCTTGTACAGAAGAATTTAACGCTTGGGAAAGTCGTCGAATGATTGATTGTTATGTCACTTATGCAAAAACTGTTATGGAACGTTATAAAGCGGATGTTAAGTACTGGATTACTTTTAATGAAATTAATTCTTTGACTCGACCAGTTGGGGCATACTTAGAAGCAGGTATGCTAGTAGATGATTCAGGAACTTTTAATAACATGGAAGTAGATAGTACGCAATTACGTTATCAAGCCTTGCATCATCAGTTTATCGCAAGTGCTAAAGTAGTCCAATTAGGAAAGAAAATTAATCCAGATTTTAAATTTGGTTGCATGATTACATATCATTGTAACTATCCTTATACTTGTTCGCCAGAAGATATTTTTCTAGCTCAGCAAGAAGATCAAATGGGGAATTTTTATTGTTCAGATGTACAAGTTCGAGGTGAATACCCTAGTTTTGCTAAACGTTTTTGGGAAGAAAACAATGTGAGTTTAGCTATTCAAGATGAGGATTTAGATATTATTAAAAAGGGAACTGTAGATTTTTACTCTATGTCTTACTACCAACCAACAACTGTATCTGCTAAAAATGAAGGATTAGAAACAGTTTATGGAAATATTGTTGGGGGAGTGAAAAATCCGTATTTGAAGGCTAGTGAATGGGGGTGGGAGATTGATCCATTAGGATTACGATACTCACTAAATCATATTTATAGCCGTTATCAGATACCAATGATGGTAGTTGAAAATGGCATAGGAGCTAGGGATGAATTTGTAAATAAAACAGTTGAAGATGATTATCGGATTGATTATTTAGAAGCTCATATTGAAGCTATGTGGCAAGCAATCCAAGATGGTGTAGATCTAATTGCATATACACCTTGGGGTTGTATTGATTTAGTCAGTGCTTCAACGGGTGAGATGGAGAAACGTTATGGATTTATCTATGTTGATAAAGATAATGATGGACAAGGAACTTTAGACCGTTTTAGAAAAAAATCCTTCTTTTGGTATCAAGATGTAATCAAGCATAATGGTCTTTCAGTTAAATAAATATTTTCTTGAAGTCTAACTAACTGTGTAGGTTTCAAGATTTTTTTAGTTGTAAAAAAGAAAGGAAGGAAAAGTAGATGATGTCTAAATTAATTACTATCTTAAAGAATAATGAAGAAAAGATAATTGCGTATAGAAGATATCTTCATCAACACCCAGAACTTTCATATTTAGAAACAAACACATCTAGTTATATTGAGAAAGTATATCAAAATAAGGCGTGCTTAGTTCAGAAAGTTAGTGGAAATAGTCTGATTGTAACAATAAAAGGAAAATCTGGAGGGAAAACATTAGCTATTAGAGGAGATTTTGATGCACTACCGATTGAAGAACGAACGAATTTGTCTTTTAGCTCCTTAAATCCAGGTGTTATGCATGCTTGTGGACACGATGGACATACTGCTTATTTGTTAGGACTTGCTGATGTTTTGATTCAGACAAAGGAGTTGTGGCAAGGAACGATTAAGATTATTCATCAAGCTGCTGAAGAGGTTCCTCCTGGAGGAGCTTTAGAGGTAGTTCGTTCTGGATTATTAGATGATGTGGACTGTATATTAGGTCTACATTTATGGTCCCCTTTGTCTTTTGGAACAATAGGTTGTACATCAGGATCTATTATGGCAGGACGTTCTAAATTTGAAGTGAATTTTAAAGGAAAAGGTGGTCATGGTAGCTCTCCTCAGCTATCCAAGGATACTAATTTAGCAGTAGCCTTTTTTCAAACAGCAGTTCAAACAATAGTAAGTAGACGGATTGATCCATTTGAATTAGCGACTTTAACGATAGGTAGTGTTGAAGGAGGAGGAGTATTTAATGTTATTAAGGAAGAAGTTAGCTTATCAGGCGATGTTAGATATGTTAGTAATGATGTAAAAGATACTATTGAAAGTGAATTCAGGAAAATACTAGAAGGAATTAAAATTATGTTTGATGTTGACTATGAACTTAACTATACACATGATTATCCAACACTGAAAAATGATGAACATTTAACAAACGAAATATTAAATATTCTCCAAAAATCGAAAAATCTAGCAGTTAAAGAGATTAAAACAGCGTACAAAGTATCTGCTTCAGAAGACTTTGCTTATTATAAAGATATGGCACCAATTTGCTATTTATTTGTAGGTGCAGCACCGGATGTGGGGCTATCTTATCCACATCACCATCCCAAATTTGATATTAACGAAAAAAGTTTGTTGCTTGCAGCTGAGTTGATGGCTGAAATAGTGATAAAATTATTAGATAAATAAAAAATCCCTTTAATCAGGGATTTTTTGCTAATCTAATCTTCCAACCTCAAGTCTTTTTTTGCAACTTGAACGGCTTTTCTAACTTGTTCAGAACCAGTGCCACCAAAAGAGTTTCGTCGATTCATGGCAGTTCTAGCTTCTAAAACGTTATAAACAGAGTTGTCTATTGTCTCAGCAATTTCTTGATACGCACTTAAGGGAATATCTTGCAGGAAAATCTCTTTTTGAAGGCAGTCGTAGACTAATTTACCCACAATTTCATGGGCTTCTCTAAAAGGAATCCCTTTTGTGACTAGATAGTCTGCTAATTCTGTGGCATTGGAAAAATCTGTTTCAGTTGATTGAGCCATTTTGTCTTTCTTGACAGTCATGGTTTCAATCATACCGGCCATAATCTCTAGACTCATGGAAATAGTTTGAACGGTATCAAACATGCCTTCTTTATCTTCTTGTAAGTCTTTATTATAGGCAAGTGGCGTTCCTTTTAGGACAGTTAGTAGGCCAAATAAATGACCAAAGACACGTCCTGATTTACCACGAATTAATTCGGCGTAATCAGGATTTTTTTTCTGCGGCATGATGGAGCTTCCTGTCGCATAAGCATCATCCATTTCGATAAATTGATACTCAAAAGAGCTCCATAAAATGAGTTCCTCACATAAGCGAGACAAGTGAACCATTATCAGTGAACTGTTACTTAAAAATTCGACAATAAAATCACGGTCGCTAACGCCGTCCATACTGTTACTATAGAGATGGCTAAAACCTAACAAATCAGCGGTTAATTCTCTGTCAATCGGGAAGGTTGTTCCAGCAAGGGCAGCACAACCTAGTGGCGAGATATCAATCCGTTTGATGCTCTCTTGCAGTCGCTCGTAATCTCTTTTAAACATATTGTAATAAGCTAGTAGGTGATGTGCAAAAGAGATAGGTTGAGCATGCTGCAAGTGGGTGTACCCTGGCATTAAAGTGTCGACATGTTTGTCAGCTTTCTTGACTAAAGTAGTTTGCAGATGGACGAGTTTGTCTATAATCGCTAGGACTTCTTTTTTTAGATACAAATGCATATCTGTTGCGACTTGATCGTTTCGACTACGAGCAGTATGGAGCTTGCCCGCAACAGGTCCTATTTCTTCGTGAAGGGCTTGTTCAATGTTTAAATGAATGTCTTCTTGAGCGAGAGAAAATTCAAAAGTCTGCGCCTTTATTTTTTCTTCTATTCGTTGTAGTCCGGCTATGATGTCCTCTTTTTCTGATTCTGAAACAATCCCACAAGTAGCAAGCATAGTCACATGAGCGATACTTCCTTTTATATCTTCTTCGGCTAGTTTGTAGTCAAAGGAAATAGAGGCACCAAAGGCATTGGTTGCTGCGTTTCCTTGAGATTGAAATCGTCCACCCCATAATTTTTTCATTTGGTTGACACTCCTTTTATCAGAGCGGCTTGGACTTCTGCGTGTACTTTTGAAGGTAGTCCCCATAAGTTAATAAAGCCAATCGCTGCTTCTTGATTAAAGGTATCTGAAGACGTGTAGGTAGCTAAATTTTTATCGTATAGACTATTAGAAGAAACACGTCCTTCGACAATGGCTTGTCCTTTAAATAATTTCACTCGCACGGTGCCATTGACATAAGTTTGAGTGGATTTAATAAAGGAGGTTAAGGCGTCAGTTAAAGGGTTAAACCATAAGCCGTTATAAATCATCTGGGTCAGTTGATGCTCGACAATTGGTTTAAAATGAGCGAGCTCACGAACTAAGGTCAAGTCTTCCAATTCTTTATGAGCAGTTATCAAGGTCATAGCTCCAGGACATTCATAGACTTCACGAGATTTAATACCGACTAAACGATTCTCAACGTGATCAATTCGACCAATACCATGTTTTCCAGCTAGAGTATTAAGAGTTAAAATTAATTCTGATAAAGGTAGTGTTTCCTGATTGATTGAAACAGGAACTCCTTGTTCAAAGGTGATTTCCACGTAATCTGGAATATCTGGAGCATTTTCCACACTGACTGTCAGCTCATAAGCATCTGCGGGTGGTGTTATCCATGGATCTTCTAACACACCACACTCATTAGCGCGTCCCCACAAGTTCATGTCTACAGAGTAAGGACTATCTAAATCAATAGGAATGGGAATATTTCGTTCTTTGGCGTAATTAATTTCTTCCTCACGAGACCATTTCCATTCACGGACAGGGGCAATAATGGTGAGAGTCGGATCAAGAGTTGAGATGGCCACTTCAAAACGAACTTGATCATTTCCTTTTCCAGTACAACCGTGAGCGATAGCTGTGGCTTGATGTTCATGAGCCATTTCGACTAATTTCTTGGAGATTAAAGGACGTGACAAAGCTGAGACTAATGGATATTTTCCTTCATACATTGTATGAGCTTGCAGAGAAGTTAAGACAAAGTCATTGGCAAACTCTTCTTTAGCGTCAATTGTATAAGAAGCGCTAGCGCCTACTTGTAAGGCTTTTTGTTTAATCTCTTCTAAGTTTTTACCTTCTCCTACATCTAAACAACACGCAATTACGTCATATCCTTTTTCCACTAGCCACTGAATGGACACAGAGGTATCTAATCCACCTGAATAAGCTAAAATTATTTTTTCTTTCATTAGTAAATTCTCCTTAAATTTTAATTCTATCCATCGTAACATTAGTTATTCATTTATTCAATAAATTTTGTATGTTTATTCATTTTTATTTATTGTTGGCTTAATTTGAAATTTAGACAACAAAAAAACGATTCCTTATTTTCGAAAATAAGGAATCGTCTCAGGTGTTTATGAATGATGTTCGGTTATGTCTTTAGTGTATCGTTTTCCGAGGAATAGCAGATCTTGGTAAGTATCATCTAAGCGAGCGACTTGTGGCAAACGCCCCAAAAGGAAATAACCATGTTTGGCAAACAGACTTTGACTAGCTAAATTATGCCCAAAGACAAGAGCTATTATTGTTTCAAAGTCGTAGTTTTCTATGGCTGTTTCTAAGAAATTAAGACAGTAGTGACCGAGATGTTGTCCTCTGTAGGAAGCTTCAATATAAAGACTGATTTCTACTGTATGTTGATAGGCGGCCCGTTCTTTAAAGGGGCTAAGAGATAGCCAACCAGCAATTTGGCCATCGATTTCAAGTACCCACAGAGGGTAGTTATCAGATTGGTGTTGATGAAACCAGTCTTTTCTAGAAGCGATTGAGACAGGCTCTAAATCAGCTGTCACCATGCGGCTTGGTATAGTTTGGTTATAGATAGCAACAATATCAGGTAAATCATCTAATTTGGCAAAACGAAGAACAGGATTCACAGAAAACACCTCTACTTTTAGTCATTTTGGGTATTATAGCAGTCTCTGAATAAAAAAAGCAAGTAACTAAAGGTATTCAGATATTCACATAAAATAACTATTTCTTGTATTATTTTAGTCATGAGATTGATTATTTTCTTGACATTAGCGGATAAACTCTATAGTATTGTTATTAAATTTTAATATTTCTAATCTTTGTTTAATAATATAAAAAGGGGTTGTGTCAATGAAAATGAAACGAATCGTTCAGGGGATGATGGTTGCCTCCTTAACACTATTAGTTGGTTGTGGAAATAATAATGCTAAGAAGGAGAAGAGTGATGATAAACAAGAGGCTAAGACCGAAAAGCAAGTCTTAACAGTCGTAGAATCCTCAGAATTACCAACAATGGACATCTCAAAGGCAACAGACGTTGTTAGTTTTTCTGCCATTAGTAATGTTATGGAAGGTTTGTATGAGTTTGCAGATGATAGTACCAGCCAACCAGCGTTAGCTAAAGAAGTCGTCGAGCCTACAGATGATGGAAAAAAATACACGATTGCGCTAAAAGAAGATGGTAAATGGAGTAATGGGGATCCAGTAACTGCTAAAGATTTTGTCTATTCTTGGCAACGATCAGCAGATCCAAAAACCGCTTCAGAGTATTCTCATTTATTTGAAGGGTTTAAAAACTACGAAGATATCAAAACAGGTAAAAAGCCAGCTACTGAGTTAGGGGTAAAAGCCTTAGATGATTATACGATTGAGATTGAGTTAGATCACCCAATTCCATACTTAAATTCTTTATTAGCAAAACCAACATTCTACCCACAGCATCAGAAGACAGTGGAAGAAAAAGGTGATAAGTATGCGACTAATAGTGATAACTTAGTCTACAATGGAGCCTTTAAGTTAGCTAATTGGGACGGTACAAATATTTCATGGAAATACGAGAAAAATGAAAATTACCGTGATGCTAAAAATGTGAAATTAGATGAAGTCAATGTTGAAGTAGTTAAAGAAAATGGAACAAGTTTAAACATGTTCCAAGCGGATGAAGTTGATGTGATTCAAGTAAAAGGTGAGTTTGCTCAACAACAAGCTGGAAATGAAGATTTAGTAGTGCGAGAATATCCGTCAAGTTATTACATGCAGTATAATTTTGATAATAAACTGGCAGCTAATAAGAGCTTCAGACAAGCAGTTACTTACACAGTTGATTCTGAACAAATTGTGACCAATATCTTAGGAGATGGGTCTAAAGAGATCCACGGCTTTGTTCCAACAGGGATTGTAAACCCTAAAACAGGAGGGGACTTTGCCAAAGACTCTGGTAATTTAAAAGAAACAAGTAGTGAAAAAGCTAAAGCAGCTTGGGAAACAGCCAAGAAAGAACTAGGTAATGAAAAATTAGAGTTTACCTTACTTGCTTCTGATACGGATTCAGCGAAAAAATTAGCTGAGTACATTCAAGGGACCTTAGAAGAAGGACTTCCAGGGCTTAAAGTAAATGTGTCAACTGTTCCTTTTGCGAATCGACTTGATAAAATGTCAAAAGGTGATTTTGATATTGTGCTAGCTGGTTGGGCAGCGACGTTTGCTGATCCATATGATTTCTTACAATTAGCTAAAACGGGTACAGTCCAAAACTACGGTAAGTGGGAAGATGCCGAATTCACTAAGTTATTAGATGATTCTTCTACAACTTATGTGAATGACGTTGATAAGCGCTGGGAAACATTGATTGCTGCTCACAAACGTATGATGGAAGAATTACCATACACACCTGTTTATCAATCAAGTGAGAGTTTCTTAGTGAAGCCACATGTTAAAGGACTTGTTTACCGTTCATTAGGTAGTCCTTATTATAAAAATGTCTCAATTGAAAAATAAATACTATTAAAGAGGTTGACTAAAATGTCAGCCTCTTTTCTTTGCGTAGACAACCTTACAAAGGTGTTAGGTGAAAGCTCTGGAATAAGTTTTTATTTGTTATATAATGAGGGAAAGAAAGGGGCTGTTGGTATGCCTTCGTATGCTGTTCCGATTTCATCTGCTTTGATTGTTTTTGCTATTATTGCCTTTTTAGGTACAGTGCCATGGACGATTTATCAATACCGTAAACATGGTTATTTTAGTTTTTGGCGCAATGTGGTCATTTTTAGTTTCATCTATTATTGTTTAACTGCGTTTTTCTTAGTCAGTCTACCTTTGCCTAAAGATAGGGACAATACTTTAATGTTTAAGGACCACGTGTTTACTCAGCTAAAGCCACTCAATATGTTAACTAATTTTAAAGCAGTGCCTGGGTTTGACCCGTCTAGTGTGAGTACATATCTTACGTTGTTCAAATCCTTTACCTTTTTAGAAGTTTTCTTTAATGTGTTACTGCTCTTTCCATTAGGTATTTACTTAAGATATTTTTTAAAAAGTGCTAAAAAGTGGTACATGGCTTTAGGACTCATCTTCTTAACGACGTTATTCTTTGAAGTGTCTCAGCTAACAGCGTTATTTGGTTATTATGCTTATCCTTATCGTTTGTTTGATGTGGATGACTTACTTGCTAATACGTTAGGCGGTATGATAGGGTTCTTTGTCGCACCTGTTTTCCTACATTTTATCCCCAGTCGGGATGCTCTTAAGGAGAAAGATGCTTCTTATGGACCAGAGATGATGCCTTCTTATGGGGCACAACTATTGGAAGTTTTTGTTAGTATTGCAATTGCTCGGTTTATTGGTAGTGTGTTTTCCATGATTGCCTTTAAAGGGGACGAGTTGTTTTGGTGGAATTTAGTGTTTATCTTTTTCTTCTTAGTGATTTTTCCTATTATGACCAAAGGGAAAACATTAGGGGGGATGGTAGTTAAAATTAAGTTTCATTTGGGGGAGAAGAATCAATTTCTTCCGTTGTGCTATCGTTTTCTGTTAGTGAGTCTACCTTCTATTGTCAGCAAAATAGGTAGCTCCATGAATCAAGTAGTATCAGATAATGTGTACTTGATTTCGTTTCAATTACTTATTTTACTAACCGTCTTTTTTGTGTGGTTGTTCTTTTGGTTTGTTATACTCCGTGATTGGGCGAAGAAAAAAAGAGAACCCTTCTTTAATGCTTGGGTACCTGTAGAAATGATTCGATACAAAAAATAGAGAGTTACTCCTAAGAGTAGCCCCCTATTTTTTTTCTTGTCTCATTTTTGCAATGATAGAGCCAGCTCCGTAAATCGTTAATAATAAACCGGCGATAAAGAAGTAGAAACCATCTAGATTAAATACAATAATGCTAGTTCCAAAAAACAAACCAATCACAAGTAAGGCAATGCCTAAGGTTGTTACAGCAAGATCAATTGTGTATTTTTTTAAAAAGTCCATGTATCCACCTCAATTCATTCATCGACCATTGATTCACTTTTATTCTAACATAGGTAAAAGTCTCCTTCTAGACTTACTTTTAAGTTAATGAACATGTTAAAATGAATGTAGCTTAGTTTAGAAGAGAGGATCAAGATGAACATCGAAACAAAGAGGTTACTTATAAGGCCGTATGAAGTAAGTGATAGTAAAGAAGCATCAACCTTTTTACTACATCCAGAAGCCATGCATTATATACCTGAAACCTTTGAGACAGTAGAAGAAGTGACACATTTTCTTCAAGAGAATCGAGACGCTTACTTTCCAGTGTGTCTAAAAGAAACAGGAGAAATTATTGGGCATCTATTTTTCAAAGCTTTCTTTGGATCTCATTCTTATGAGATTGGTTGGATCTTTCATCCTGATTATCATCGAAAAGGCTACGCCAAAGAAGCGGCTAATGCAGTGCTTGCTTATGGCTTTTTGAAAAAAGAAATTCACCGAGTGATAGCCACCTGCCAACCAGAAAATGAAGGTTCTTGGCGATTAATGGATTCTCTAGGTATGAGAAGAGAAGGTTATTTTAAGCAGTGTATCCCAAAAGGTGACACGTGGTGGGATGAGTATTATTACGCCATCTTAAAAGAAGAGTGGCATCAGTTGTTGTCAAAAAACATCATCTAAAGGAGCTAAGCCCCATGTTAAAAATAATTGAAGTCATAGAAGATGCAAATCGTAAAGATTGTTCCTTACCAGCCCTTGCCCTAGCACTAACGCTACCAGATATATGTAGCCAGATTGAGTATCCTCATGAGACTAATGTCGGGTATCGCTATCGTCAGTGGTACAAGAATCATGTCCACACCCATGAAGAATACCATGAGCTTCAAAATACGTATTACGCTAGAGTTCATAGTGAAGAAAACATGTTAGCTCACTTTAATGGTCATGCGTGTTACAAGTTGCGTTGTTTATTGCTACATCAAGGTGACTCAGCTTTACAAGGAGAAGTTCTTTATGAAGATTTGTATTTCCATATTGATTCTACGCAAGATCCTAATGATTACTTAGGATTCAAAGATGGGCATATTAGCGTCAATAGTAAGCTCTTATCTGAGTATTTATGTAAGTATGCTAAAGAGTATTACAACAGTCACCCTAATAAAGACTTATTCCAAAAACAAGTGAGCCATGCTTAGTAAAGACAAAAAAAGAAGCCAATCACGTGATTGGCTTCTAAAAGGAGTTTGTTTTATTTACTTTGGAGGAGTAAATAAAAATGAAAAAGTTTGTTAGGGTTGTTTTGTTGGTATGTCTATATAATAGCGACTAGATGTGAAGAAAATTGCCATCAATTTAGGCTTTTTTGTGAATGAATTGCTAAGAAAAAAATGGTAACAGAGCTAGCTTACTAGATAAGCACTCTGTTACCATTATTTTATTTTTCCATTACAGCGAAATAATTATTGTCATTATCAGCAAAGTTGAAGATTCTACCAGTTGGTAGGGGAACAATGTCACCAAGAGTCACATTTTTACTTGCTAAATCTGCATAGAAAGCATCAAAATCATGGCTATAAAACATAAGGGAAGGTGTTCCTAAATGAAGCTCAGGAGACATTTTTGCAATGGTTTCTTTGTCATGTAATACAAGACTTGTTTCTGAGTCTTTAGTAGGTTTGATTTCAATCCACTTCATTCCCATGTCATTTTCTTCTTCTGCGACTAAGTGAAAGTTTAGCTGGTTAAGCCAAAACTCTTTTGCTGCTGATTGATTGTTAACATATAGCATAATTTGACCGATTGATTGAATCATTGATAGCCACCTCATAAAAGTTATTTTGTTTAGTATAACTTATTTTATCAGATTGCCCCATTTATTTGTCTTTAATTAGTCGGTTTATTGATAAAAAAGACAAGCCTAATAATAGAAAAAAAGACCAGTTTGTGGTACTTTAAACAAAGTGATTCAATGCACTAACTATATATTTTTAACATAGGGGAGATTAGATACATGAAGAAAAAAACACTTATTTTAGGTTTAGTTGCTGCCTGTTCTTTAGCTGTTTTAGCTAGTTGTGGAACAGAAGAAAAAGCAGCCAAAACACCTGCTAAGGATACGGATAAAAAGGAACTGTCATTAAGCTTTGGCGTTATGCCAGCAGTGGACAGTCTACCTGTTTATATTGCCGAAAAAGAAGACTTTTTTAAAGAAGAAGGATTAACGTTAGACCTTCAAAGTTTTAAATCTCCAAAAGACAGAGATGCTGCTTTAAGTAGTGGTAATTTAAATGGAGCTAATACGGATTTAATCGCTGTTAGTACATACCTTCAAGGTGGTATGGATTTCCAAGTAGTTAGCCAATCAAGTGGTAATTTCTCAATCTTAACTAGTAATGATGAGATTAAATCACTAGCAGATTTAAAGGATAAAAAAGTTGGGATTGCTAAAAATCAAGCTCCTTATTATTTCTTAGATGAAGCGTTAAAAACAAAAGAGTTAACAGTTGGGGATATTGCTTATGAAGAAGTACCTCAAATTCCAGTTCGTATTGAATTAGTTAAAAATAAAAAAATTGATGCCACTGTTGTTCCTGAACCGTTTAGAACAATTGGGTTAGCTAATGGCCTAAAAGAATTAGGTAACAGTAGCGAATTAGGTATTGATGCCACTGTTTTCGGGTTTACAACTGAGACATTAACTAAAAATAAAGAAGCTGTTGATGCTTTCTACCGTGGTTATAACAAGGGTGTTGATTTCATTAATGATAATGATTTAGATGCTTACTATGATGTGATGAAAGAAAAAATTGGTTTCACCGATGAAATCAAAGACAAAGTCACTTTACCAACCTACAAACATGCAGAACAAATTAAACCAGAACAATTAAACAAAGCATTAGAGTGGTCAAAAGAGCAAGGAATCTATTCTAAAGACTTAAAAGAAGAAGATATCTTAAACCCATTACTAACAAAATAATCAAAGAGGAGGGGAGTCAAGATGCTAGCGATTGAAAATCTTAAAGTCTCTTATGATGGCAAAAATGTGTTAAAAGAGATTAACTTACAAGTTGATTCAAAGGAAATAATCGCTCTAATCGGGCCAAGTGGGACAGGAAAGTCTACACTCATTAATAGTGTCATGGCTCTTCACCCGATTGATTCAGGTCGTATTACTTTAAATGAGGTACCAGTTTCATCTAAAGAGATGAATTTAGCTTGGATTCCTCAAAATTACGGGTTACTTCCTTGGTTAAGTGTCGAAGGAAATATTTTATTAGGTTTAACCATTAAAAAAATCAAACAAACCCCTCAAGTGAAAGCCCAAGTAGCAGAGATTGTTGCTGAACTTAAGATAGGTGAGTTGCTTAAACAATACCCGAGTCAACTGAGTGGTGGGCAACAGCAGCGTGTCTCGATTGCTAGAGCTATGGTAATGGCCGCCGATTTGTATTTACTCGATGAGCCCTTTTCAGCTTTAGACGCCATTACAAGAGAAAACATGCAACGCTTGTTTTTAAGGGAGTGGCAGAAACAACCGGCACCAGCCATTTTGATTACTCACGATGTAGAAGAAGCCGTCTTTTTAGGGAACCGCATTGCTTTATTATCAGGCAAACCTGGTGAGATTGTGGAAATTATTGAGAACGATAGCTTCAGTATTCCAAGCGAGAAAAAAAGAGTGAGTGATACGTTTTATCAAGTGACTAAACGAGTGAGAGAGGTGCTTGATGCGTATGAAGAAATTAATTAGTTTATGGCATGGGCTACTGGCCTTTGTTATCTTAAATATATTGTGGTACTTAGCTAGTTTATGGATCAATCAAAGTATGCTACCAAGTCCTTTTGCCGTATATCAACATTTGATTGAGATGGATATGACAACACTAGGATTACACACCTATAATAGTTTGATTCGCTTATTCTGGGGTGTATTAATCGCTGTCGTTATTGGCTTTTTAGTAGGATTATTAATGGGAAGAAGTGACAGGTGGAATAAATTATTAGATCCTATGGTGTACTTGACCTATCCAATCCCAAAAATCGCCTTATTACCGATTATCATGTTGTTATTTGGTTTAGGGAATTCATCGAAAATTATCTTGATTACCTTAATCGTTGTGTTTCCTGTTATTCTGTCAGTTAGAGATGGCATTCGAGGGATACCAAGTAGCTATTACAAACATTTACATGTGCTAGGGGCTTCTAATTGGCAACAATTTCGAGTGATTACCTTGCCAGCCGGAGCAGCTTCTATTTTAAGTGCACTGCGAGTGGCTTTGGGCACAGCCATAGCAATCCTCTTTTTCACCGAAGTCTACGGGACTCAATATGGTTTGGGCTATTTCATTATGGATGCCTGGGGAAGGCTTGATTATTTAGATATGTATAGCGGTATTTTAGTGTTGAGCGCTGTGGCATTTTTACTCTTTGTCCTGATTGATGTTCTAGAAAATAAAGTCTTGAAATGGCGTAAATATGTGTAGAAAAGCGTTGAATTTAGTTGCTATAAACTAAATCCAACGCTTTTTGCTTCTTTAAATTTATTTCTATATAATGAAAGCAAGAGGAGGGGGATAAAGATGCAAAAGAAAACTATTGATTCAGTTGTGTTGGTTATTTTTATAGGATTAATAGGAGTCATATCAGGAAGCACTAATATTAAAGAGATGTTTATGTTGCTATTGCCCTTAATCTTAATTGTTGGTATTGGTCTCAATAATACATGGTCCATAAAAGTAAATTTTATGATTTTCTTTGCGATCTATTTCATTGCCTTCAGTTTTGATCCAGGTACAGTTGATTGGACGAGTTACTTACTGTATGCTATTTTGTCAGGAGCTCTGTCCTTACTTCTTAGCTTAGGTCTAGCGTCTAATCGCAAAGTCTCTAACCGAGATCCTTTAAGAGGAAGTTTGTTAAAATACTTGTATAATAAATGGCCTCAGATGTCTGGGGTAACCCTATTTTTAGTAGATAGCCTAGTTTCTTTTGGGCTACTGAGTCTATTGTTTTTCATTTTATTTCAACCACTCAAACTAAGCTTACTTGTTATTTCGGCAGTGGTTGTTTGTTATTTTTCAGCAACTGACACCTATTTCTACATTGTTAAACCGAGAAAAGAGAAATCCTAATCAGGGTTTCTTTTTTTTGTATGCTAGTCATCTGTAGAGTTGGTTCTGTTTAACCTAGGAAAAGAAAAAAATAAACTGAGAAATAGGCTTTCTTGTTGACGTTGTGTTGGATAAAACGAGAATAGATTGTTTTTTTAAAACATAAAGAGTCTACCTAGAGAAATATGACCTGAAACAGCAAATGAACAGATAAAAGAAAAAGAACTATTAACGAAAAAATGTCTTTTAATGCTTGGTGTTTTATGTTTTAATGTGATGAAAGAAAAAAAGGAGTGGATGGTTCGTGTCTAAGTATCAACGAAAAGTGTTAGTGTCAACAGCAGCAGGGATTGGTTTAGAAAATATGGATATGATGTTTTTAGCCTTTTCTTTATCATCAATTATTACCTCATTAAATATTACCAGTGTTGAGGCTGGCTTTATATCGACGATTACCAATCTAGGGATGCTTGTAGGTGGTATTTTTTTTGGGCTTTTAGCCGATAAATTTGGTCGTGTTAAGATTTTTTCATACACTGTTATTACTTTTTCTGTAGCGTCATTACTCATGATGTTTGCAACAAATGTGTATTGGGTTTACTTGTTCCGCTTCATCGCAGGGATTGGTGCTGGTGGTGAGTACGGTGCCTGTATGTCTCTTGTTTCAGAAACATTTGACAAAAAACACCTAGCTAGAGCAACATCAGTCGTAGCTATTGGAGGACAAGTAGGTGCTATTCTAGCAGCCATTTTAGCCTCACTGATTATTCCAGTATTAGGTTGGAAAATGCTTTATGTGATTGGTGTTTTACCGGTTTTATTAGTTCTTGTCATCCGTCGTGATTTAAAAGAACCAGAAGATTTTACAACAGAGGCTAAAGAAGCCAAAAAAGCTGATTTTTCTCTATTATTTAAAGGTAGAAAAACCACGTGGCAAACAATTGGCTTGTCATTAATGGTAACAGTTCAAATTGCTGGCTACTTTGGTTTAATGAATTGGTTGCCTTCTATTATGCAAAAACAATTAGGCTTATCTGTATCAGGTTCATCGCTTTGGATGATTAGCACTATTTTAGGTATGTCACTAGGTATGTTAACCTTTGGAACAATTATGGATAAATTAGGACCAAGATTATCATTTGGCTTATTCCTAATTGCTTCTTCTGCTTCAGTTTACTTATTAACTCTAGCTAAAGGTCAATGGTCATTACTTATTGCAGCAGTTATTGTGGGTTATTTTATTAATGGTATGTACGGTGGCTACGGAGCGATTATTAGCTTCCTTTACCCGACAGAAATTAGAGCAACTGCGAACAACTTTATTATGAACGTTGGACGTGCTATTGGAGGATTTTCATCAGTGGTTATCGGCTTTTTAATGGATCATTATAACCTAACAATAGTGGTAATGTTCTTATCAGTTATTTACTTAGTCAGTTTAGTTATCATGTTAAATATTCCAGGATTAAAACGCTATAAACTAGCTGATTAAAAAAGCTTACAAAAAGTGAGCAAAAATATTTACTTACTAAAAGTATGCTGGTATGATTCTTTTTGTTAATAAAAAAAGAAAAAGGATCGTGAACTTATGTCATCATTTATTCAAGCATTAAAAAATCGTCGCTCTATTTATCATTTAGGAGAAAATATCTCTTTATCACATACAGAAATCGAAGAATTAGTTAAAGAAGTTGTTAGAGAAACCCCGACTGCCTTCAATTCTCAAACACAACGCGTGGTAATTCTTTTTGGAGACTCTCATAAGCGCTTATGGAGTCTAACAGAAGAAGCCCTAAAACCTTTAACACCAGCAGAAAACTTCCCTGGAACTCAAGAAAAATTACAAGGGTTTGCAGCAGGAAAAGGAACGATTTTATTCTTTGAAGACATGGATGTTGTTAAAGGATTACAAGAGCAATTTTCTTTATACGCAGAAAACTTCCCCATCTGGTCAGAACAAGCAAGTGGTATGACTCAATCTAATGTATGGGTAGCATTGTCAGAACACAATATCGGTGCTAACTTACAACATTACAACCCAGTGATTGATGACGCCGTTGAAGAAGAATGGGCTATCCCTTCTTCATGGAAACTACGTGGACAAATGGTCTTTGGTTCGATTGAAACAGCTGCTGGAGAAAAAGAATACGCAGCAGATGACAATCGCTTCAAAGTGTTTCACTAAAAATAAGTATTATTAAAACTCTCTAGTTTATTAAACTCTAGAGAGTTTTTTGTTTTGGTTAAATAATCAAAATGACTATTAAAAAATATTGCAACCGTTTTCTTTTAATGGTATATTAAATGTACAGAATAAAATGGAATGTAACCTTTGTGGGCATAACCTGAAAATCATGTGGATCTATCCATGTGTTTTTTGGGTTTTTTATATTTTAAGGAGGATGAATTATGGTAAAAAGAAGTTCGTTTAAAGTAGGTTTTGTTTGTTTATCAGCCATACTTTTAGTTGGTTGTGGTAATGGTACTTCTACAGATACAGAAAAGGCCAAGAAAGAATCAGTCGAGAAAAAAGTAGTAGATCTAACGACAAGAGAGACAGAATTTGGGCTAATTAAAGGAAAAGAAGATGGTAAGAGTTTAGTCTGGCAAGGTATTCCTTATGGAGCGAAGACATCAGGCGACAATCGATGGAAAGCGCCTAAAGATCCAGAAAAGTGGGATAAGGTATTAGAGACAACTGCTCCTGGCGAGGTGGCTATACAAGCATCTGCTGATGGTGTAGTAGGTTCTGAAGATGCTTTAAATTTAGATGTATATCGTCCTAATAATGATAAAACAGATTTACCTGTACTTGTGTTTGTTCATGGTGGAAATAATCAATCAGGACATGCGCAGGAGATATCAGGACGTTCATTTGTAGAAACACATGATGCAATTGTGGTTAGTGTCAATTATAGATTAGGAGCATTGGGATTCAATCCATTATCAGCTATAAAAAATGGCAGTGATGAAGAAAATTCTGGAAATATTGCTTTATTAGATATTAATAAATCTTTAGATTGGGTTAAGGGAAACATTGAAGAATTTGGTGGAGATAAAGACAATGTAACAGTTTCAGGTTTCTCTGCAGGAGGACGAGACGTCATGGCGATGCTGATTTCACCTATATTTGAAGATAAATTTGATAAAGCTATCTCATTAAGTGGCGGTATGACTATTGCTGATGAAGAAAAATCGCAACAAGTCTTTGCAGAGGCAATCGCTCCTTTAGTCGTAGAAGATAAAGTTAAAGATAATGCTGAAGAGGCGGCTAAGTGGTTGTTAACGTCAGATAAAGAAGTTCATGATTACTTATATCAATTAGAAGCAGATAGGTTGAGCTCATTAATGGCTAATGCAGGGCTTCGTATGGAAGTATTTCCTCATTTATATAATGATGGTGTCGTCATTCCTAAAGAAGGCTTTGACACGAAAAAATACAATGAAGTGCCTTTGATGATGCTATCTGGAGAACAAGAATTTTCATTGTTTGGTCGATTTGATCCTTATTTTGGTGAAGCAGTGAAAGATGGAACTATTAATACAGATAAAGAGAAAGTGAATGAGTATCAGTTTGTTAATAATTATGGTGGAAAATTATATAGTTTGTTTAATGTAGAAGACTCAGCTCAAAAAATGACACCAAACTACAAGGCCCCTATCTATGGAATGGAAATCTTGTTTGGTCAAGATGAAACTGTTGTAGGAAAAGAAATGGGTGTCTTTGGCTCATTCCATGGTGTATTTGTACCACTATTAGATACAGATAGTAAAAACTATGAAGGTTTGGTAGGAAATGCTTATGACTCAAAAGGTGCTAAAGAATTAGCTAGCGTCTTCCAAAACTACGTCTATGAATTTATGAATGATGATATAGGGGGAAGTACAACGCCAACAGAGTGGAAAGAATGGCAAGCTAATAGTAAAGAAAATATTCTATTTTTAGATGCAGATAAAGGAAAAGCTTCAGCAACAATGGGAAGTAAAGAATTTGATTATAACCAAGTATTAGATGACATGGCTAAAGATGAGACTCTTTCAACTGAGAAGAAAGAGGAGTTGTCAAAAAATATTTTAAATGGTCGCTGGTTTAGTTATGAACTAGATAAGAAAAATAATAATTTATCTAATTTTTACAAATAAAAAAAGGCTACAATTCTCTGAAATAGAGGATTGTAGCTTTTTTAATCTAGAATAAAGCTAAGGTAGCCTCTAGGTAGATTTTTGATAGAATAGAGTTAAAGATAAAAAAAGAGAGGTAAGTCCAATGACTCAGTTATTAAAACAGATAAAGTATCGCTTGGACCCTAAAAAAGGTCAGCCAGTAGAAGTTATTCACCAGGATAAAGTAGTAAGGTTGAGCTGGTGCTATTCAGATGTTTTATATTCATTTTTGGGTATCTACACATTAGGTGTCCACTGCGTTTGCCACGTAGGGAAGAAAGAATCTAGTGATTCGCAATTGTTTGCTACAAAAGAAGAAAATGATGATTATATTTACTATGTAACAAATGGAAAAAGGTATCGCCAAAGGTTATATAGTCATAACTATATGTTAAGTAACTTTAGGAATTATCATGAACTAAATGAGTTAGCAGAAATGACTAGATTTATAGATAACTATGAATCTTTTGGAAACCTTATTAATGTGTGGCCTGGCTGTAATGCTCATAAAGGACAATTTAATTGTTTGGATATACCAGAAGTATATTTCAACAATAAGAAAATAAAACCTGTTAGTCATTTATTTTATAAAGAAATGACTGATGGATTAGACTTGTCTTTCTTAGATGAAGATAATAAGTATTGCTCAATGGTGATGGATGATTTTTTTAATATGACTAAAGAGGAGTACATAGAATTTTTAACATACATTAATACTCAAATAGAAAGTAGAACAGAGCATTACTCGAGTATATAAATGCTATTGATAGGATGATTGTTAATTGAATAGGTTAGAGTGTTTATTTTTTCCATTATTTATGGAAGACATATGCACTTTTTTATTTGTAAGCGCAAACATATAATTGAATAAAGGAGATTACTATTATGAGAGTCAGAACAATAATGTTGCTAAAAAAGTTATTGTCGAGCCCATATCCAATTAGTACAAAGTCTTTAAGTAACATGTTTAATGTGAGCATTAGAACCATTCATAATTCAATTATGGAAGCAAATGACTACTTGGCAGGATTGGGCTTAGAGACTATTAAAAATGTGAGAGGAAAGGGAGTGTGCATTAGAGTTTCAACAAAAGAAAGAAGTCATATGATTGAAAATATTTTTAAAGATGGCTACTTTTTTTTAGAGAAAGAAGAAAGAGAACTCGATTTGTTGTTATCATTTGGGTTTTCTGGTAGTCCTGTTTTTTTGAATAAAAAAGAAAATGAATTTTCAGTGTCGAAAAGTACAATTGATGAAGACATGAGACGTTTAAGAAAACAGATGGGTAAGTACAATATAGAGATAGTTAGTAATGGAAAAAAAGGTTGTGCATTTGAAGGTTCTGAAAGATCTATAAGAACAATGTTATTTGATGTTATAAAAAAAGAAATAGAGATTGTTAATTTTCAAAGTGATTTTTTTGGTCAATTATCGATTAATCGAAAAATACTAAATAATTACATCAGTGATAGTGATATAAATAAGGTCTTTGATATTTTTGATAGTCATTTTGACACAATGGGAGACGAATTGTATAAGAAGCAGATAGTCTTATTTACATTGATATGGATTTATCGATTAAAGAAAAAAGAAACCATAGGATTGATTAACTGGGGTATTATGGACGACACAGATGAAGAAGTAGATACAAAAGATTATATCGCATCCATCATTGATGCGTTTAATTTAGAAGTAAGCATTATAGAAAAAGAGTACTTAACGTTTATCATTACATCTTTAAATACAGATAGTCCAGATACATCGGTGAATTGGGTCAATTCTCAAATTATAACAATTAATTTAATGCAATTTGTTGAGGAGACTACAGGTATTCCTTTCCATAAAAAAGAAGAGGCACTATATGAATCCTTATTCGAACATATTCATTTAATGATTGCTCGTCTAAAAAGTGGTGTACAGGTTTTTAATCCAATTTTAGAAAGTATTAAAAAAAATTATAGTGAAATATACACAGCAGTACAACAATATAAACCTAATATTGAGGCTGTCATCGATGCTAAGATTTCTGAAAGTGAGATCTCGTTTTTAGCTATTCATTTTTCTACTATATATACCTATCTAAGAGAAGAAAGTAGTTTAAGTTATAAATGCTTAGTTGTTTGTAATCACGGGATAGCCACTAGTAATTTATTAGCCGCAAACTTGAAAAAGAATTTCCCAGAAGTTGATATTGTCGCAGTTATTGGCTCAAGAGATGTATCTGTTATAGAGAAGTTAGATGTGGATTTAGTTTTTTCTACATCGTCTATTGATATTAGTGAAAAACCTTTAATAGTAGTTGATCCGATAATTACAGAGGATAGTTTAATAATCATTAAGGAATTTTTAGATGATAACATTCAATTTGGTAGGTTAAAAATAAATACGGATAGTTACACTAATTTATTTAATGAAATAGTTTCTTTAATTGATAAGAGGCAATCTTTTTTTAATGAGGATGATTACAAAAAACTTCAAACTCTATTTAAAAGTAATGGATTAAAAATAAATTTAGAGGAGATTCAACCAATGTTAAAAGATAAATTGAATGACAGTCATATTATTATGAATGCCACAACAGATAGCTGGGAAAATGCCATTGAAATAGTTTCTAAACCTTTGTTAGATGAAGGGATTATAACTCAAGATTATGTGAATGCCATGATTGATTCAGTGAAAGAACATGGGCCATATATTGTTATAGGAAAAAATTTAGCATTGGCTCATGCACGCCCAGAAGATGGTGTTAATGAGTTAGGAATCAGTGTATTAAAATTAAAGGAACCTGTTGAGTTTGGTAATGAAGAAATGGATCCTGTCAGCTTAGTTTTTTGTTTAGCAGCGACAGATTCATATTCACACTTAAATATTATGAAAGAACTGGTTTCTTTGATAAACGATGAAGATCGATTAGATAAGCTTCTTTCAGTGGATTCAACAGAAGAGTTCAAACATATTTTATTTGAAAGTGAACTAAAAAAATAGAGGGGATGGTTAGTATGAAAAAGTTAAATATTTTATTTGTATGTGGAGCAGGTTTGGGAAGTAGTTTGGCAGCACAAATGTCAACGGAAGATGTATTAAATAAATTAGGGGTGGAGGCTAATTTGGATCATGTGGATATTTCATCAGCTGTATCGATGAAATCTGACATTATTATTACAGCAGAGAATTTCCGAAGTCAGTTTGAAAAATTTACTTTAGACGCTAATACGTCAATGGTCTACTTAAAAAATATTGTATCCAAAGTGGAGATAGAGGAAAAACTATCACCTGTGTTAAAGGAAAAGGGAAGTCTTTAATTTAAAATTAATTAAAAAAGGGGAATGTTATTATGTCGGTTATTAATTTTATTATAGATAATATACTCACTCAAGCATCTATAACCATTGCTTTAATTGCAATGCTAGGATTGATTCTTCAGAAAAAATCTCCAGGTCAGGTTATCTCGGGTTCATTAAAGACGTTATTAGGTTTTCAAGTTCTTAGTGCTGGTTCAAGTATCATTGTTGGAAGCTTAACGTATTTTGGTGAAATATTTACAGAAGGTTTTAATATGCAAGGAATTATCCCTTCTATTGAAGCAATCAATGGTCAAGCGATGAATGAATTAGGGTTAGGACGGGATATTGCGTTAACATTTTTAGCTATATTTATCTTCAACATACTAATCGCTAGATTTACAAAATGGAAATATATTTTCTTAACAGGACAAGCAATTCTATGGATGGCGACAATGACAACTGTTTTTGGATTCTTTATTGGCTTACGAGGGTTGCCATTAATTATTGTAGGAGGCTTTATTGGTGGTGTATTTGCTGTGGCAATGCCTGCAATTGCTCAACCAATTATTAGAAAAGTAACAGGATCAGATGATATCGCATTAGGACATTTTTGTACCATTGGCTACTTATTTGAAGCAGGAGTTGCTTGGTTAACAGGGGAACGTGGAGAAAACAAAAAATCAATTGAAGACATCAAATTACCAAAATCATTTGAATTTTTACAAGATACCTATCTATCAGTAATGGTAGTAATGGTTCCTTTGTATATCATTACAGCTATTTTCGCTGGCGAAGAATTTGGGGCAACGCTAGCAGGTAATCAAAACTATATTATGTTTGCTTTTATGCAAGCAATTCAATTTGTTGTAGGTGTTTACGTCTTACTATCAGGTGTTAGGTTGTTATTAGGTGAAATTGTTCCTGCATTTAGAGGGATTGCAATGAAACTAGTACCAGATGCAATTCCAGCATTAGATTGTCCAGTCTTTTTCCCATACAGTCCAAATGCAGTTATTTTAGGATTCATCACGACTACAATAGGAACTGTAATAGCTATGTTTGTCTTACCGACTTTTGGTTTAGCAATGATTTTGCCAGGAATGCTAACAAACTTCTTTGCCGGAGGTACAGCAGGTATTTTTGGTAACGCAGTAGGAGGGCGAAGAGGAGCTATTATAGGTGGAATAGCACATGGTTTCTTCATCACATTGTTGCCAGCTCTATTAGTTGGCATATTCAATAGTATGGGATTCATAAATGCCACTGCTACTGACGTAGATACTGTGGCAGTAGCGCTATTATACGCTTGGCTATTAGGACCTATACTAAAAAAATTCTAAAAAGGTGTGAGTTGATTTATGTTAAATTTTTTTAAAAAGAAGCCTAAAGCAAAGGTCAAAAGTGAACCTGTTTTATCAGATGATGAGAAAAAATCAATAGAGAAGAAGTTATTAGAACTAATGAGCGACCTTAAGAAAATCCCTGAGGAAGAAAAAAAAGAAAAAGCTATTTTCTATGAACAAGTTGGTTTGCTTCAAGGGGAACTTAATCAAGTAGATGAAGCAATTAATTCGTTAGAGAAGAGCTTAGCTTATCAACTATCAATTGGTGATGGTTATAAAAAATTGATGAGCTTATACAATAAAAAGAGAGCAGAGTCTGCTAGGAATGGTGACGACGCAGGAATCAATTACTATATGGACAAAATGGATGAAATGAGACAGATAGCCAAAAAAGTTACTTTAAGTAGATAAGTAAAGAAAGAAGGATGTCACGGTGTATAAAACGTTAAAGGAAGTAACAGAAGTAGCGGAACAGTTGAATTTTACAGTAGGAGCTTTTAATACTCATAATCTAGAAATGCTACCGGGAATGTTAAGAGCAGCAAAAGAGATGGGATCCCCAATTATAATTCAAACAAGTATAGATACAGCAAAATACATTGGATATAATGTTTTGGTCAATACAGTAAAAACAATTGCGGATGAAGAGATGGTTGATGCGGTGTTACATCTGGATCATGCTAGAGACTTCAATGAAATAAAGGCAGCTATTGATGCCGGCTATTCATCTGTTATGTATGACGGTTCTCATTTACCATTTAAAGAAAATATATTAAAAACACGTGCAGTAGTAGAATATGCGCACGCTAAAGGTGTATCAGTTGAAGGTGAGTTAGGAACAATTGGAGGAACTGAAGAAGGCATTCATGTGGCTGAAAATGATAAGGTTTATACAAAACCTGAAGATGCAGTAGAATTTGTAAAAGCTACTGGTGTAGATGCTTTAGCAATTGCTATTGGGACTAACCATGGACAATACAAATCAAAAACAGAAGTTAATATTCCACTGTTAAAAGAAATCCATTCAGTTGTAGACGTACCACTTGTTATTCATGGAGGAACAGGAGTCAAAGAGGAAGATTATCCAGAATTAATCAATAACGGTATCCGTAAATTTAATGTAGGAACAGAACTGTTAGTTAATTGGACAAAAACCGCTAAAGAAACATTTGGCACTACAGCTGACAATAAATCATTGAGATACAACATTATTCCTGCTAATGAAGCTGTAGACGATGTCATAAAACATAAAATAAAACTATTTCTTAATTTAGACGCATCAACTAATATAAAAAAATGAAAAAAGAAAAATTTCTGATTTTATTAGCGGGTAGTCCAGGAACAGGGAAATCATACTTGATGAATTTAATACAAAAAAAAATTGGAGATATGTATGTCATCACACCTGATGAGATTAAGGTATACTATGCTGAAAGTATAGGGTTTGAAAGTTTAGAAGAAAGAGCGATTCAAGAAAAAGAAAAAGTCTGGCCGTTCTTTTATAAAGCTTTAGACATGTATATGGAAGCAGGTAAAAAAGTTGTAGCTTCAGAATACCCATTTAGCAACAAACAAAAAGTCAAATTGGAGAACCTCTCTAAAAAATATGACTATCAAGTTATCACAATTAGATTAGTAGCAGACTTTGAAACATTATGGAATAGAAGATACACGAGAGATAGAGATTCCAGTAGACATTTAAGTTATGTTATGAAAAAGTATCATTATGGGGATACATTAAGTGATATGGAACAAGCAACAAGTCATATAACCAAAGAAGAGTTTCATCAAATTGTGACGGATAGAAAATATGATAAATTTGAATTAGGATTGGTGTATGAAATAGATGTTAGTGATTATTCTCAAGTGAATTATGATGAATTATTGCTAACATTAAGTAGTATTATAAACAAATAAAAAGGACTACAATTCTCTGAAATAGAGGGTTGTAGCCCTTTTAATCTAGAATAAGGTTAGTAAGAAATAGCGTAGTATAAAACATATACCCAACTTAAAATCCCGTGGAAAATAGCCCAAGGGATACTATGCCAAGCAGTATAGGAAATGACCATAGCTAATGCACTACCAAAACTAACTCCAGTCGTCACAGCTTTTCTTGAATACTCTTTGTTCATCAGTTCTCACCTCTTTTATATACCAAGATAAATATAGAACTAGTTTGATTTGTATTAGTTTAACTTTTCTTAAAACATAATTCACAGAAAAGAAATAATGTCGCTATGAATTATTCACAAGATGACAGTATTATATAAGCATACCAACAAAACAACCCTAACAAAAACAAACTTTTTCATTTTATTTACTCCTCCAAAGTAAATAAACAAACTCCTTTTTAGCTACTAGTTCATTGAACTAGTAGCTTTTTTATCCTATCCCAAATGAATAGCTCGTTTTTCCTCTTCATAAACTAAAGCTATTAGAAATAAAAAACTAACTACTAAAGGTTCCATAGGCTCATTTAAACAGGTAAATCTAAACGTAAAATGATTGTTATCACTTGTGACGACAACGTTAGAAATTGTTTCGCCATTTCTAACAACAGCAAAAGTCTCTCCTAAAAAATGTCCCCCAATGCTTAAATCTTCTCCTTTTATTTTATAAACACTTTTGAATTGTTCCATGTCTTTAATGATCGAGATGTCATTCCAATGATCAAGCTTTAGAAACAGACGAGGCAGGTCATACATACCAAAGCTATAGCGTTTTCGCTTAATTGAAGCAATCTGTTTATTTGTCTGATCTGTTAGTAAATATTTTCTTTGAGTGGGTAGAGTGCTCGCTTCTTGCATACGGTAACAAGTTATTCCTTCTTCGTTTGTTACATCAAATACTTCGTCACTTTTTTTCAATGTGAATTGTTGCTTGTTTTCTTTTTGTAACATATGCTTGTCCTCCCTTAATAAATGATCGAGAGAGATATCAAATAAATCACTAATTAAAACAATTGTTTCCAAATCAGGTGTGTTTCTACCGACTTCCCAACTGGAAACAGTGGAGCGGGACACATGTAATAAAGTTGCTAGATGTTCTTGATTCCATTGGTCATGATATCTTCCTCTCACTTTCATTATCGTCTGAAGACTGGATAAAACAAGCTGTTTAACATGCCAATCTATGATACTTATTGTATCATGTTATGTTTAATCCGTATAATCAGACATGATATAATTAATTGAAGAATAAAAAAATGCAGGAGTGATTAAAATGAGGTGGATACTTGGTGCAATTACAGTTGTTTGCTTATTTGGCAGTCTCTCTAGATTAACCCCTAATATAATGTGGAATGATCCTACTTATTTTTTTAGGAAAAATAAAAGCGGCTATTTGAAGTTTAGCAACACATTTAGAGGGACATATTTATTGATGATAGGGAGTATATCGCTCTTATTGTTCCTGTTGAGTTTCTTTATGACAATTCCTTTAACTGATGGCTCTCTGTTTTTAATCTTTCTCATGTGTGTCTTGGTGGGACGGTTATCATTAGAGTGGAAATGGAGGCAACTAAAAGAGTAAGCTCTTTAACTTTTCTTAAAAAATAATTCATAAAAAAGAAATAATGTGGTTATTAATAATTCACAGACAGACAGTATTATATAAGCATACCAACAAAACAACCCTAACAAAAACAAACTTTTTCATTTTTATTTACTCCTCCAAAGTAAATAAAACAAACTCCTTTTTAGCCACTAGTTCATTGAACTGGTGGCTTTTTTATGTTTCAGAAAGAAAGAGCCTTATCAACAGAGAGTTAGCTGTTGATAAGGCTCTAATTAGGGGATTCTATTGTTTATGGTTCCTTCTTCTTTAATTTGCTAGCAACTATTAAAAAGACACCAACAACGATTATGAATCCAATAGCAACCATAGAGCCACTGATACTTTCACCTGTTTGAGGCAATAGTTTTTTAGGAGGTGTTGTCTTTCCTTTGTCAGTCGATTTATTAGCCACTGTGATAGTCGCAACAGCGGACTTGTCTTGGTAAGTGTACGTTACTTTGTAAGATCCCGGTACGTTCGTGTCAACTTTTCCTTCAACTTTAATATCTTTTTCAACATCTTTCCAAGTAAGGTTAACACCGCTTGTTAACATGACGTGATTAAAATTATCTTTAGCTTCCCACTTACTACCAGTAGTGATGGTACTGTCCTTTACGGAAACTTGTTGAACTTTGATAACTTCCATATCTTTGACAATAATGGTAGCAGTACTAGAGATGTCTTGGTATGTGTATGTCACTTTATAAGTACCAGGAATATTAGTATCAACGTTACCATCAACTTTAATGTCTTTTTCAACATCTTTCCAGGTAAGGTTAATGCCACTTGTTAACATGACGTGATTGAAGTTATCTTTAGCTTCCCACCTACTACCAGTAGAGATTGTGCTGTCTTTGACAGCTACTTCTTGAACTTTGATAACTTCCATATCCTTGACAATAATCGTAGCAGTAGCTGATTTGTCTTGATATGTATACGTTACTTTGTAAGTCCCAGGAATGTTGGTATCAACTTTCCCATCGATTTTACTGTCTTTTTCAACATCTTTCCAAGTAAGATTAATGCCGCTCGTTAACATGACATGATTAAAATTATCTTCAGCTGTCCACATACTACCCGTAGCAATCGTGCTATCTTTAACAGAAATCTCTTGAATCTTAATGACTTCCACGTCTTTAACAACAATAGTAGAGGTAGCCGATTTGTCTTGGTAAGTGTATTTTACTTTGTAAGTTCCAGGGATATTAGTATCAACTTTCCCTTCAGTTTTGATGTCCTTTTCGACATCTTTCCAAGTAAGATTAATACCACTAGTTAGTGTAATATTCTTAAAGTTATCCTTAGGAGTCCATTTACTACCCGTAGCAATTGTACTGTCTTTAACAGTTATTTCTTGAATTTTAATGACTTCCATATCTTTGACAACGATAGTGGAAGTAGCGGATTTGTCTTGGTAAGTGTATGTTACTTTATAAGTTCCGGGGATACTGGTATCAACTTTTCCTTCAATTTTGATGTCTTTTTCAACATCTTTCCAAGTAAGGTTAACACCTGTAGTTAGCGTAATTTGATTAAAGTTATCCTTAGCTTCCCACTTACTACCAGTAGCAATCGTACTGTCTTTAACGGAAATGTCTTGAGTTGCTACAACCTCCAATTGATCAATAGTTGTTACCATTTGGGTGCCGGAATAAGCATTTACAGTTGCGGGAGCTACAATGGACAGAAGAAACAGAAAACCGATGACTAGTCTAACTCTTTTCATTTCGCTCACCCCTTTATTATTATATATCTATTATAACATTCAAGGGTAAAACTTAATATTAAAACCGTTAAAAACGATTTAAAATAATGATATAGGTATACATGTTTCTTATTATGCGATTATATTGTTTTAAAAGTTGTTATAACGTTTTTTGTCACAAAATTTAATGGTATAATGCGTATTTTAAAAAAGGAGATATTAACATAAATAAGTTGATTATCTCAATACTAGTTGAATCTAATCCTGAAAAAAATAAGGAATAGTTAGTTTTAAGGCATCCTTATCTAAAGGAGAAGATTGTGATATTTACTCTAAAATCATATTGATAAAGGTTATTATGTTAAAATAATATGGACTACTGTTAGAATATACAGTTAAGAAAAAGGGAGTTAGTATATGTTGACAACTTATCTGAAAAAGTTTAATAAGACTTATTTATTGGTATTTGTTTTAGTTTGTGTGCTAGATGTGATTGTATCATTGGTCATATTAAATGGGGAGTTTCATGTGAGTGAGTTATTCAGTAGAATGTTAGCCTACTCGGTTGCTATTGCCGAAATACCTTTAGTCATTGCGGCCCAAAAAGCTGACTTAGACGAAGACACCACAATCATTTATTTTCTGTGTAGTCTGGTAGGTTGTGCCTTTCTGTTGGGTTTATTAAAAGAGACAATCAGTCTCCTACTTTTAGGTGAATCTATAGTTAATCCTTATGAACAATGGATGACTATCTGCATAACCATGGTTGCTTTATTAGCTAGTATCATTTTGCTAGTTAGAACAATCAACAAAATGATTCGTCATAAAAAATAGAGTTAAGAATGAAAAAGAGGCTGACATTTGAGTCAGCCTCTCAGACTGTAGACAAAGTATCATATTTTTGATACTTTTTGTTTTTTTCTTGGTAAAATAGAGAAAA
>NZ_JAFLVX010000049.1 GCF_017316185.1 Candidatus Vagococcus giribetii | reverse complement strand
GAAACTATCACTCTTCAAGAACGAGAGTTAGAGTTATTAAAAAAGCAGAAAAAAGGTTTTTTACAACAATTATTCCCTAAAGATATGCAAAGTTCACCTGATATCAGATTTGAACACTTTGAGTCAGCGTGGGAACAGCGTAAGTTTACTAACATAATAGACCGAGTTAATAAAAACTCAAGTTCAGACACGTTACCAAAAGTTGAATTTGAAGATATATACGCTGGTGAAGGTAGATTAAATAAAGATGTAACAGAAAAATTTGATAATAGAAAAGGAGTCGAATTTGAACCTAATGATATTTTATATGGGAAATTACGACCATATTTAAAAAATTGGTTATATCCTAATTTTAAAGGTGTTGCTTTAGGGGATTTTTGGGTATTAAGAGCAATTCAATCAGAATCTATTTTTATTTATTCATTAATTCAAGCAAGTAAGTTTCAAAAAGTCGCAAATGATACATCTGGTACAAAGATGCCACGTTCTGATTGGAAAAAAGTATCTAATACTATTTTTTTGATACCGAAAAAAGAAGAACAAATCAAAATAGGCAACTTCTTCAAGCAGCTTGATGAAACTATTCATCTTCAAGAGAAGAAATTAGAGAATATTCAACAAATTAAAAAAGCTTTTCTTCAAAAAATGTTTATATGAAAAAATCCATCTAGTTATTGATAATTAACTAGATGGATTTTTTTACATAAGCATAGATAAATGACGAATAATCTTTTCGTTATCTTGGTTTTCTAATTCTTGAATGATGTGTAGATATGTTTCTTGCGTAGTAGTCATACTTGAATGACCTAACCTATTGGCAACACTTGCGATTGAAACATTAGCAAATAGCAGCAAAGATGCATGAGTATGTCTAAGACTATGTACGCTTATGACTGGTATTTCTGCTTTATGACATAGTAATTTTAAGCGATTATTTATTGTGGAATTAAACACTCTGTTTTTTACAAAAATTGGTTTTTCTGGATCTTTATTTTTAATTAACTGAGAAAATTGCATAGCTAGTTGCCAATCTATTTGAATTTTTCGATTAGACGACTCGTTTTTTGTTGACTGAAAAAATCCTTTTGTATTTTTATAATTCCATGTTTTATTGATAATAATTTTTTGATTTGAAAAATCAAAATCTAAAGGTGTTAAAGCTAAAGCTTCTGAAAATCGAAGTCCAGTTTTAACAGTTAGCAGAATAAACCAATCCCAATTAATTTCCTCTGCTAAATTTAATTCTTTTAGTAATTTTTGCACTTCAAACTGATTCAAAAACTTTGCTTTTTTTGCTCGAGGCTCTTTACCTTTTATCACTATTTTTCTTGTAGGATTTTGAGTTAATATACCATCATCTACCGCATCTAAAATAGCTCCTTTTAGTTGATGATGAAAATCCATTGTAGTTTGTTTTTCATGTGTTAAAGCATACTCATTCAAAATACTTTGATAACTGTATCTATCTAAATCTTTCATTTTTAAATTTGGCGCTAACTCAAATAATCTTTGCTCTGTTATATAATATTTTTGTAATGTAATATCACGGATAGCCCCAACTTTATAAAGAGTAATCCACTCCTTAAAATATTCGTAAAATGTTTGTTCCCTTCTTTTTTTGTTACTAACCACAAAAAATGCCCCCTTAAATAATTTTAGATGTCAAAACATCTTGTATATTATCTAAGAGGGTGATTCGATTGTAAATTAAATTTATATAAACATTTTTTGTAGAAAAGCTTTTTTAAGCTTTTTTAATTTTTCTAGTTCCTTCTCTTGAAGAGTGATAGTTTCATCAAATTGTTTGAAGAAATGACCTAATTTAACTTGTTCTTTGATATCTGGTACATTTATTTTTTGCCTTAAAAAGTGAGATACATCTAATTTATTTGAGGAATTTCCAGAAGAAGTTATTGATTTAGCGAATATAGGAGCCATGATAGTTTCCAACTGGATTGCATTTTTCCAATAATTATTATCATAATCTGTAATATGTCTATATATTGGAAAGAGTTCCGATACTACTCCAGGTCCAATATCATTAGCGACAAATCTTCCAAACTTAAAATTTGAATTAGGATGGCCTTCAAATGCAATATCTCCCTCTCTCATAACATATGTACGTGAGTCTATGTTGTTAGACTGAACTTTTTCAGGATCTTGAAAATACATTTTAGCTACTGATATCCAATGTTCTCTATTAAATGTTCCATCATTTCTTTCGTTTACCTTTTCAAATTCGTCTTCCAACTTACGCTGTTCCCACAGGTCCTCAAAATGCTCAAATCTGATATCAGGTAAACTTTGCATATCTTTAGGGAATAATTTTTGTAAAAGTCCTTTTTTCTGCTCGTTTAATAACTCTAACTCTCGCTCTTGAAGAGTGATAGTTT
>NZ_JAFLVX010000048.1 GCF_017316185.1 Candidatus Vagococcus giribetii | reverse complement strand
TCGCATTTATTGTTAGTTAAATGAATATTTTCTAATTTTTTTTGATTTTTTCTATTAATTTTTGGTAATATTGTACCGATAATAATAAATGTAGTATTTTTATAACATTTGTATCTGAAATAAATACATTTTCTTATTAAAAATCAATTGAAATGGGTAAGGTGAACAAAAATGGATATCTTTTTATTACTAGGAATTATTATGGGTGTTATTTCTGTTGTTGTCGGAATGATCGTAAAAGGGGCAGATGTTTTAGTATTAATTAATCCTGCTGCTATCATTATCATTGGAGTCGGAACTCTTGCTGCTTTAATTAATTCTTTCCCAACAAAAGATATCAAGCGTTTGCCTAAGATATTTGGTGTTTTATTTAAACCTGACCCTGAATCAACTTCAAAAGAATTAGTCGACACAATTATGTCTCTTGCTCAAAAAGCTAGACAAGAAGGTATTTTAGCTCTAGAAACCACAGTAGATTCCTTAGATCCTGGCTTTTTAAAGAACGGCATGGAAATGGTAGTTGACGGGGTTGCTATTGAACAAATTGAAGAAACACTAACCAATGAAATTTCAGCATTAGAAGAAAGGCATCGAGTTGGATCATCCATGTTTAAAATAGCTGGATCATCAGCACCGACACTTGGTGTTTTGGGAGCTGTTATTGGTTTAATCGGTGCCTTAGGAAACTTAAATGATGTAGATGCTTTAGGACATATGATCTCTGCTGCCTTTGTTGCAACCTTATATGGTATCTTTTTTGGTTACGTGATGTTTATTCCATTTGGTAATCGATTAACAAGAAAGTCTGAAGATGAAGTCCATAATATGATGATAGCCGTTGAAGGTATTTTAGCTATCCAAGCAGGTCATAATCCAAATACAATTGAGCGAAAACTTGTTGGAATGCTAGATCCAAAAGACAAAGACTTTAGAAAGTAGTTGTGATCATTTATGAAGAAAAGACCAAAAAAACAGGAAGAGCCCGTCGATGAGGGTTGGCTATTACCTTATGCTGATATGTTAACTCTTCTATTAGCTCTCTTTATCGTAATGTTTGCCATGGCCAAAACAGATGATTCTAAACTAGATGAATTAAGTAATGAGTTTAATATTATTTTTTCTGGTAAAAGTAGTAAAAGCGGTGATGGCATTATGCCTGGCATCTCTCCCAAAAAAGAAGAAGCTAGTACAACTGAGAGTACTAAAGAAAAAACTGAAACTAAAAAAGATGAGAAAAAAGCTCAGGAATCAACAAAAGAGTCACAAAAGAAATCTGAAAAAAACTCAGATGTAGAAAGAATGGAATCTGTTGGAAAAACCATAAAAAATGATTTAACAGATGAAGGGTTTGGTGAAGAAATTGATGTCAATCTTGAGCAAGACGGCTTGCGAATCGCCATAAAAAGCGGTCTGCTATTTGCTCCAGGTAGTGCTTCTGTAACAGATGAAGTGGAAGATGTGGTCAAAAAAATCGCTGAATCTCTTCAAGACTTAGATAACGACTTGATTATTGCAGGCTATACCGACAATATTCCAAGCAACACAGATCAATACCCAACAAATTGGGAGTTGAGTGCTGCTCGTGCTATGACGGTCATGAAGTTGCTTGTCAAACACCATGGTATCGAAGAGGATCGTGTATCTGTTCAAGCATACGGAGAATACAAACCTAAAGTACCTAACAACAATGAAGAAAATCGTGCCAAAAATAGACGCGTTGAAATATTTGTTGTTAAAAAAAATCGTGATAAAGAATAAAAAAACTGATAAATCAAATTTGATTTATCAGTTTTTTTCTTTATCACTAAAGATAGCCACTACTTGACCCTCTTTTTGTTTCGCGGCACTAATTAAGTACAACTTCTTATCACCATATTTGGGTACAATATAGCTACCGTCTTCTTGTTTCATGCCGTTTAACTCATCAAAAGAACCTACAGTTTCAACGTATTCATATTTTTTTATAAGTTCTTTAGTCTCTTTATCTAGTTTCTCAAACTCTTTTTGATCAATTTGATCCACTGTTATGGTTCCTGTATCTACAGCAACAACATCTGGTGTTTTAGCCTTTACGAATTCCGTATAAATAAAGTAACCACCACCAGCTAGTACTAAGAGTAACACAATTGTCGAAAATATTTTTTTCATGAATTCACCTACTTTTTTATTCTCCTTTGATACCTGTCACAATTTTTTCCACTTGATTATAAAGATCTTGTACTGGAACAAACCTCGCTTGTCTTAAATACTCTTTCCCATTCACAAATAAAATAACAACTGGCACAGTCATAACAGAATACTCACCTGCAACTTCTGGTATTTCAAAGGTATTTACGTCTAAGAATAAAATATCTTTTTCAAACTTATTTAATTTAGCATCAATTTGAGGTTTCAACCCATGACAAACACTACAGTCAGGATGACCGAAATAAACAAACGTTATCTCAGATTGATTGATTCTTTCATTTAATTGGTTAATAGTAGTCATTTTTTCAAACATATAATCTCCCTCGCTTCTTCTATATTGTATAAAAAAGGAAGCATTAAACCAAAGAATATGCTTTTATCGTAACACACCATGAACATATTGGCATTCTTTTACAGCATTATTTTTTTGCAACCATGTCATTAAAATACTGGCTAGCGCATAAGACATATCAGGAAATTCTGTAAATTCTTTTGTAACAATGTCTGCTAGTTCTTCTAACACCAATTGAATATCTGCCGTCCTATCAGTCGTGTCCAAAATCATCATGTGAAATAAACAATTATTCGCCTCAACAGTCACATAACCCATATCAATTAATGCATCCATAAAAATATCTTCTTTTTCACTAGAAATTGTTTTTCCCTTTTTTAATCGACGAAGCTTACGTTCGCAATAAGGTACAAAATAATTGGGGTTTATATCTCCCAGTTTTTTCCTTAATCTTAGAAACGCTTCAGGAAGATGCTCACTTTTTCGATTCAAATAATTAAAATAATCAGCTATATTATGACT
The DNA here is from genome assembly GCF_017316185.1 of Candidatus Vagococcus giribetii. Classification (GTDB taxonomy): domain Bacteria; phylum Bacillota; class Bacilli; order Lactobacillales; family Vagococcaceae; genus Vagococcus; species Vagococcus giribetii. The sequence goes on along the minus strand of NZ_JAFLVX010000048.1, from coordinate 6,779 downwards.
GTAATAAGGATAAAAGGAAGCTAGCGAGAGAAAAGTCACTTGTTTTGCTTCCGTTCTAGTTATTCTACTAGGCTGAGATAGCCAATTAATTGAGAAGTCTGTTTCTTCATAAAGGACATCTTCTTGATTTTTTACTCCCACAAATAAATCAAAATAAATATTAGACGATGTTCCTATGCGAGAGAGGGTATCACTTAGATGCTCATCTAAATAGGCCACACACACTTCATTAATTTGTTGTTGCTTATTAGCCGTTATGACAGGTATACCTAACATATACTTACCATGATGCCTTGTTATAAAGCCATATGAAACAAGTTCTTCAATATAGTTATCTGTTATCTCGATTTCAGGAAATGCTCGCTTAATCTCTCTTAAGGTAACTTTATCTGATTGTTGCCATAAAAAATCAACTATTTGGATAAACTTATCCTCCGCTACTAGGTCCATTTTTTTGCTATCAAATGCCTTATCACTTAATTTAATAATCATTGTCATCTCACCTTTGAAAAAAGCTTTCAAGCCACTGACTTGAAAGCTTTTGTTTTAACTAAATGCTTTGGTTAATTGAGGAACAACTTGTTTCTTACGTGACACAACACCTTTTAATAAAGCTTGGTTATTTTCTAATGTCACATCAAATGCTGCCTCAACTTTTTCTTTAGGTTCTCCAACTACAAGAGCCACAGAATCACTATCTAAAATATTAGTAATGACTAATACAAACATATCAAAGCCATTAGCATCCATTTGTTTTTGCATTTCTGCTTCTAACTCTTCTTGTCTTGACAACACGTCTTGAACATCTACAGTATTGACTTGACCAATTCTTAAGTTTTTATCTCCCATTGGGAATGTTTTAGCATCTCCATCAATTAATTGTAGAGCTGTTTTATCACTTAGGTTAGTCCCTGCTTTTAACATGTCTAAGCCGTAAACTTCTAAATCAACATCTGAAATCTCAGCTAATTCCTTAGCTGCTTTCACATCTTGTTCAGTACAAGTAGGTGATTTAAATAATAATGAATCTGAAACAATAGCAGATAGCATTAAGCCTGCAATTTTTTTAGGAACTTCGATGCCATGCTCTTTGTACATTTTTAAAATAATTGTGTTTGTACAACCAACCGGTTCTGCACGATAAAATAACGGATTAGCCGTTTCAAAATTAGCAATTCGGTGATGGTCTACCACAGCAAGAACTTCTAGTTCTTTTATATCACTAACACTTTGTTGTGCTTCGTTATGATCCACTAACATGACTTGATTTGTTTCATCTTTTGCTGATTCAATTACGCGAGGTGCTTCAACATTAAAATAGTTTAATGCGTATGCTGTTTCTTCATTAACTGTTCCTAATGCAACAGCCTCTGCTTCAACACCTAATTGATTTTGTAAGTATGAAAATGAGATAGCAGATGTAATAGCATCTGTATCTGGATTTTGATGGCCAAAAACTAAAACTTTTGACATGAATAATTCCTCCAATTTTAAAATCTTATGTTGCTATTATAACATAAAATAAAACTTTTTAAGAAATTAATTTCAATCCAACTGCTGCAATCAAAATCAAAGCAATAAAGAAAATTCTTTTAAAATCTCTTGATTCATTATACAGAACAATCCCTAATATCGCTCCCCCTGAGGCTCCAATACCAGTCCAAACAGCGTAAGCTGTACTCATTGGTAACGACTTGATAGAATATGATAGTAAGATAAAACTTAACACAAACATGGTTATCATTTTTAACAAATTCTTTGTGTTTTTGTCACTTAGATACTCATTAATGCTGTTGACACCTAACATCTCAAATATCCCTGCAAATACTAAACTAATCCATGCCATGATTAATGCCCTCCTTCTTGTGTTTTGTCATCTGAAGATAACTTCAAACCAATCACACCGATTAATAGGATAACAACAAAAAAGATAGTCATGACACTAATAGGTTGTTTAAAAATCAAGGCATCAACTAAGATAGTCCCTGTCGTCCCTAGTCCCACAAAAACAGCATACACTGTTCCTACGGGGATTTTTTCACCTGCTTTAATCATTAGGTAAAAACTAACAAAAATGGCAACACAGGTACCTAACCATTCTAATGGATTCGAAGCATGTTTTAACCCAATTACCCACATGACTTCAAATATTGCTGCGATAACAATTGACAGCCAACTGCGATTCATACAAAATTCCTCCTTTAATAACAGAAAAAACCTAAGAGATAACTATATCATCTCCCAGGCTTTTATCCCTCCGTGTTTCGTAGTCTTCAACTACGAGCTTACTCTCGGACCAGACTAGCATGTATGACGTGCTACGGAACCCTAGTAAGTACTTTTTATTAATATCCTTTTATATTATCACACTCATATAGAACTTCAAGTGCTCGACTCTTTTGCTCATTAAATTTTTACAAAGTTAATCAACTACCTGAATCTTAGTCACATCTTCCTCACTAGTTTGTCTAGGCTCGCCATCTGTTACAGTAGCATTTTGAAAGACACTAATAATGACTTCGCTACCAGGTTTCAATGTTTTAAAGTCTAGATGGGGATTTTCACTTGGTGATACAAAAAAGATAGCCTCTTTCCCAATATTATCTTGATAGAGTTGATTAGGATCTTTGGCTACATCAGCAACATTAAGTGTTATTTGATAAAAATCAAAACCACTATCTGGTTTATTAAACAAGTCAACAACCTCTCCTGTCACAGCAACCATCTCTTCACCGCTATTTATTCTGTCTTGTTTTTCTTTTAATCGTTGCGCGCTTTGTTCCTTCATTTGTTTATTTGCCTCTTCAAGTATGCGACTTACTTCAGTTGTGTCCTCCGTATTAAAACTATTACTACTTGATTCTTTTGTTGATGCGGTTGATTTACAAGCGGATAATAGCATAAGTGACAACACACAACTAATCGCTATGAGTGTTTTTCTCAAACCCATGGCTCCTGTTCTATTTCATGTATAAAAAAAGACTGGATATCCAGTCTTTTTTACTTATCTTGTTTGATATTTTGTATAAGAATCAACGTGTAATAATTTTTGTGCATTTTTAACTCTGTCTTGAGTTGGTGGTTCAATACCTTCTAGAGGGTATTTCAAACCAAGTTCTTCCCACTTGTATCGACCCATTGTGTGATAAGGTAAAATCTCTACTTTATCCACATTATTTAGGGTTTTGATAAATTCATCTAAACGAATCAAATACTCGTCATAGTCACTTCTAAAAGGTACTAAGACATGTCTAATCCAAACAGGTTTATCAATTTCAGAAAGATATTGTGCCATTTCTAAAATATTATCATTTGGGCTTTTCGTTAATTCTTTATGAGCTTTATTATCAATATGCTTGATATCAAATAATAATAAATCTGTATATTTCATTAACTCGTTAAATTGGCTGAAGAATGGTTCTTCATAAGTAAAGGGACGCCCACATGTGTCAATCGTTGTGTGAATGCCTTTTTCTTTTGCTTTTTTGAAGAGATCAGTGATAAATTCAGGTTGAAGCAAAGGTTCTCCACCACTTATGGTAATACCACCTTTTTCACCCCAGTATTTTTGATAACGTAACGCTTCTTCTAAAATTTCATCAGTAGTTACTTCACGTCCACCATTAATTTTCCAAGTATCAGGATTATGACAAAATTGACATCTCATACGACATCCTTGCATAAACACAATAAATCTTACACCTGGTCCATCTACAGTTCCAAAATTTTCAGTTGAATGAATTCTTCCAGTTACTTTATCCGCCATCTTATCCCATTCCTTATCAAAAAGAGATGACCGTAGCCACCAGTCACCTCTTTAATTATTATTTTATTACATTTTGCTATGTGATGTTCTTGCGATAACGTCTGCTTGTTGTTCTGCTGTTAAGTCACGGAATTTAACGGCATAACCAGACACACGAATTGTTAGGTTTGGATATTTTTCTGGGTGAGCTTGTGCATCTAATAATAAATCAGTTGTAAACACGTTCACGTTTAAGTGGTAACCACCATTGTCAAAATAACCATCCATTACGTTTCTTAAGTTCGCAATACGAGTTGTATCGTCTTTACCTAATCCATTTGGATTAATTGTTTGTGTATTTGAAATACCATCTAAGGCATTTGTGTAATCAAGTTTAGCAGTTGAGTTTAATGATGCTAATAAACCATTTTTCTCACCTAAGAACTTGCCATCTTGGTAACTCGGGTTAGCACCAGGAGCTAATGGTTTACCTGCACGGCGACCATCTGGTGTATTACCTGTAGCTTTACCATATACTACGTTAGATGTAATTGTCAATAATGAAAGCGTTGGAGTTGAGTTACGGTAAGTATGTTGGCGTTTAATTTGTGCCATGAAGTACTCAACGATCCAGTTAGCCATTGCATCTGCTTCTTCATTATCATTTCCGTAAGTTGGGAACTCATTTTGTGGAATGTAATCTACAGCAAATCCTTCTTCGTCACGAATAACTTTAACGTTACCATGTTTGATTGCCATGATACTATCTGTCGCATGAGAAATCCCTGCAATACCTGTTGCGAAAGTACGTTTTAAATCTGATTCCATGAATGCTAATTGTGGTGCTTCATAAGCATATTTATCATGCATGAAGTGAATAACATTTAATGTATTCACATATAATTCAGCTAACCAATCCATAATATCTTTATAGCGTTCGATAAATTCATTGTAATCTAGAGTATCACCAGTCATTGGACGATATTTAGGCGCAACTTGTGCTCTTGTTTTTTCGTCCACTCCACCGTTGATTGCGTAAAGAACTGCTTTAGCTAAGTTAGCACGAGCTCCAAAGAATTGCATGTCTTTACCCATAACTGTTGCAGATACACAACAAGCAATAGCACAGTCATCTGAACCCCAGTTAGCTCTTAATAAATCATCATTTTCAAACTGAATTGATGAACTTTCTTTAGCGACTTTAGCTGAGTAAGTTCTGAATCCTTCTGGTAAATGAGAAGAATATAAAACAGTTAAGTTTGGCTCTGGAGATGGTCCCATGTTTGTTAATGTATGTAAGATACGGAAGTCACTCTTAGTTACTAATGAACGTCCGTCAATACCCATACCTGCAAGAGATAATGTTGCCCAAATTGGATAACCTGAGAATAATTGGTTGTATTCAGGTGTACGAGCAAATTTAACCATACGTAGTTTCATGATTAAATGATCAATCATTTCTTGTGCTTCATTTTCAGTGATTAAACCACTTTGTAAGTCACGTTCAATATAGATATCTAAGAAAGCCGATACACGTCCGATAGACATTGCCGCGCCATTTTGAGATTTAATTGCTGCTAGATAACCGAAGTAAGTCCATTGGATAGCTTCTTGAGCATTTTTAGCTGGTTCAGAAATATCGTAACCATAATAAGTAGCCATTTCTTTGATTTGACCTAAAGCTTTGATTTGTTCTGAAACTTCTTCTCTTAAACGAATCACATCATCAGTCATTACTTTGTTACCAATTAATGATAAGTCTTTTTTCTTTTCAGCGATTAAGAAATCAATTCCGTATAAAGCTAAACGACGGTAGTCACCAATAATACGTCCACGTCCGTAAGCATCTGGAAGACCAGTAATAATTTTGTTTTTACGAGCTGCTCTCATTTCTGGAGTGTAAGCATCAAATACACCTTGGTTATGTGTTTTTCTCCAGTCAGTAAAGATTTTAGTCATCTCATCATCAGTTTCATAACCATTAGCAACTAATGAATGATTCGCCATGTTAATACCACCATAAGGCATGAATGCTTGTTTTAATGGTACATCAGTTTGTAAACCAACAATTTTTTCTTCTTCTTTAATTAAGTAACCTGGTTCATGAGAAGTAATTGTTCCTGGGATGTTGTTATCCATATCGTAAACACCATTTTTCTCGTGTTGTACTTCAAACAATTCTTGTAGTTTAGTCCATAATTTTTCAGTACTTTCAGCTGCTGGTTCTAAGAAACTGTCATCACCTTTGTATTCAGTGTAGTTATGTTGAATAAAATCTCTTACATCTACACTTGTACGCCATTTGTTTCCTTTAAATCCATCCCAATGTCCCATAATTGAGAAGCCTCCTTATAGTTGTCTCTTTTTTAAGTTTTATTAGTAATATTTTTTACATGCTCAGTATAACACATACACAATAAGTTTCAAGTGTTATAGTGAAAAAAATAATTATCTTTTTATTTTTTAATGAAAATACACCGTAAACACTATTAAATCAACGTTATGACATGTGATTTTTTATTTAATCTACTGTTATAATCCAACGGTTAACTGTACTATAACAGAGGGTTTTCAAGCATTGTGATATATAACAGATTTATCCAGATAACAAATCATATAGCTATTCACTTGTCTATAGACGTGCTTTCACCATAATGGATATTATCAAATAATAAGATTGGCTTCATTAACAGTTAATCAGCTGATTTAGCCCACATATAATTTTATGAACTCATGTCATCAAAATAATAAACAGTTATCTAATTTCAAAATCATTAATCTTTGAAATTGGATAACTGTTTATCTGTATAGATCTTAATTAAGAAATTGAGTTAATTATAAAACATAAAAGAGTTTTTGAGATGATCAACACATTCTCTATTTATTGCAATGGGAGTAAGGGGAGTTTGTTCTTTAATGTGTTGATTGCATCTCTTTTAATTTCAATTTTTTGATATAAACAATAAATTGAAACACCAAACTATCTAACCTAACAAAATACTTTATTTCACATTGTATTATTAAACATAAGATT
>NZ_JAFLVX010000047.1 GCF_017316185.1 Candidatus Vagococcus giribetii | reverse complement strand
AAACCAACTCCTTTTCTCTATTTTACCAAGAAAAAAAGACAAAGTATCAAAAATATGATACTTTGTCTACAGTCTGACTGTAGAATAAATTATTCTACAGTTTCTTTACTTTTTTACATGTGGATTGGCAATCCTAAAGCTAATTCAGCAGTATCCATTGTCACTTCTGAAAGTGATGGATGTGAGTGAATTGTTAGAGCGATGTCTTCAGCGTTCATACCAGCTTCAATTGCTAAACCTAATTCAGCAATAATATCACTTGCACTAACACCTGCAACTTGAGCACCAACGATAACGTTGTCTTCTTTAGTTGTTACTAGACGTACAAAACCTTCCATTTTGTTTAATGAAATAGCACGACCATTACCAGCTAATGAGAATTTGTAAGCTTTAACATCTAAGCCAGCTTCTTTTGCTTCTTTTTCAGTGTATCCAACTGTTGCTAATTCTGGATCAGTAAATGCCACAGCAGGCATACCGATGTAGTCAATAGCAACTGCTTTACCTGAAATAGCTTCAGCAGCAATCTTAGCTTCGTAACTTGCTTTGTGAGCTAATGCAGCACCAGGTACGATATCACCAATTGCCCAAATACTTGGTACATTAGTGCGTCCTTGGTTGTCAACTTTAACTAAACCACGTTCAGTCATTTCAACTCCAGCAATTTCTAAGCCTAAGTCATCAGTGTTTGGACGACGACCAACTGTTACCATTACGTAATCAGCTTCGATAGCTTCTTCTTTACCGTTTGCTTCGTATTTAACAGTTACACTGTTACCATTGTCAACAGCTTCTTTAGCCATTGCTTTTGTTACAACAGTGATTCCTTTTTCTTTGAAATCTTTTTCAACTAATTTAACCATGTCTTTTTCAAAAGTTGGTAAAATTTGTGGTGAACCTTCTAAAATAGTTACTTCTGCACCTAAGTTAGCGTATGCTCCACCTAATTCAGCTCCAATAACTCCACCACCAACGATGACAAGTTTTTTAGGAACTTCTGTTAAGTTTAACCCACCAGTTGAATCGATAACGCGGTTACCAAACTTAAATCCACCAATTTCAATTGGACGAGATCCAGTTGCAACGATAGCGTTGTTGAATGAGTATGTTTGAGCACTTTCTTCAGTCATCACACGTAATGTGTTAGCATCTACGAAGAATGCTTCTCCTTCAATGATTTCAACTTTGTTCTTTTTAAGTAACATTCTGATACCTGATGTTAATTTGTTAACAACACCATTATCTTTCCACTCTTGAGTTTTAGCAAAGTCTAAAGTAACATTTTCAGATGTAATACCGAAAATATCTCCATGTTTTGCTTCGTGGAATCTATGTCCTGCATTGATAAGTGCTTTTGAAGGAATACAGCCGACGTTTAAACAAACGCCGCCGATGTATTCACGTTCAATGATAGCAACTTTTTGTCCCATTTGTGCCGCACGAATTGCTGCTACGTACCCACCAGGTCCAGCTCCAATGACAACTGTATCTAATTCTACTGCGAAATCTCCTACTACCATCTATGATTCACCTTATCCTTCCATTAATAATAATTCTGGATCAGCTAATAAACGTTTAATGTTATTCATAGCTTTTTGAGCAGTTGCTCCATCGACAATACGGTGATCAAAACTTAATGATAATTTCATCATACGGCCAACAGCTAACTCACCTTCTGAATTAACAACTGGTTGTTGTGTAATTGTACCAACACCTAAAATAGCAACTTCTGGGTAGTTAATAACTGGTGTAAACCAACCACCACCAACAGAACCGATGTTACTGATTGTTACAGTACCACCACGCATGTCAGCTGCAGCTAATTTTCCTTCTACAGCAAGAGCTGCTTTTTCGTTGATTTCATCAGCGATATCAAACATGCTCTTAGTATTAGCATCTTTTACGTTAGGTACATATAAACCGTGATCAGTATCTGTAGCAATACCGATATTGTAGTAGTTTTTGTAAACTACTTCATCAGTTGTATCATCAATTGACGCGTTTAAGATTGGGTATTTTTTCATTGTAGCAGTTAATGCTTTAACTACGTATGGTAAGAATGTTAATTTAGTGTCTCTTGAAGCAGCCACATCTTTAAATTTCTTACGGTGATCCCACATTTGAGAAACTTCTACATCATCATGTAATGTTACATGAGGAGCAGTATGTTTGCTATTTACCATTGCTTTAGCAATAGCTTTACGTGTTGGAGTCATTTTTTCACGAACTTCAGCTTCTGGAGCACCAACGAATGGTTTAGCTTCAGCTTTTGGTTGTGCAGATGCAGCTGGTGCTGCTGTTGTAGCTTCTACTGAAGGAGCTGCAACTGGTGCGCTACCAAAGTTATCAATATCAGATTTAACAACACGTCCACCTTTTCCAGTTGGTGTCACTAAAGTAATATCAACACCTTTTTCACGTGCGTATTGACGAACTGAAGGCATTGCTAAAACGCGAGTACCAGGTTTACCTGTTGCTTCTGTTGAAGCAGGTGCTGCAGCTGGAGTTGCTGCTGCTACTGGAGCTTCTGCGGCTACTGAAGGGGCATTATTATGACCAGGAGCGTCGATTTCGATTAATACGTCACCTACGTTTGCTACTGTTCCTTCTGAAACAACAACTTTTACTACTTTTCCTGTTACAGGAG
>NZ_JAFLVX010000046.1 GCF_017316185.1 Candidatus Vagococcus giribetii | reverse complement strand
CAGTTCCAGAAAAACCAGCTATTCACAAGAAACAAAAAGTAGAAGAAAAAGGTTCTGTCAAAACGACTCCAGAGGCTCCATCAACACCTGTGGTGACAACTGTGCCAAAAGCAGAGACCAAACCTGAAGTGACGACAACACCAGGAGTGAAAGAGCAACCAATCATTACAACAGTACCTAAGGTGGAGTCAAAACCAACGATTGAGAAAGCCAGCGAGGCTAAAATAGGAACAGATTTTGGCAAAATGGGAACTTTGGTAGAAAAAAATAACATTAAGATTAATTGGTCTGAATATGCAGAACATGGAATGCAAAGATTACAGGAGCGTGGTATGTCGCAGATTCAAGTTGATGAAATTGTGAGAAATGGAAAAGTTTTATCTCAAAATGATGGGGCTAAATTTGCTTATGTGACTCAGGAGGGAGTTGCTGTGGTGAGTAAAGAAGGAAAGCTAGTTACAGCTTGGGGTAAAAATAATTTTGATGATTCAATGAATAAAATTATAATAGGTTTATTTGGAAAGTAGGATGAGAATGTATCAAGATATAGAAAAAATAATAAATGAATGGGATCCTGTAGACCTATTCCCTATGGCACCTAAAGATGAATATAAAAAAGAAATATCTGATATAGTTGATATATGTGAGAAGAATACCAATATATCAGTAATAAAACTGTCAATATTAATAAAGAGAATTTTTGAAAATAGTTTTGGAAAAGAGTTAATTTTTAAAAGTAATGAGTTGGAAATAGCTAAAAAAATAATAAGTATTATTCGTTAAGATTCTGGGTTCTGTTGCAAAGTTTAAAATAAACAATCAATTTCTCCTGATGTCCTCGTCTTAATTAAGGACCCCATTAATCGTTTGAGTTCATCACATACTTAAAAGCCAAAGAGTTTACTGTCTCTTTGGCTTTTTTGATTATTAACATTTGTACACGGCCTGTGTCAACTATGGGTATACTTATAATTTACTTTTGAGAATGTTATAGTATAGCTATTTATAAGTGTAAATTATATATGTAAATTAATTGGAGACTAGGAGTGCAAACATAATGGCTAAAATTGGATATATTCGAGTATCTACATTTGACCAAAATTTAGATAGTCAAATTGAAAGAATGAATGAAAATAAGGTCGAAGTTATCTTTGAAGAAAAAATTAGTGGTAAAGACACTAATCGTCCAGAATTTCAAAAGATGTTAGATTTTGTTCGTCCTGGTGATGAAATTTATGTAACGTCATTAGATCGTTTAGGAAGAAATTATGACGATATAAAAGATACAGTGACTTATTTTAAATCAAAAAAAGTAAAGATAAGTATTTTGGATGCTGAATTCCTAAACTTTAACACAGAAAATGATTTGCTGGATACGGCTATGTTTGATATGTTTCTTTCTCTCTTGAGCTATATAGCTGAAAACGAACGAGAGAAGATTAAAGAAAGACAAAAGCAAGGGGTTAAGATTGCAAAAGAAGCTGGTCGTTATAAAGGGAGACCGACTGAGTACTCAAAAGATGGTAAAAATCCTCAATCTCGATTAGTTTATCAATCAATTGTAGAGAAATTAAAACAGAGAGTACCTATTATTGAAATTTCCAAAGATACAGGAGTCTCTCGTCCAACAATTTACAAAATAAAGTCTGAATTAAATGATTAATGGATTGTGTTTATTACGAAGTCATAGAACCATGAAGTTAGAGTTATAATTTTAAAACTAGGGGTGCTCGTATCAAGGGATTACAACATGCTCTAAAACTTTGCAACAGAACCGACATATTAATGATACTGATTTCGACCATGATATTGGAAGTGATCCCGATTGTGCTTATTGTGATGAATACACAGAACTAATCAAAAAATACAAAGTTGATAGTCAAACCATAGGCAAAACAACACCAGTAACTAATAAACAGTTGTATTCTGTTTTGTTGTCGGATGAGTCGGAATACATGGTTTATGCTAACGGTGAAACCAAAGTACAAACGTTACTCAAATTAAAAACGCTCGTTATTGATAAAATGACGGCTATACCTGAAAAGTATTGGGACTCTTATTATATTGAGAATACCAATGGTAGTTTATTAAAACTCTCTCGTCTCATGGAAAATAGAAAGATGCGAATCGTTGCAGGCAAAACCGTAAGTAGTTATCGAAAAAACAAAGGGTTTGTGACGACTACTGAACCGATTAGTTATCTAATTCATCGAAAAAATCAACTCCAAAAAACAAAAGAATTTGTTTCTCCTTGCGAAGTGATAGAAACGAAGAAGTTCAAAAGTACAGGCAAAATAGCCATTAATACGAAACGAGGTAATATTAGTGTGGTGGAGGGGCAAGCTATCATCAAATTACCTAAAGATACGTATGTGGTTTATGATGAGGCAGATTTCTTTGAGTACTTCTTTTCAGAAGACAGCATGGTGTGGAAAGATTACACTGAAATAGCGAATTAAATAGAAAAAGGAGCTTAGTCGCATTGACTAGGCTCCTTCTTTCGTAAATAGGTTAAATTGTTGGCGCCTTCATTATAACAAATATCGTCAGGTGTTTCTATAGTGTCAGGTTATTTAATATCTGCAGCTTTTAAGAAGGCGTTCCATGAGCCAAATCTCCTGGAAGCTAAAGTAGCATCAGGATAGTCTCGATAAACGGGTTTTCTATTTAAGTGCTTGGCCAGGTCTCTGACTTCTTGTAATAAGAAGTCATTGGTTTTTATCGTATAGTGCTTGCTAGGAGTTAAATCAGCTTTAGATAAAAAGTCGTTCCAACTATCAAAGCGTCGATAAATGGTTGTATAGTAGGGAAACTCTTTTGTAAACGGGGATCTGCCAAGTTTTTGAGCTAACAATTTGACTTCATCAAATAAAAATTGATCTGAATAGTATCGTGAATTCACCTCAAGTCCTGCCGCTTCAACAAATGGATTCCATGAACCAAAACGAGACGTTATTAATTTCACATGGGAGAAATCTTTAGATGCAGGTGTTTTACCCATTGTTACCGCCATTTTCTGTACATCTTCAATCAATTCATCATTTGATATCTTATTTATTTTTGGTTGAGGCTTTTTTTCTACTATTAGGTTTGATGATGTACGTTGATGGGATCTGTCTGGATTAACCTCTGGTTTGTAATTGGTTTGTTTTGTAGAAATAGAATATCCCGTAGCTTTTAAGACGCTTTTTTTGATTAGATGTGAGTAGGTGTCATGATCTCTAATCACAAGAGTATTATTTAGAATGGCCGTCACATATCCTGTGGCACTATTATGATGAACGGTTTCAGAAGTAATCAGAGAACCGATTGTAATTCGCTTATTTTCCATGATGTCTGTTCCTATTCTTTTTAAGTCATCATACCTGAAAAGGGGCTATTTTTCAATTTAGCTCTGAGATACAGAAGAGTGATATAGTCTACTAAACGTAAGAAGGAGCCTAGTCAATATAACTAGACTCCTTCCTTGTGGCGATTGATAGGTTTATTTAGTGATATTTTTTTAATTCATTAGCTAATTTTGAGTTAAAATCACTAACATTACCATTTATATAAACAGTATCACTAAAACGATCTGATTCATTGGTTATAGGGTGAGTTAACATATACTCCAGCCATGCTGAAGGTAACGCATAATCGAATACATAGTAATAATTATCTGGAGCCCCTTTAATCCAAACAAATTTTGAATAAGCGTTATTTTTAAAATTGTATTTAAAAACTGTTTTGTCTACCATTTCTTTTTTTATATTGAGGGAAGCAATATGTTCATCCAGGGTCTTTTCAATTCCCTTTTTCTTAAAACTAATATGAGTAATCAACAAACATATACAGATTAAAAGAATAATGAAAAAAAATTTAAACTGTTTCATTTAATAGTTACCAATTAGTTTTGGTTGGTTGTTTTCGGTGAAAAAGTAGCCAAGTGCTAATGGTGGGATTAATTCCCCTTTTTTTACAGCATTGACAAATTTTGTTTGATTTTCTTTGTAGCCACGCTTATCTCGGGTAGGTCTTTCTTTATAAACGGGTAAGTCAGATTGAGGAAAAACGCCATAATTATTTTGTTCGATCCATTGCTCATATGAAAGATTACTATCAGGATTTTCGGAGACAAATTGTTTAAAAGATGGTAAGAAGTATAAAGTTTCATGTTTTTTAAATTCCTCAAAAGAATATACATTAGGATTGATTATGCCTTGTTTACAAGCATGGTCGTATATTTTTTTTGTCTCAATGTTTAGTTCGTCGGCATCTTGTGTTTTGAGTTCGTTTTCATAATCTTTATCATATTTTACGTTATTTTCATTTTCTATATCCCATAAATCGATAGGTTTCTCACTTGATTCATTCTCATTTTCATTATCAGAAGAGTTAGATATTGAACTCGAATCGATATGATTTACTTTTTTCTCTGAGTTACCAATAGGTATATCTCTAGCCTTTTCTGAACTTTCAACAGCTATAACATTCTCATTTTCTGTAGCATAAACAGATTGTGATAGTGGAGCAATTAAACTTAGTGATAATATTAACATGATAAAACTAAAAAATTTACTTTGATTCATAAAAGCATGCCTTTTTTTCATAATATAATAAAATCTCCTTTTTTCGTAATAATTAATTTATATCATACCTCTATAATTATTTATAGAAAAAAAGAGAGAATCGTATTTATATTGTGTTTCAAAGTAAATTATTATCGATAACAAAATAATATTGTATAGGCAGTCTTTTAAAAAAATTTACTTTTTGCTTGAATTAGTTAAAGTGTGATGGCCCCTAGTGATTATGTGGCTCTTAAAAAATCAAATATTAATGAAGGTCAACTGACACTATTTTAACTGAAGGAGTGAGAAAATGATTGAATTGAATGACTACTATCATGATCGAGGGATTGTGAAATACAATGTTTTTTTCCTTTCTGAACATACATCAGGCATTGAAAAGACATCGAGTGAGAGAAATAGAGTGATTGCTGATAGAGAGAAGATGTCTGAAGAACTCATATTTGAGATTATCGACTTTTCTATCTACAAAAATAAAAAGATTTCTATTCAACTGGATATTAAAGACATCGAGGGGAATTTTTTAGATGATTACGTAGGTTTTGTGAGTGGTTATGATGAAGGTTTCATCTATCTTGATGATGTGGCTGTCCCTATAACACAAATACGCAACGTGCTAGAACTAGAGACAAAGTCCTGGTACAGGAAAAAATCTTGATGTGTTAAACTAAATGTGAATAGTTAAAGAGATAGGATTTAAGCACTATACTCTAAACGTGAAACGAGCCAGTATTTTAGCAATACTAGCTCGTTTTTATGTTATAGTATTTTGGTAGATGTTTGTGTATATATCTATAGGCGTTAAAAGTGGTAGCAACTAGCATATTATTATGTTAGTTGTTTTTTTATTACTAGTAACATTAAAATAGATTTGATAGTCTCAATAAGGTACAGCCATATAGGATATACTAACGGACCTTAGATTTAAGCTCTATAAGGGTCCTAATTGACCTGTTCTAGAACTTCTAAAAATAAATATTGATAAAACAATTTTGTTCAATATAACACAAATTTTAAATGGTTCTTTATACATTGTAATTGCATAACATTGTTATAATAACGTTTTTTATTGAACTTATTTGATAAAAAGTTGAACGTATATAAATTTATTTGACACAATTTATATAGAATGATATTTTTGCAGTGAAGTACTTCAAAAAAACATAGAGTAAGGCAGATATATCTTATTTACAAAAATTAGCTTTCATATTGGTGAAAATATTTATTAAACATGAAATGAAAAAAGTAAGCAATTCCGTAATCAAAAAAAGAGAGATTAGAATGAAAAAATTAAAACTATCTTTAGCAACCCTTATGCTAATTCTACCAATGGGATTTGCAACAATTGTTGTAGTCGGTAATCCTGTTTCGGTAAGTGCTCAGTCAGATGGCACTGGAGCATATGAAGAATATATATGGAATAATATACCCAAAAAGTATAAAAAACAGTATCAAGATATGCAAAAAAAACATGGAAAATGTTTAGCTTCTGCGATATATAAAGCTGTAGCATTTAAAGGTTTAACTTGGGAAGCTGCCTTACAAGCAGTCTATAATGCAGGTTCTTGCACGGTGCTTGGGTAATTTTAGTTTAGGTAATAAAGGGTGAAAGAAGAGAAACTATATTATGGTCTTTCTTCTTTTATCTATAATGAGAGGTGTGCTTTATGGGGACATTGTTTAATATGAATCAACGATTATCAAGAAAGAATTATTGGATTTATCAAATTTATTTATTTAGTATTGGATTTGTACTTGAATTAATATCAAGATTATTTTTCAATACTTCAAGTATTGGACTATCTTTTTTTGCTTGGTCCAACATTACAGGTGTTAATGTCATTAAAATAGTATTGATAGTATTAACTCTTATTAACATTATTTTTCAATCCAAAAGATTATTAGATATTGGTTATTCAAGATTAATATCATTAATATCGTTATTTATATTAGGGACGGGTGTATTACCTGTACTTGGTTCTATACCAACAATTTTATGCTTACTTATTAAAAGTAACAATAAAGCTTAGTTTTCTATGTTAAAAAATTTACTTGAATACTTTTTCAGGAGACTGCATAATGTACTTCATTTTCACACCTCTTGTCAATTTAATAGCTGCTTTAATCGAATATAGGCTAAATAATCGAATAAAGCAGTAAAACAATCTAAGGCGACATTAGCCCGCAAAATAAGCCCCTGAAGAATTCGACTTCTTCAGGGGCTTTGTGCTAAGTTGTACTTTATTTTCGCACTAAGCATAGCATAATTGCAACTTTGTTACCAATATTAGTGTTGTTGTTCTTCTCGTGCCTGCTTTTTAATTCTTTTTAAAGTAGACAGTGAAATATCAGTCATTTTCATTACTTCTCTCATACTATGAGTTTTCATTAGTTCTAGTGCATGTTTGTATCTATCATTTAAAACCCTCTTTGGACGCCCTTCACGATAATTCTTGTTATTGGCTCTATGCCACTGTTTGCCTTCCTGTGTGCGAGTCACAATCAGATCTCTTTCAAATTGTGCAAAGCTACCTAGCATATTCATCATCAAAGTTTGCATAGAATCTTTTTTGTTTGGTTCAAATGTTAGTGAGTTATCCAAAAAGGTTATGGTGACCCCCTGATCATTTAAAGAAGAAACAATTGAATTCAAATCAACAATACTTCTTGCTAAGCGATCAATTTTAGTGACTAACACCTGGTCTCCTTTTTCAACAATAGCTTGTAAATTATCTAACTCTCTTCTCCCCTCTTTTTTGTCCCAGTATACTTCTCACTAAAAATTTTTTTCAGCTCCAGCATGTTCTAATTTTTGAATCTGTGTTTGATAATCTTGATTGCTAGTACTAACTCTTGATTTACTGTACACTTAGTTTACTAAATATTTCAATTTTCACTGCTTATTATGTTACAATTACGTCATCTTATTAAAGAGAGGTAATTATATGACCCAACTAACTAATTTTAATAATAAAGCTGTTAAAGAATTCCCTGTCGAATGCCCACAATGTCATGAAGTCGTTAATGTAATGATTGGCGAAACAGAGTGTCCACATTGTCATAATATGATTGTTTTAGAAATTGAACGTTAGAGTAAGACGTTTGATCTTGCTCTTTTCTTATACGACTTAAGTATTATCTTTCTGTAATCCTAATCCTTTTGATTGCCTTTCCCCTACTTTTCATGATATATTACTGAATGGAATTTCGTTATGACTGATTAAGTCGCCTTCAATCAACATCAGAGAGGAGAATGTATATGACATTCAATAACAAAAAATTAGAATATCGTGTAACATTAGACACAGAATTAAACTTATTCATCGTTTTTTCAAAAGAAGATGAGTCTAAAATGGCTACTGGTACAACGATTCAAAACGCAGTAACTGAATTACAAAAAATTGCATAAGGAGTTACTACCTAATGAAGATTTCATATTCATACTAAGAGCATTTACCTATTTCCATGACAGGTAGATGCTTATTTTTTTGTCATGACATCAGTTGGAGTTTAGTATTTATTGCTAGTTAAGATACGTTTATAGCAATAAATTAGCAATTGAGTATACAATCTTGTTTTATTTTTAGTATTTAATAAATAATTTTGTACTTTTGATCTTAATGGAAACGTTATCTGTTATTTTCTCTAAAAAAGATTGAACATGTATGTTATAAATTAATTATTCTAAAATAAAAAAGGAGATTTTATCATAAAAAAAACATTTTTAGTAGGTACTATGGTAACAATATTAATGGGAATTTCTTTAGGGATCACAGCAAACGCATCGTCAGTAGAACAAGAAGTAATACCAACAGTTTTACCTGATACAAACGATTATATGGTTCCTGAAATGTCATTATCTGAAGCAATTAACGCTGGTGTATCAGAGGCAATTTTAACAGATATTGACGTTCCAGAAATAGCAGAAAAGTTAAATGAGCTAGGAGAGAAGCCTGGTATCAATAATAGAGTTAAAAGAGCTGCTTCGTCAGGAGAATGGAAGTATATGTATACTGCTGAACCGTATGCTTTTTATCAACATACAAAAACCAAAAAATGGAAGTTAGTTCAAGTAACACCAACTGCAGGTCATGTTGCTAACACAATGATAGGTGGATATGTTGGTGCTCCGTGGAGTATTTCACATAATAAACCTAAATATTAAAGCAAAGGAATAGGTATTATGACAAAACAAAAATTTAGTTCACCGATAAGCAGACTTTTTCCAAAGAAAATTGTGAAATATTTATTATCTGAGACTGATAAAATATTACTTGAGGACAAAACAGGTAAGTCACTAAGTTTGAATGAATTAGAAATACTTAATCAATATAAAGAAGAACTCTTAGACAATAAAATTTATTACGAAAAAGCAAATCTTAATTTTGTTCGCAAAATCTATCCTATGGTGTTAGAAAAAAATGTTTGTAAAGGAACCCAATTTTTATATAGTGAGATATTAAGAATCAATCCACGATTGGTAACTTCCAGATTAGGGAATGAATTAATTATGAAAAAAATAGTTAAATAGAAATTTTTGGAATGGCCATGTTCTATAAGTGACTAAGGTGAAGAATTTTTAGATAAGTTAACATGGTTCTGTTGCAAAGTTTAAAATAAACAATTGATTTCTCATGATAACCTCTTTTTAAGCAGGGGATCCCATCAACCGTTTGAGTTCATCACATACTGAAAAACCGAAGAAATTTCTGTCTCTTCGGTTAGTTTTATATAAAGCATGTACGGTTTCCATTCCTTTAATGGTAGTGGAAGCAGTCCTTATGGACTGATATAATTTGTGTCTTTTCTTGATTGGACGATGGTCCTGCTCAATGATATTATTCAAATACTTACTGGTTCGATGGATAGTAGACTCAAACAAGCCTTCTGATTTAAGTTGATTAAACGCACAGGATAATGAAGGGGCTTTATCAGTCACCAGCACTCTAGGTTCTCCAAAATGGTTGATTAATCTCTTGAAAAAGCTATAAGCAGCCCGACTGTCACGCTTTTTACGTAACCATATATCCAATGTTAGGCCAGAAGAATTGATTGCTTGATACAAGTAGTGCCACTTGCCTTTCACTTTAATATAGGTTTCATCCATTCGCCAAGAATCTCCCACGGAACGATTTCGTTTCTTCCATAAACAGTAGACAATCTGGCTATATTCTTGGACCCAACGATAAATAGTTGTATGACAAATAACGATTCCTCGATCAGCCATAATCTCAGAGACTTCTCGATAACTCAAGTTATATCTTAAGTAATAGCCTACGGCTACCATGATAATATCTTGTTGAAAGTGTTTCCCTTTAAAATGAGTCATTTAATATCTCCTAGTCATTACTTTTGTCTCCATTTTAACTTAAAGGAGTAGATTTGAAAAACTTTGCAACAGAACCAAAAACTTTAATCGACTTGTTAATAGTCGATTAAAGTTATTTTTTTTGTAAATTCTTGAGCTAGATGCTGTTCTTTAAATTGATTAAATGCAGGTTGATGGGTTTTTAACAGTTTTCTGACTTTCATTGGATTAAACTGAGTCATTAGATTAGTTGATTTCATAAAGGTTTGAGTTAATTGCCATTCATAGAAATAGCCAAAAGGTTTAGCAGTATACTCTGTTCCGTGAATCACAGTGGACTCAAATTGACGATGGGTATGGCCAAACACAACTTGTTTGACATGAGGAGATGTATTAATCAACTCTCCCAAAGCTTGAGAGCCTAAAAAGGCATTAATTTGATTGAAACGCTCATATTTGCCCGTATGGTAGTGAATGAATTGTTCTTGTGGTACAAAATGAGTTGCCAGAATAACTTCTTTGCCCTCTTGATAGAGAGAGTTCAGAACGGTAGTTAAGTTTTCTAGTATATGAGTCATTACTTCGGGGTCGCTCATATGCCTTTCAATCAGTCTGTCATACCAAAAACGCCGCTTACTAGCTAGAATAGCCTGTTGATTTGTTTCTAGGGAGAAACTATAGTCATACCAACCATTAAGACCGAGTAAGACGAGATTAGTATTAAGAGGGTGAGTAGTTAGGTTTAGAAATCGGTGATCAGGATAGGCTTCCATTTCTTTTGGTGAGGTAATACTGGGTAATTCATGATTACCAAAATTAAAGGTGATAGCAATGCCTTGTTGTTCGATAAAATCCACCGTTTCAAGGACTCTAATAACTTGATTAGCCGTGTCCCCTGCTAAATGCAGATGGGTGACTTGTTGTTGTTTTAGAACAGTAGTTAAGACAAGAAGTTCTTTAGGTGTAAATTGATTGATATCTACATGTAAGTCACTCATAATGCCTAATCTTCCCATAAGTCTCACCTCCTAGAAATAGTATAACGTAAGAGAACAAAAAAAGACTAGTCAAAGGACTAGTCTCAAAAAGGAGTTGTTTTATTTACTTTGGAGGAGTAAATAAAATGAAAAAGTTTGTTAGGGTTATTTTGTTGGTATGCCTATATATTAACGAAGAAATGTGTTGAAAGTGTGATTAAATTGTTATTAAATACGAAGAAATATCAAAGAATTTATTAAGGTGGATTAAATGACAAGATTGTAAGGAGAGTCCCTCTGCTATGTAAGACTGGTTTGCTATACTAAATTTAAACAGAAAGGAAGTCGATTAGATGAAAAAAGTAGGATTACTTATTACGCTGGTTGTTGTAGGGTTTTTAGGATACAAGGGATTTAGTTATTACAATGATACCTATAAAGCAACTGAGGCTTACGCTGTGATTCCAAATGAGATTCCTGAGAAAAAAGAAGCATTAGATATGTCAGGTAAGCAGATAAAAGAAAGTGATGGAACACTAAATTACAGCTATGATTATTCTCTAAATTTTGTTAAAAAGAATGGTCAAAAACAAGTTCAAGAGTACAGTGTGATGGCACCTAAACCAGTCCCTTTTGAACCAGGTACTTATGTGAAGGCAGAAATTTCAAATAAACGTGTGGTAAAAGGTCCTTACACAGTAGCAGAAAAAGATATTCCAAAAGAAATACTAGAGAAACTAAAATAAGAGAGCAAGACGTGTCATACGTCTTACTCTCTTATTTTTTAGTTTAATTCGCTTGCTGCTTCTTGATCTAAAATGACGGTTAAATTTGGGTGAAGTTGTAAAAAGGAAGCAGGCTTTTCTTCAATAATAGGGCCAGTTAATACGTCTTTAACCATACTCGCTTTTTTCTTACCATTAACAATTAAGATGAGGTGTTTAACTCGCATAATACTAACAGGCCCCATTGTTACGAATGACATGCCTTTTTGCATCATCTCAGGAACAAACCAAGGCTCTTCTCCAGAGACGGTTACTTTATAGGTTGTTTCGTTAAAGCGTGTTGTTTGAGGCATGTTACCGCAGAAATGCCCGTCTTCCCCTAAACCAATCAACATAGCGTCTAAACCTCCGACAGCTTCTATTTTATGATCTTGCTCTTGGTAGTTATCTATCGTCAAGGGATGGATTTGCTTTTGATCAATGTTTGCTGGTGTTAGGTAAAGTTTTTTTAAATCTGAGATAGTGATACCTTCTGTCTGATTAGGAAGAGGAATTTCATCAAAATTATAATAATGAAC
Source organism: Candidatus Vagococcus giribetii (assembly GCF_017316185.1). Classification (GTDB taxonomy): domain Bacteria; phylum Bacillota; class Bacilli; order Lactobacillales; family Vagococcaceae; genus Vagococcus; species Vagococcus giribetii. The sequence continues at coordinate 1,601 of NZ_JAFLVX010000046.1, read as the reverse complement.
ATTGTCATAGTTTGGAGAGTTTTTTACTGTTGCGACCATTTTTTCATAAACTTTAATAGGCGTCTTCCCGGCAGTAATAGCGAGATTCACTCGTTTGGCTTGACTCATGTGGCCAAGGAGAACTGTTTTGGCTGTTTCGCTCATTGTCTCAAAATCTTTTTCAATCATAACTTTCATTAACAATCACTTCCGTTTCTTTAAAGTATATTAAGTGTACATTGTGGGAACCATCCCATGTCAAGTCTTTCATCAACAAAAAAAGAGATTAGCTAGTCGCTAATCTCTAAAAAGGAGTTGTTTATTTACTTTGGAGGAGTAAATAAAATGAAAAAGTTTGTTAGGGTTGTTTTGTTGGTATGCTTATATATTACCCAGTAGATGTGTTTAATCTGTGATGAAATAGTATAAAAATAAGAAGTTTTGATTAAGTAATTGTTAAGAGTCTATCTAGAAAAAATGGGAATCAATGTTAAACTGATTTAAAAGGAGTTGGTTAAATGAGTGAATTGAAGGGATATCAACAAGAAATCTTTGAAAATAAGATCAATAAAGGATTTAATATAACTAATATTGAACAAGAATTTTTACTACTATACGGAGAAGTGGCAGAAGCTTTTGATGCGTATAAAAAGAATGATCAGACTAATTTGGCTGAAGAATTAGCAGATGTTGCTATCTATTTATTAGGTTTATCAGAAATATTAGGGATTGACCTAGATGAGGAAATCAGGCAGAAAATAGCGATAAATCACAAGAGACAATATAGAACAACTGAGACGGGCTATGCGAAAAAAGTGGAATGATACGTAGAAAAGGACTATGACTTAAACAAGTCACAGTTCTTTTCATATTAAATGTAAGAAGATTAAACAATAGCGCCAGAAACAAGGACTACGCTCAGTGCGTCAATGTTAGTAATCATCGCTTGTAATAGTCGATTGCTTTCGTCTTTTTTGAGAGTTTTGAGAGTTTCTTTAATGATTGAAATATCAGATTTTGAGAAATAAGGTTTTAATTGTTTCGTTTTATGAAGTAAGACGATTAAGATGGCTGTCTCGTTGCTCATGCGTTGAGCAAGTACTTCCTCTCTAATGCGGTTAATCAGAGGCTCTTTTTGAGTATCTTGACCAACGAGAGAGTTTGTAACGTCTTGTTTCAATTGTTTGAACTCTTTATGTTTAAAGGTAAGTGTCTCAGAAATACGAGCAAGTTTCATGCTTTCTTTCTTTGAAATAAATTGATAAATGGCAGCTAGATAAGAAAGCGAATCAGGTAAGTCTTTTGTGACTGTGACTTTATTTTTTTCTATTGTAATAATATCATTTAAAGCTAAGTCCATTAAGCCAGCTGTAACTAGGGCTAGTTTGACATGACTAGATGTTCCTAAAAGTGATTTTTCTTTCATTCCTAAAAGTGAAAATTGTTGTGTAATGGTAAGCATATTAATGATCTCCTTTTTATACATCGATTAGTTGATAAGCTTATTGTATCAAGAGAAGCTTACGATAATAATTGATAGCTCTTACATTTTTGTCATAAAAAAAGCGACTAGTCAAAAGACTAGCCGCAAAAAGGAGTTTGTTTATTTACTTTGGAGGAGT
>NZ_JAFLVX010000045.1 GCF_017316185.1 Candidatus Vagococcus giribetii | reverse complement strand
GAGAGTGTAATATAAACCGTGTAAGTAACCTACCATCCTAGGTAGTGGGTTGCTTCGCGGTTTTTCTTTTTTTACAATAGATTAAAGGAGTGGTAAGTCGTGACGAAAAAGAAAAAAGATCAAAAATCAGCGAAGTTAGCTCAATCAATTATTGATGCCTATCAACCAGAATCGGTTGAAGACATGCAAGAAGCCCTAAAAGATGTTTTCGGACCGATGTTTGAAGCAATGCTACGTGGAGAATTAGATAATCATTTAGGTTATGAGAATCAGTCAAGACAAGAAAAAGAAACTCAAAACAGACGGAATGGATATGGAAATAAAAAGTTAAAAACAAGTTTTGGTGAATTAGACATTCAGGTTCCTAGAGATAGAGACGCTTCTTTTGAGCCAGAAATCATTCCTAAAAGAAGCAGAGACGTTTCAAGTATTGAAGGAAAAGTTCTTTCTATGTATGCCAAAGGCATGAGTCAACGAGATATTGCCTCGACAATTGAAGATATTTATGGTTTTACTATTTCTCATGATATGGTGTCGGATATCACAGATCAAATATTACCAGAACTTGAGGAATGGCAAATCAGGCCTCTGGCCAAATGCTATGCTTTCTTGTTCGTCGATTGTATGTATGTCACTCTAAGAGAAAATTATGAAGTGAAAGAATGTGCGGTGTATACAATTCTTGGTTATGATTTAAAAGGAAATAAAGAAATTCTAGGTATTTGGCTAAATCAAACAGAATCGAAAAATAGATGGATGCAGATTTTTGATGAGATTAAAGAACGTGGTGTTGAAGATATTCTTTTTATTTCAATGGATGGTGTATCAGGGCTTGAGAATGGAGCCAAGGCTATTTTCCCAGGTGTTGTTGTTCAACGTTGTCTGGTCCATTTAGTTAGAAATGCCCTTCGTTATGTGCCAAGTAAAAGTTATAAAGAGGTTTGTAAGGATATGAAGTCTTTTTACAGTGCCTCCTCTTTAAAAGCGGCTCAAACAGCTTTTGATACCTTTCAAACAAAGTGGGTAGTCTATCCTGGAGCTATTGATGTTTGGAAAAGAAATTTCCACCATGTCGAACAATTATTTGATTACGGCTCAGCTATTCGAAAAATAATGTACACGACAAATGCTGTAGAAAGTGTTCACTCTAGTTTCCGCAAGGTAACTAAAAAAGGAGCTTTCCCTAATGAGAATGCCCTTCTTAAGCTATTATATCTTCGAGTGAAAGAACTTCAAAGTAAATGGGAAGGTGGGCATGTTCATAATTGGGCTATGGTGCTTAACCAATTAACGGTCAACGACTCTTTTTCAAAACGTGTCGAAAAATATAATCGTTACTAATCAAAATAAGTGAGACATATAAAATTTGACAACGAGTCTCTCGTCCTGCGATTTTTTATCGGGACAAGAGGTTTATTAAAAATACCCTCTTATCCCTAGAGATTATCACAGGACGACTCATTGTCAAATTGAGTTTCTATTTTTATTTTTAAGGAATTTACACACTTAACTTGACAAACCC
>NZ_JAFLVX010000044.1 GCF_017316185.1 Candidatus Vagococcus giribetii | reverse complement strand
GAGAGAAAACCACTCTCACATTCTACTTACAGCAGTCGTTTACGCTCCTTTGCTTAAACATTAAAACATTCTTTAAAGAGATTCTTTGAATAGCTTTAAAACGCAAAAAAAGAGGTGTTTAAGCTCGTTTAGTACAAAACCCTTATAGAAACTAATAAAACGTCTTTCAGACGGTCAGGGCAAGCCCTAACAACCCTAAAGCAATTTTTAAAAGATTATGCTATATTATTTAATGGCACTTAGCCCATTTCAATTTGAAAGGGGGTGCTAGATATATGTTTGAACAAATCTTCTTGTTATTCGCCACGACTGTTTTTACAACCGTAATTTCAGTTATAACTAAAAAGTTATTCAATCGTTGGTTTGACGATAAAGATGGTGAATAAAGGCATAGTGCCAACAAACCCACACGCTAGAACTTCGCACTAGTGTAAAAAAAGCCACTACCTTGGCAGAGGTAGTGGCTTTTGTGCTAGATATACTAGCAAATCTTCTTGTTTTCGCACATTTATTATATCATGATTCTAAATAACAATCAAAATCCATTGTTCACATATTTTTTTATTCCTTAACACTATTCCAAAATTTATCACCCCATGCACATATATTATCGACTATTGGTAATAATTCCATTCCAATATCTGTTAGTTGATATTCAACTTTTGGAGGAACTACAGGGTATACAGTTCGTTTAACTATGTTGTCTTTTTCTAATTCACGTAACTGCCTAATAATCATTCTCTGATTAATATCTGGCAGCATCTTTTCTATTTCGCTTAATCGTAATATAGGTTTTTGTAACAAAGACCAGACAATTGCTATTTTATATTTTCCGCCAATAACAGACATAGCTAAATCCTTAGTATTGACAAAATATTTTTCATTGTAATTATACATAAAAGGAACCTCATTTATTGTTTTTGATTTATATTCTTAGAAATTATATCAATTAAAATTTATAGTGTCAAAAACGTCAGTATTGCTTTTTTTGTCATTGTTTATATAATAAAGCAGTAACGTACAAAAAGTATTTTAATAAATAAGATAGATGAGTAATCTAATTATGAAAAAGGATGGAAAATAGTTATGAAAAGTAGAGCTGCTGTTGCATTTGGTCCAAATAGACCATTAGAAATTGTAGAGATTGATGTGGAAGATCCAAAAGAAAATGAAGTTATGGTTAAAATATTGTATACATCTGTCTGCCATACAGATGCTTATACTTTATCAGGTGAAGATCCTGAAGGCGTATTTCCTGTTGTGTTAGGACATGAGGGAGCTGGAGTCGTTGTAAAAGTTGGTTCTGGTGTTACATCAGTTAAAGAAGGGGATCACGTTATACCTTTATACACAGCAGAATGTGGAAAATGTAAATTTTGTTTATCTGGAAAAACAAATTTATGTTCTGCTGTAAGAGAATCACAGGGAAAAGGAGTAATGCCTGATGGTACAACTCGTTTTTCATATAACGGTGAACCAATTTATCATTACATGGGTACCAGTACTTTTAGTGAATATACAGTAGTAAACGAAATTAATTTAGTGAAAATAAATGAAAATGCACCATTAGAAAAAGTTGGATTGCTAGGTTGTGGTGTTACAACAGGTATAGGTGCAGTTGAAAATACAGCAAAAGTCGAAGAAGGGGCTATTACTGCTGTATTTGGTTTAGGAGCTATTGGTCTTGCAGTTATTCAAGGTTTAAAGAAAGTTAATGCTCAACGTATTATTGCAGTCGATATGAATCCTGATAAATGGGAATTAGCGAAAAAGATGGGAGCTACTGACTTTGTAAATCCTAAAGATTATGAAAAACCAATACAAGAAGTAATAGTTGAAATGACAGATGGAGGTGTAGACTATAGCTTCGAATGCATTGGAAATGTTGAAGTAATGCGAGCTGCATTAGAATCATGCCATAAAGGATGGGGAGAGAGTATTATTATTGGAGTTGCTGGAGCAGGAAAAGAGATTCACACGCGCCCATTCCAATTAGTAACAGGACGTGTATGGAAAGGCTCTGCTTTTGGAGGGGTGAAAGGTCGAACTCAATTACCTGGCATGGTTGAAGAATTCATGGATGGAAAGATTGATTTAGATTCGTTTATTACACATAGACTAAGTTTCTCTCAAATTAATGAATCATTTGAGTTACTGCACAACGGTGAATCAATTCGAACTATGTTAACTTATGGAGATTAGATGTATGGACTTGAAAATATTGGAAATTCATACTTCTTTTGGTGGAAAGCAAATTAAATATCAGCATACTTCAAAAATTTTGAAATGTGAAATGATATTTAGTTTATTTTTACCAGAATCTAAATCAGAAACTGAAACAGTTCCACTTATTTGGTGGTTGGCAGGTTTAACTTGTACAGATGATAATTTTAGTCAAAAAGGAGCATTTCAGAAATATGCTTCTGAGCAAAACGTTGCATTTATTATGCCAGATACATCACCTAGAGGCAATGTTGCTGATAGTGATGACTGGGATTTAGGACAGGGAGCTAGTTTTTATATAAATGCTACTTTAGAACCATGGAAAGAAAATTTTCAAATGTATGATTATCTAACTAAAGAACTTCCTGAAATTGTGTACACTTTAATTCCAAATTTCTCAGGAAAAGAAAGCATTATGGGACATTCAATGGGAGGTCATGGTGCATTAGTACTTGGGCTAAGAAATCCAAACCGATTTGTTTCTATCTCAGCATTTGCTCCAATATCTAATCCAAGCAACGTTCCTTGGGGAAAAAAAGCCTTCTCCTCTTATTTAGGAAATGATAAGTCAGCGTGGAAAGAATGGGATGCTACAGAAATTATAAAAAAATCAACCAAAAATAATGTTCCGATATTAATAACACAAGGTACAGATGATAACTTCTATGAGTTACAGTTAGACGAAGAGGCATTTTTATCTGCTGCTAAAAATGTTGCTAGAGACGTAACATATAAAAGAGAAATAGGTTATGATCATAGTTATTTTACTATAGCAACATTTATTGAAAGTCATCTTAAATTTCATTTAAGAGAATTAAAAAAAATATAAAAGGAAAGCCTTCAGAATTATTCTGAAGGCTTTAAGTATTTTGTAGAGTTAACATAATCAGATGTTATACCGAGCTGTAGATTTACCAACAGTTACAGACGTTGAGATTGTGAATCTCAACTGGTCTAGTTAAAACTAAGCAAAAGAATCCTTTTAAATAGGGATTCTTTTTTTCGTGAGATAGTGAAATTGTTTTTAGGAAAATAGGGGAATATGTTATTAAATTCGATAAGGCAAGCAACGGTTTTCCACGTGGAGAACCCATTTAGGAGCTTGTTAGGTATCACCTAAGACCGAGTAAAAAGACCAGGAGAAATGATCTTCTTTCAGAAGGATTTCTCTTGGTCTTTTTTGTCGCTTTGCCTCGATTAATTTTCTAAGGAATCGTCTACCTGATTCAAGTCTTTTATGAGTTCTTCTACACTAGAAAAGGATTTAATATTTCCTAGTTGTATATCGTTTAAAGTTTCCTCTATCTCAGAACAAACAGGCGAACTATTAGTATTTATTTTGTCTTTAGAGTAGTTAGTTTTCATGATTATCCCTCCAAAATAGGTAGTTAGTTATTCAGCTGATCAATTAAAAAAGGACGCAGGGCGCACTAGATTTTAAAGAAAGTTGCAAGAGCATAAGAGAAAGTGGGCCCACTTTCTGAGTCAAAAGTCGTCTGTAGGCTGTTCCTACAGTGTTTCTAAGACCTAAAAACGTTTCTGAAAAAATGGCAAATGATGTATTAAATGATGTATAAAAAAAGCTTAAAAAGGGTAAATAATGTGTTGAATGATGTATAAAAAATCTTAAAGAGAGTAAATGATGTATAGAAAAAAGGAATGATACATCAAATGTTACATTCCTTTTTTTATTTATTTGAAGCCATTTTGTAGTTCTTTAAGGAAATCTTTTCTTAATTTTTCTTCTT
>NZ_JAFLVX010000043.1 GCF_017316185.1 Candidatus Vagococcus giribetii | reverse complement strand
TAAATGAATGGACAGTTGTTGACTAAAAAAAGGTTGGAAGAAGATTCTTCCAACCTTTCAGATTGAAGACAAACTAGTTACTCATAGAGAGTAATTGGTTTGTTTTTTTGTATCTCATCATTAATTTTGATAAAAAATCAAAAATAGACAAAAAAATAGAGCCCTCCAGGTCTCTTGATTTTAGCATTTTTGCTAATTTTTTGATGTTGAGGCATGTAAAAGTAAGCCCAATTTTCATGTGCATTTTTTCTTTGCCAATTAAATTAGTGTAGCGTAGTCCATGAAATTCTTTTGCCGTTCCAAATAATCGCTCAATTGTTTGTTTTCGATTATTGTATATGGCCTTCATTCCTACGGAATGACGTATATCTTCACAACGCTCCATATCATCTTCCCATAAATGCCGTTGAATTAATTTTCTCTTCTCTTTTGATTCAGTACAGTTAACAATCAAAGGGCAACTATTACAATCAACAGCCTTGCTTTTGTATTCACGGTATCCGTCTCTATTAGTTGTTGTATAGCTTAAAATTTTCATATTAGGGCAAATGTATTGATCGTAGTATTCATCATAAACATAATCATATTTTTTATAAAATCCTTTTTTGGTCATTGGTCTTTTATATGGAAAAACAGGTGTCAAATTATTTTGAAATAATAAATGAGCAATGCCTGGTGTTTTGTATCCAGCATCCATTACTAATTTATCTAAGGTAAAATGACTTTGTAATTTATTGTAGATATCGATAAACGTACGACTATCATGTTGATTACCAGGATGAGTTGTATAACCTAGAACCCAACCGTTCTTATCACATGCCACTTGTGTGGCATAAGCAAAGACCTGTTTATGTTCTCCTTTATGGAACCAACCACTTTCATCATCAGTTTTACTAACTTTTTTATACTTTACTTGGTTCTCACTTTCCTTTCTTCTTTTTAATGGCTTTTTTAGTCTTTTTTCTCTATCTATTTCCACTTCTTTTTGAAGAGACTTTACATAAAAAAGTGTTTCTTCAATAATTTCTTTACTTTCATATTTCTTATTATTGGCATGGGCTTTAACATGAGTACCATCAATAAATACTTCGGAGGTATCCAATAATTTAGCTTCCACACACTGTTCTAATATACCGTAAAATAATTGTTCAAAAATATCTGTGCCGCGAAATCTTCTAGAGTAATTTTTTCCAAATGTCGAAAAATGTGGTACTGAATCCGTCATGTCTAAACCTAGAAACCAACGATAAGCTATATTAACTTCAACGTCTTTAATTGTTTGTCTCATACTTTTAATTCCATATAGAAATTGGATTAAGGGAAGTTTCATTAATAAAACAGGATCTATACTAGGACGGCCATTCGATTCATCATATTTATCTTCAACAAGGTCATAAATAAAATTGAAGTCAATGTATTTATCAATATCTCTTAATAAATGTTCCTTTGGAACTAAATCTTCTAAAGAATAAAAACCAACTTGGCCACGTTTACTCATATCTTGCTTCTTTAACATTAAAACCAACTCCTTTTCTCTATTTTACCAAGAAAAAAAGACAAAGTATCAAAAATATGATACTTTGTCTACAGTCTGAGAGGCTGACTCAAATTTCAGCCTCTTTTTCATTCTTAACTCTATTTTTTATTACGAAGCCTTTTGTTGATT
>NZ_JAFLVX010000042.1 GCF_017316185.1 Candidatus Vagococcus giribetii | reverse complement strand
CACTTAACTTGACAAACCCAATTATTTCGGTTTGTTGAGCAACGTTTCAGCTTCTATTAAAATAATTTCATTTTCAACATCGCTCAAGAGAGCTTTAATAAACATTTTTATTGAATTAACGTCATGTTCTGTATGTTTTCTAGTGTAATGTGTTTCATCATTGCCAATAAACGATGAGGCCTTAGCTAATTTTTTTAACCTTTCATTTCTAAGGCGGTCTATTTTAGAACCTAACATTGTTTTAGGATTTCTGAGCCATTCTTCTGTCGTTCCTTCAGGAGTATGTTCAATAAGAAAATCAGTTACTAAAAATTCTAAAGCTTTTCTATAACCCATTCCAGCAATTTGATTGAGTCCATTTTCTTCAGCTTTTTGAGATTGTTTATAAATATTGGTGAACTCTGGATATCTTGTTTTAATATCTTCTGGTAATTCATCAGTTGAAATTGATTTAGATGGAACTGAGTCATAAGGGGTTAAAAAGTTAGTTTGATCAAAATCACCTGGGAAAACCCTCTGACCTAAGGTCATGAAATGAACTGTTGAAGAACCACATAATTTACAAGCGAAAATACAAATGCCTCGAGATTCATCAAGTTTTCCTAATGTACCTACTCCTTCAAGAAATACCTGTGTTCCAGTGTTTTTGCAATGTCTACATTGCCTTGGTTCGTCAATTTTTATTGTAGTAGATTCTGTTCTGTCATTTTCCAAATCATAAAATCGTAAAGAGCGTTCAATCATATAAAAAACTCCTTTTTTTTATATTAATTATACCAAAGAAAGTAGGTGATACCACTGGATAATAAATTAGATTTAACAGAATTATTGGAACACTTCGATTCGTCACAACTTAATTATCAGGAATGGATAAAAGTAGGTATGGGTTTAAAATAGGAGAATTAGGACGCTTCTGTTTGGAAGGAATAGAAGCGTAATGATTTAAGATACCACGAAGGAGAATTTTTCAAGGGAACGGGTCGATTACAAACTTAGCAAATGAAAATAGCTATAAAAAAAGGTGGGGTGATTATATTGAGGCCAGAAGGTGAAAGAGATTTAAAAGTGGTTGTTTGGGAGAATATTGAAAAATACCGAAAAGAGCGAGATCTATCACAGATTGAGTTATGTAAACTTGTTGGCTATAACTCTGTACAATATAGTAAAAATAAGAAAAGACCAAAGTCGGTAACTTTTCCAGTGTTGCAACGCTTTGCTTATATATTGAGAGTAAAAACAATTGATCTTATTGATGATTGGTCAGAAGAGTGAAAGACAGGTATATAAAGTAGCTTTTAACAAGTAAAAAAGCAGCAAGATCACTCTTGCTACTCAAATAAATCGCCTCAATGATATTATAACAAGGAGATGACAAGATTGGAATTGAAATCAACAACTATTAAAGAGATAGAAGAGATGCAAGGGAAGAACATGCTCGTGATTATCAGTAATGGTCAAATAAAAATGGCTGAATTGCCCAAATTCGGCATTGTTGAAATTATTTGTCATGATGAGAAAGTCACTTTTGTCGAAGAGAAACGAAAAATAAAATTTTAATATTATCTGACCAGATAACTGGAGGATACTTGATAAACGTGTAATGCGTTTGTTAGGTGTCCTCTTTTTTTATTTATAAGGAGGATGGATCATGACTTGGAAATATGCTGATGAATTAGAAACAGAATATAGAAATGATTTAAAAGGCGTTATAAGTCGTTTAGAAGAACTTAAAAAGCATAGGGACTATTTATTGAAATACAAAATAGAATGCGAGAATCAAAGCAGATGGAAAGAAATATCCACTATCAGAGAAGAACTTATTGAATTAAAGAGAACTATCAGTATTTTAGGTGGAGTAGTTTCGAGTTCTATGTATTCTATCGAATGGCTACGTGATGCTAAAGAGCCAGGAGCAAGACGTGAAATAAGTAACCGCTCAAGATATCAGCGTACTCAGTTATGGCCTAATATGGATTTGATTGTGGTAAATAAGTTTAGATTTGAAAGCGAAAATTTAACTGAAGATGATTTAAAAAAGTTAGATGATTACATGAGCTGTTTAACAGATAGAGAAAAAGAAGCAATTAATTCAATTGTGGCTAAAGGCAATAGTTATCAAAAAACAGCTGAATACATGGGAGTGTCAAGGTCAACGGTTCAGAGTTATGTGAACAGAGGTATGGAAAAATTGAATAAATCTTTAATTGATAGTGCACAAACTAGTCTTTTTTAGTATGATTGTATAGAAAAGGAGTGGATTATTTGTTAATAAAAGCTAAAAAGAAAATGGATATGTTTGTTGAATTTATGGTGGATTATGGTAGTGTATTTGAAGTTATTGTATTTTTGTTATTTATAGTTAATACAATTCTAATGAATAAAAAAATGAATGACGATTTGTTAACGTTTTTTACTTTCTTAGCTATTTTAATAATATCGTTACTTATCTTTATTTTTCAATTATTCATTTTGATAGGAAACGAGTACATTCAGGTGTTTCATGAAATTATGACGGGGTTTAGAAATAAACTCAACGCTATTATAAAAAGAAAATTTAGATATAGAAAAAAAATAAAAAATAAAATAAAAAATATAAATGTAGGGGTGAATAACCAAGACGAAGCAGATGCTAGGAGGATTGAGATAGAGCAGCAGAAACTAGAACAAGAAAGAAAGAAGATTATCGAAACAAACATGCCTGAATTAGTAGTGAACCACGCGTTAATTATGTTTGGTTTTATTCTTTTAGTTAAAGATATGTATAGTATCAATTTATCGTTACCGCTTTTGATAGCAATGCTAATCTACGTTTTGTTAGTTTTTTCGATTAGGTTCTTGTCAATCAAAAATAATTTTATACTTATGCTATATTCTTTATTATTTTTATCTATCATGGCTATCCTTTTATGGACTGCGGGCAAAACGATTTTTGAAAGCGGAGAAATTCTTTTTCAAGGTTTTAATAATTAGTTTTTGCCATACAATAACCACCAATAGTTGAGAGGGTAAAACCTTTCTCCTCCTTATTTAATAGATTTATTGGCACATAATTCTTTAAAAGTTTATGTGTCTTTTTGTTGTGATGAATTGTAAAATGAAATAAAAACTCCTTTGTCCCCTATCTTAATTGGCAGGGGTTTTGTTATAATGATTTTTATGTTATTTAATGAGAGGAGGAGGAGTACCTATGGATTTTTTTGATTTAAGTTCATCAGAAGAAAATTCGATTTTTGATTTTCTGGATAATGTTGATCAACGTATAGTAAACAAAGAAAAGATTCTTGCAAGTGAATACGAGAAATTTTTTAGATTAGTGACAAAAGATACATCTGGAGACTGGCATAAAGCAGAATTTTTTATCCAAGAATTGTTTAAAAATAATAAATACAAAGAAGTATATAAACACCTTTATGCTGGGCGACCAGCTCACGACGAATTTATAAAAATGTATGAATTTAATTAACAATCTAACAATCTAACACTCACAATCGTGGGTGTTTTTATTATGTCTTATAATATTACAAAACAAACACAATTGACTGTGAGGTGGTGATGATGTGGCAAGAAAAAGAAATCCGTTACGTGATGAAGCGTACAGGATTTGGATAGAATCAAATAAAGAGAAGCTTTTGAAAGATATCGCTGAAGAATTAGGAGTCTCACCTTCTACCATTAGAAAATGGAAGTCAGAAGATAAGTGGGACGGAGAAACGAAACGGAGCGCTCCGAATCAAAAAGTGCGTTACGATTCAATGAAAGGAAACCAAAATGCTAAAGGCAATTCTGGTGGAGGTGCCCCAAAGAATAATCAGAATGCAGTAAGTCATGGGTTATTTGCAAAATATCTACCTGATGATACTCGTGAATTGATTACTGAGCTTCAAACATCATCACCTACAGATATAATCTGGAATAATATTATGATTCAGTACTCAGCAATTATAAGAGCGCAAAAAATAATGTTCGTTAGAGATGAGTTTGATCACACTGAAGACATAGTTAATGTGAAGGTTAATCCTAAATTGATTGATAGAGAAACAGGCGAGTCTGTTAAAACAGAAGTTTCACGTCAGTTTCAATATGCTTGGGATAAACACGCCTCATTTATGGCATCTCAATCTAGGGCTATGTCAACACTTAGTAACTTAATTAAACAATTCGTTTCTATTGCAGATGAATCTGACGAACGTAGACTTAAGCTTGAATTAATGCAAGGTCAGATTGATAAGTTGAAAGGTCCACAGAAGAATATTTCAAATATTGCCTGGAAAGAAGCCTTGAAAGAAGTTGAATCTGGAAAGTTTGGAGAGATTGAAGATGTCTGATAAAGCTAAGTTAACTAAAATTTGGCGAGATAATCCAATCATTTTTGCTAAACAAGCTTTAAAATTTGAACCAGATGAATGGCAAAAAGAAATGTTAAACGCTTTGAGGGACAACAAAAGAGTAGCGGTTAAGTCAGGTCAAGGAGTCGGTAAAACAGGAACGACTTCCGTTGCTATCCTTTGGTTTTTACGTTGTCATTATCAAGCTAAAGTGTTTTGTACAGCACCAACACTTAAGCAATTAGTTGATGTTATGTGGTCAGAGTTAGCTAAATGGTTAAAAGGCTCTATGATTGAAAACGAGATTAGATACCTTAAAACTAAAGTTGAGATCATTGATGATGAAGAAACATGGTTTGCAGCTATCAGAACAGCCAACAAACCAGAAAACATGCAAGGTATACACGCAAATAATCTTTTATTTATAGTAGACGAAGGTTCAGGTGTTCCCGATAACATTTTTGAAGTGATTAACGGAACCTTATCAGGGGCTAATAATAAATGGTTAGTACTTGGTAATCCAACTAAATCAACAGGTGCTTTTTATGATATATTTCATTCAGATAGCCATCTTTGGTACTGCATGACTGTTTCATCAAGAGATAGTAAACGTACTAACAAAGAGAATATAGCTGCACTTGAGAATAAGCATGGTAAAGAGAGCGATGTTGTAAGAGTTCGTGTAGATGGATTATTTCCTAAAGGAGCTAGTGACACGATCATTCCTCTAGAGCTGATTGAGTATGCACTAGAACAAACTAAACAAGTTGATATGGTTCAAGTTAATGCTCATCAGATTTTAGATGTTGGGGTCGATGTGGCTAGAAAAGGGAAAGATAGAAGTACAGTTTGCTTTGCCCGTTTAAATTATGTTTATGGAATCTCAGAACATAATCAAGTATTAACCACTCAATTAACTGGTTTAGTTATTCATGAGCTAAAGCAATACCTCAATAAATTAAAGAACATTAAAACAGTCAATATCAAAGTCGATGAGACTGGTGTAGGTGGTGGTGTTGTCGATATGTTAGCAGAACAAGTGGAAATATTAAGTATAAACTTAGGCATTAAGATAAATGTTCTTGGCGTTAAGAATAATGCTAAGGCGGAAAATGAGACACAATATGTTAACTTGGTTTCTGAATTGTGGGGAGATATGTCTGATCTATTATCAAATAACTTTTTTCAAAATAATGAGTATGCTCTAATAAGACTGCCCAATATTAAGGAACTCAAAGCAGAATTATCAGATAGGAAATTTAAGTTTGATTCTAAAAGTCGTATCAAGCTTGAAAGCAAAGATGATTTGGAAGCAAGGGGTAAAAGGTCACCCGATTATGCTGATAGTTTAATGTTAGCAATGTATAGGCCACCTCAAGCAATAGCTGAGATTAGTCGAGATTACAGGTAGAGGAGTGATATAGTGGCTAAAGAATTAGAAACATTTAGTGGTAAAATCATCACTGAACAAGGAGTACCAGATGAATTGAGATCTAAGGAAAATAGTCCAGGAACAAATGGAGTAAATGTTGGGAAATCACTGGATTATATTTCTATAGCTCAAGGGTTAAAAAGAAAAGTTTTTTATATCGATAGGAATTTACAAATTGATTCAGAAGAGGGAGCTGCTTATATTGATGAATTAGTTTCTAGACATCGCCAAATGATTGCTTATTATGACAGGTTAGAGGACATGTATCTTGGTTCTACTCAAATTCTTAAAATGAAAGCAAAAGATGATGGTAAGTCAGATGAGCGTATTTCAACGAATTTTGCAAAATACATTGTTGATACTGAAACAGGTTTCTTCAACGGAAATGATGCACAGTTTCAACATGACGATAAGAATATTAATGAGGCTGTTAGTTTGTGGCTTAGATTAAATGATGCAGGTTCAACATTCAATCATTTAGCCAAATTATGCTCAATGTATGGTCATTCTTACGTCTTTTTATTCGATGATCCATTGGCTCAAGTAATTTACAAGCAACAAATTGATGAAATTGAAGTAAATAATAGCCATTCCATTTTTTCAAAGTTTAAAGATGCTATTACAGGAGAAAGCAAAAAGAAAGCTATTGCTGCTAACTTACCACTGAACAAGTTGAAAATGACAACTGTGGAGCCGCAAGAGGCTTTTTTAATTTATGCTAATGATACAACTAAAGAACCTTTATACGCTTTTGTATACACTAATTTCAACGACGATACAGGTGAAATTACAGGCAAACTTTATAAATCAAGTGAAGAAATCGGCTATTTGTTTAGCAAGAAGAAAGACTCTGATGAGAGTAACTCGGTAAAAATTATTCGGTCCGATTTAGAGAGTGAGGAACTCTTTATTAATAAATTTGATGGTTTACCACTCATTGAAGTTAAGCAGAATGAAGAACGTGTAGGGAAAGTTGAATTAGTTTATACTGCTCAAAATGTTTACAACAAAGTGATTTCAGACTCGGCTAATGATGTATCGTATTTAGCTGATAATATTCTTCATATTGACGGAGTGAAGCTTGAACCTGAACAAAAAGAAGATATGAAGGATAACAAACTCCTTAATACGTATAAACAAACGTCAAATGGGATTGAAGATACTAAAGTGACAGCTCAGATGGTTAGTAAAAATAGCGCAAGTGAAGCAGGTGAAAAACTTTTAGATCGCTTGAAAGAAGACATGTTTACAGTAGCCGCAGTAATTAATTTTAAAGATATCAAGGTTGGCCAAAATGTATCTGGTGAGACCCTTAAAGTCATGATGAAGGACATGCAAGCTAATGCATTAACTAAACAACGGCAATTTGAAAAAGCGTTTGATGGTATTTTTTCGATTTTATTTAGTACTTGGGAAATGCCTTTACAATGGTTAAATTTGAAATACATGTTTAACTTTGATATGCCAATCAATAAAAAAGAAATGGCAGAGTTTATGAAACTGTTACAGGGTAATTTATCTACAAAGACGATTCTTGAAAATGTAGCACCTTTATTTAGTGGGTCTGTTGATGACGAGTTAGAACGTATGGAACAAGAAGGATTGTTAATAGGTGGGGATAGAACTTCAAGTGTTGAGGAATTACTTGATAGTCACAGACATAAGAGTGATGTGATTGAAAATGGACAAGAATAAAGATTTAAGCTATTTTGTCAAACGAGAACATAAAAATGCAGATAAAATAAATAAACGAATCACTAACAAATCAAAAGAGATTGGAAAAATTCTAGAGCAACAAGAAAAAGTTATTCTAAAGCGTATTGATAAGTTTTACCAAGATTTTGGTGATATTTATGGTGTCACTGAAGAGCAAGCACAAAAGATAGTGTCTCAATTTGACGTTGACTCTTTTAAAGAACGGGCTAGGAAGTACGTTGAGAGCAAGGACACTAGCTATACTGCCAATTATGATATGAGGTTATATGATACTAAACAACGTATATCACGATTGAAATTATTGCTTAATGAAATCAATCTAGATATAGCAGAAGGTTATCAAAAGACGACATTAGTCATGAATGACATTCTAACGACCGGTCAGAAGAAAGAGATAGAAAGACAAGCAAACCTCTTTAAACTACCAAAAAAACAAATTAAAATAGCTACAGAAGCATTATTGAGAGAAACTTATACGGGCACTAAATTTTCGAGCTATTGGGGTAAAGATTTAACGAATCTCTATGATATTTTAGATGTAGCAATTAAAGGAGCAATCTTTAATGGTCAACACCCATTTAAGTTAAAAGCTAAGATTAACAAGGAGTTTGGAGTTAAAGATAAATGGAGTAAGCGACTACTTATAACAGAAACAACTAGAATGCAGTCGATGGTCCAAATTGCGGCAATGAAAGAAGCTGGATTTGAATACTTTAGATTTATAGCAGAGCGAAATGCCTGTGACAAGTGTGGAGAATATAACAACAAAGTCTATTTGTTAGATCAATGGAAAAATTTAGTTATGATTCCACCAGTGCACCCTCATTGTCGATGTTCATTAGTTCCTGCGACTAAAGAAAAGTATCAGAGAAAAATAGCTTTCAAATCAAATTAAAACGAAAAAGAATATGAAGTTCATCTTAGATAGAATTCATCTGATAGAGGCAGTGCTGAATGGTCTGTTAAATATCATGAATAATACATGAAGAATATTTTTTAGAAGTACGTAATTCATTAGGTTGAGTTAGGTGCTATTTTTGTATCCAAAAATTTATGCGGGGTGAAAGTTGTGAAGCACTATATAACTAAATATAGAAATGAAGAAAATCAATTAGTAGTTGTATCTTGGTTACAAATAAATATTTTTAACAAATGCTTTTGTTTTTCAAAGAAAGAACGGGTTTGTCAAGTTAAGTGT
>NZ_JAFLVX010000041.1 GCF_017316185.1 Candidatus Vagococcus giribetii | reverse complement strand
ACGGTTTATATTACACTCTCAAATAATTAGCTTTTTTTCTTTCTTAAATAATCAATTAGCATTCTGTTTGTTTCAATTGCTTTCTCTAAACCTGCAGCATTCATTTCTAATAATGCTTCAAGAAAGATAACCATTTCTTTTAACTCTTTATTTTCTTGTTCCATTTTATTCACCTCCATAACTAGCTGGATTAATACCATTTGGAATTCTCCAACCATTACCAGCTATTCTATCTATTAATTTACGAGCCGTTTCAAATTGCCATGTTCCGACAGGTTGGAATCCTCGTTGTTCTAAGAAACGAATTTGTTTTGGAGTAGTCTGCCCATCATTTCGTCTCTTGGCTAATCTTTCTAATAACTTGGTATCTTCCCGCGTTGTCAACTTTGTCTGGAATGATGCCAAGTTTTACTTATGTCTTAAGTTCATTTTCATTATCCTAAGCTCTATATTTCATAACTATTCTCTTGCTTGTCATTTAGGTTTCTTTAAGCTTTCAATCATTGCTTTCATTTTAGCCTCTTCCTCAGGTGGCAACGGAGTCGCCAATTGCTCATGGTTATTATTTAATGCCCAATCTGGTAGAGTTTCTTTGCGTATTGGTGATTTTACATCACTTTTCTGTCTATTCTGAAAAGCTACATCATCGGCTTTAACTGCTTCCATGCTTAATATATTTTTCTTAGCCCAGTTCTTCATAATTCCCTCAGAGTATCTAAAACCTTTATGCTCCTTAACAGCCCTAGACATGGCTTCAATGACCAATTCAACACCTATATCTTTCACCCAATAATTTATAGATTCACTCACAATTGGTGCTAAGACACCGAAATTCTGTTGGTAGAACTCAAACGGACTAATTCCAGAAGTAGTGGCAGAATCTTTTAGCATTTCTTTTTTACTGCTACTGTTGGTTATATGTTGATGATGGTTCTGTGTTGGTTCTGGTTGCGATATCGTATCAATAGGATATATTTCAATTTCAGATACCATATCAATAGGGCATAAATCTTCTAATTTAGTTTTTATAGGATAATCTAATTTCATACAGTTCATGACAACTTCTGATTTGAATTCAACTGTTTTTAGATTTTCCAACTCTTTATCAATAACTGGTGCTACTTTAGGTGACTTAGCACTATTGTATTTAAGCCAATTTATTAATAATACTTCGTTATGTTGCTTGTTAAACCTTATTTTGCCTTTAGAAACAAAGAAATCAAGAAGCCTATCAACTTCTTCTTTCGATATCCCTAGCTCGAATTGAGCATATCTATAACTAAATTCATACGCACCACTCTGTGTTGTTTTATCGTTCGAAATCAGATAGAGATAAAACAATTTCTCTATCTGGCTGCATTCTCCAATAAAATCATCTTTCCAAAAAGTGGTGTGAAGTTGTCTGTATATAGCCAACTAGTTAACCTCCTTCTGAGTTTTTAAAATGGTAAATCCTCATCTTTGACGTCAATCTGATTATGACTTCCAAATATATTACTAGTATCAGGAAAATCACTTGATTGATTACCTTTTGAATTAGCAAAGTCTATAATCTCAAAATCTTCAATCACTATCTCATCATATCTAATTATTTGCCCTTGCTGATTCTCATAATTGTTATTCTCAGTCCGTCCAGCTATTGCTATTCGTCCACCTTTTTTAATATTGTTCGCGATAAAATCCGCTGCTTTATTCCATGCTATACATTTAAAGAAATCCGCATCTTTTTGACCTTCTTGCTTAAATTTCTTTCTTGTTGCGATATTAAAATTGACAACTGCTTTTCCTGAATTGGTGTATCTTAGTTCTGGATCAGATGTTAACCTACCTATTTTTATGACTATATTCACTTATTCTTTCCTCCTTGTTATTTCTATGGAGATACCACTATTTAGTGATATCTCCTAGTTTCTTATCGTTAAACAGCTCTTGTTGAACTTCTTCGTTTTGTTCATCTTCGACTTTCTCGACTTCTTTTCGTTCTTGCTCAATTGGTTCCATCTCATCAATTTTAGTTTCTTCGATTAAATCATTCTTATCATCATATCTGAATACTTTTTCATCACTTGTAACAGCTGATTGCATTTCAATTGATAAAATCCCCCATTTAGAAAGCATATTTCTAAGGACCGTTTTAATGGCCATCTGGTCATAGTTGTCTTTCCACGCACCTGTTAATTTCGTTTTTTCTCGATTCTTATTATTGCTTATACGATGCTCTTCAACTTCTTGTTTAGTCCAATAAACAGTCTTTTTAAACCCATTAAGAAGTTCAAAGAAACCAACATAACCGATTACTTCATCAGAAATCTTTCCCTCATAACTAAAAGTAAACTCTTCAGTTAGAGGATTCCAATCAACCATTTGCCCTTCATAAACAGCAATTGCATTTAAAGCTTTATATTGACCTGATCGTTGAGCTAATTGTATATAACCTTTATAACCGATAATAAATTGTGCTTCATTATGCTGGACCCATTGATTACCAATTTTTTCACTACGATTAAAAGGAACAATATAGGCGTATCCTAAATTTTTATCGATTGGTAAATCCATCGTTGCTGCTTTCATTGCTGATGCGATAATTGTCATTGGCTCTGCTTTAGCTAAATAATCATCACCACTAACTAAAGTCATTAATGAACTCATAAACTGCTCTGAACGCTCGTTTAAAACCTCATTAAATCGTTTCTTCATACCTGGTGTACTCATTAATGTTTTAAATCCCAGTTTTGATGGATCAGCTTGTTGAGGTGCGTTATCTTGTTGTTGTAACTGATTTTTTAAGCTATCTGTTGTTCCCATGTTATCCAATCTCCTTAATAGTCAGTTTTCTAAATTTACTTTCTTTATAAAATTCTTCGTTATCCTTAATTTCAGGATATTTCGCTTCAACTAATTTTCGATTCATGCTAGTTCTAGTCTGCTCTCTGAATGAAATAACATTCTTGGGAGTGATCGCAATACTTGCATTTTTATCTTTTAATACCAGTTTTAATTGATTGCTTATCTTATCTGATTCTTTCTCTAAATTTTTGATAGTAGACCTAATCTGTTTTTGGCTTTCGATTAACTCATCATATTCAGAGGATAGAATCACTTCGTTATCCTCAATATCTTGAGTTAATTCTTTAATAAAGTTTGTTGTAGCTTCGCTTCCATCAATCTCAGGCTCAATCATTTGTTCGACATTTATAGTCCAAAACTGAATTAGTCGTGTAGTGATTAAATCGATTAACTCTTGGTCACGTTCAATTTTTTTCCATATAAATTTTTGACCACCGATTAAAACAGCGATATAAGCATAATCACGATTTAAAACATTCATGTAGTGTTGGACTTGACAGATATATGCAAGAGGAATTTCTTCCTCTTCCCAATCTTTAGCAAGATAGGCATTAGCAGTTTTGCATTCAAGAATAGCATTTTCACCTACAACATCACGATCAATGTTTGCTCGTAAAAAAGGATAATCCGTATGGATAAAGACTTGATTTCTACGTCTAACTTTTTTTCCTGTTCGTTCTTGAAACTCATTTGCAACAACTTCTTCAAGAACATTTCCCCAGTAAGCTGGTTCACTTTCCCTAAATTCGAGTTCAATTTGACCAGTTTTCTCTAACCACAATTGATAGGGTGAGTGCCATTTGTTTAATCCTAAAACTGTAGCAATATCTGAACCACCAAGACCTTCCCTTCTATTCTCAAGCCATTCTGCATGACTCATATCTAAGGTACTAATCATTCCCATAATGATTTAACCACCTCCATACCTGCAGCTATAATAATATCCTCATTGTTCATATTACTTAAAATCTCTAATAAAGCTTCTTTTTCTAAAGTTTGAATGTATTGAAAGATATCATCTTCTAGCACATAACCATCATCTGTCTGATAGCATATATCTCCCTCATATAAGGGTTGATTTTGCCAATCATATGCAATCTCTACTGGTTCGTCTGTTAGTTTTGTCTTCCACCTATCAAATGCTGCTCCTTCCATTTCAGTAAAACTCACTTTACATCTCTCCTTTTAAAATTCGAGATAAAATATTGGGAATCTCATCTAAATCATCAATAATATATGTATGCTGTTTATCTTTCTCATTAGTATTATTTATAGAATTAACTGCAGCACTTCTCAAAATTTTAGTAGGAATTGGCAACTGCTTATCTAATTCTCTTTCCTGAGCACCTAAGCAAAAAGCAATATCCTTTAAACCACCAGTAATCATTACTGCAACGTGACCTTTCTTGTTTAGTGTACAAACACTGGATACACCTTCTTTATCACATTCTTTTTGAACTTCTTTCATTAGGTTTTGAATTTTTTCACTAATCATGTTAAAATCTCCTTGAATTAATATTTTGTTATGACTGATTTTTGCTTGCCGGCGAATCAGTCTTTTTTTGTAAAAATATAACTGTTATTAAAAGTATTCTCCATCACATTATTTCTACGCCTCTCAATCAGATAAGCAGATTTATTCGAAATTAAATTTTTATCATTACCTATCTTTTGATTGACTGTATAATTCAGTTTTGCCCACTTCCTTTTTCTTATTACAGACTTTTCTTATAAAATGTGCTATAATTCACTCATATGAAAAATATTGTTTAGCAAAGCTGTATTTTATTTTTTTGAAATTTATCCACACTGGCGTAACTAAAGGGTTACAAGGAGGCATTAGAGGTTAGGGAATGCTTCGTTTAAATGAGAAATAAATTATTGTTAGTAATAGTAGCCGCAACTTTAAAATAATGAATATTGATTAATTAGATAGCCTTCTCTTAATTGAGAGGGCTATTGTTCATTTTAAACCTCTCCATTTCTCTTACTCTATTCACTCTTCCTCGTGACCTTTCAATTTGATATACTCTTATAAAGGAGTTGCTTACTTTGACAAAAATATTATCAGAATTCATAATTCCCTTTTTATCTTTGATTATTTCTCTATTAGCCCTTTACTTTTCTTCAAAAAAAGAAAAATTTTCTTTAACTGTTGATATCCTTACAAAAGAAAATTCCGAATGGCTTGTTGATAGAGCTTCAAATGATGACCCTGATGTTTACTTTTTTGAAAAATATAGATTCTTCGTGACTCTAGTGATTACAAATAACAGTTCTCTACCAATTACAATCACTGAATTCTCAATCAACGAAAAACTTGTTTTTAATTCATTTAGCTTAATAAATAACAATTACCAGGTTACTGTTAAAAATAATTGGGAAGAAGTATTTCCTGGAATAAGTGGGTACGGAACTGGAAAAACAATTGGTATCAGTATAAAAGAAGGTTCATTACTCTTACCTCCAATCACAATCAAACCGTATGAATCCGCAGTAGGTACTATCGGTTTCCATTACGACACATCAATAATTGGTAACAATACTCTTCATATAAAAACATCAAGAGGTATAAAACATATACCATTAAATATTTGGAAAAAATATATTTCAAAAGAGAAAAATGATTATATTCCAATCGATATATCTGAACTTTTATAACCCACTAACAAACATACTAAATAGTCATGTTTGTTTTTTATTCCCCTAAAATTTGTCTCAATAGACTAAAAACCCGTCTTAATTCTTTTTACTCATTTCCTAACTCTCCTCTCACAGAACATGAAGTACACATAAATTCTATAAACTACTAACACAACAATGATGAATAGTGGTAACCACCAAAAAGATCTAAAATCCACTAGGGCTGCTCCTACTGAAACACCAAACATAATGAACCATGCTTGTGTCGCTAGCATTTCAAAGTCTTTTTCTGTCATTTTTTATTCTTCCTTTCATTCACCCAAAACAAACAAAAACAATAAATAATTGTCGTTATAACGATTACTTTCATATCCTGATTCATAACTACCTCCAATTACTTAAATAAATCAGTTGCTTCTTTTTTCAAAGCTATAACCCATATAGAAAGTAACGTTTCAATTTGTGGATTGCTATGACCACTAATATCGTTGTAAACATGAGATATAGTAGATGCTGATAATCCTGTTAGTTTGCTAATTTCTTTTGCTTTAATTCGTTGAGCACCCATCTCAGAAGCGATATTACTTGTCGCAATTGCAACTAAATCATTAACTTTGCTCATGATTTACACCTCCTATAATTCATACATAGTGATAATGGCATCAATAATTCCGTTCGCTTTAGCAGACGTATCTTTTCCACTCATAATCCGTGACATACTACTTTTACTGATGTTAAATCTGTCAGCTAGCATTTTGTAAGTGACAAAACTGCTTCTTTCTACAAACTCTTTAATTTTTTCTCTATCATTTAGAGTGATTTCTGCAATCTCTGTCATAGCGACACTCCTTTCTAACAACATGTTGATATTTCTTCTTTTGAAAAGAACCTACTAATAAAAATACTATTGCCCTTTGACCGTTACTTTCGGTGTCCTACTTATTAAAATATGACCGTTATCGTGTTGAATACTTGATTGTTTAATCTCAAATAAACCTAAATCCATTGAGTGCTGAGTCGGCGTATTCCAAACTGTGCTCTTTCTTTTAATGAGAAAAAACATTTTATCGAAGCCATTCGAATAATCTATTTGCACCCATATCACCGCCATTTTTGCTAATTCACATACAAGAATTGATGTTTTCTTGCAGCTATAGCATCAGCAAAAATATGTTTAAGCTCATCACCTCTTATCTCCCCTTTTTTTCTAATAAATAAAACGAATTTAACAACAATATGTTAAAATATATTGACTGTTATTAACATAAATGTTAACATAAAAGCATAATTAAATAAGACATAAAACATTGATTTAATCACTTTCTTGGCGGATAGTTTATATAATCAGTTGTGTTTTTTATTGTCTATTTTGTTGCTAAACTCGTTTACAAGAAATATGTTAACATGAATGTTAATTTTTATCAACCTATTTTAACATAAAAGTTTATTTTTCTTGTAACTTTTAAGGAGAATATTGATATGACAGTTTATAGTAGGATAAAAAAATTAGCGGATAAACAGGGAAAGTCTCTGAATAAAGTGGAAGAAGAACTCGGTTTGTCCAAAAATGTTTTATACAGAATGAAAAATTCTGATAATCCCACAAAAGATCGCTTAGAAGTACTTGCCGACTACTTTGGTGTATCAGTTGACTATCTTTTAGGACGTGAAGAAAAAACATCACTAGCTGAAAAAAATGGTGTATTCGCTTTCGATGGTGAACCTGTTACAGATGAAGAAGTAGAATTTTTAAAATCTGTACTAGCTGCTAAGAGAGCATCTGAAAACAAATAAAGCGGGTTGATTTAATGAGTGAGGTCAATAGCAGATTACTCAAATTAGTAAAAAAAATGGGATTGGATTTAGTATTTTGCAATATGAATCGAAGTGGAATGTATTACGCTGATGAAAAGACTATATTTTTAAGTGACAAACTTTTAGATACAAATTCAGACTTTCAAATCTCCCACGAGCTAGGTCACTGCATCAAAAAACATGAAGAATTATCAACGTATTATAACATCAGTGAATACCATAGAAATAAAGTCGAATATGAAGCAAATCAAATAGCTATTCAAATTTTATTAGCTATTTGGATAAACGAATACGATCTACAAAAAGAGCAACTAAACGCAGTTAAATTTATGGAATATTATAATATTCCACCACGTCTTGAGCTTTGTGTGAGAGAAACAATGCTTAGCTATGCAAAATAAAAAGACATTTCTTTCCCCTACAATGTTTGATTGATGTCCTAAGTTAGTATAAGAATATTACATCATAATGGAGGAGTAAATATGTTTAATAAAAAAGTAGCTATAAGAGTTATTAGCTTTTCTTTAATCTCATTTATGTTAAGTGGTTGTAATGCTTCGAAAGATAACAAAGATGGTAGCACGCAAAGTAGTTTAAGTTCAGTTACTACAAAAACAAACATAGAAGTAAATAGTATTAGTTTCAAAGGTAGTAAACTAACTAAAAAAGATTTTTCATCTCAGAAAGCAATCGATGCTACTTTTTCAATTTACAGCGAGCTAGTTTCATCTTTTCAAGAATCGAGTCTAATAGTCGCTGAAAATATTACTAAAGCTTTTGAAAACAGCGATGACAAGCTTTATGAAATAGCAAAAAACTTAACTATCAGTTTTGAAAGTTCTGATATAGAATCTCTTGAAATGATGCCGAATGATGATGAAAGATATATAGCTTTAATAAACCTAAAAAATTCATCTTATGGTTTCATGGATTATAATGTACGATTATATGAGAGTGTTATGATTGATGGTAATGAAGCTACAGCAGAGGAGTTAAACAAACCTAAAACTCTCGGCGATTTAGTTGATATGGATTTAGAATATGCTAAAGATGTTGGTATAAAGTATGGTCACACTGATACTTCTACTAGTGATTCAAATACTAAATCAACAACTAATAGTAGCAATGAAGTTGGAAGCGATATAACAAAACTATCTAAATCCCCTACTGACGAGCAAAGAGAAATACTATTAATACTGGCTAACCAACAATTTAAACAGGACTTCCCGTATAAAGGCAGTAAGATGCATTCGATCACTGGTGTACTTCAAGACTGGACACAAGATGGCGAATCATGGTACTACAAAACAACTGCAACTATTGTGAACGGGAACAAGGTTAAACAGGATAGAAATGTGGAAGTATTTATCACTCCCACAAGTGCAGATACTGGAAAAGTAGAAATTATCTCTTATTAATAAAAACATCACTCTCCCCTGCAAAGTTTGAGTGATGTTTGAGTATAACAATTACAACTTATTATACCATATTATTTTAGGAGTGAATTTAATGAAAAAGAAAAGTATTATTGTTAGCTTAGTTTTATTATTGATGATTCTATGTGGTGGGGGTTATTATTGGTACTCTCAAATAAAAGTACCCTACGATAATGCTATCAAGAATTTCCAAAAAGAGGCAAATATTGTCAAAAAAGAAAATTCCGTTTTAGATAAGGAAATTGCAAAAGGGCAAAAAGTATTAGACTCTGGTGATAAACCATTAAATGAGAATACTTTTACAGATCTACAAGTTGCTATTTCAACAGCAAATGAGGCAAAAAGAAATATACCTAGCCCTCCTAAAAAAACAGACCAGGTTAAAGTTGAAACTACTAAATTAGCTGCCACTTTGGATTATTCAAACGAAACCAAAGATTTACAAACCGCTATTAGTGAAGCTGATAAAAGTATTAAACAACTAAAACAAGTAACTGCTCCCACTCAAGACTTTGTAATACTTAGATTAAAAAATGTAGATATGATTCAAGATATCATGCCTGTAACAGAAGAAAATGATCCAAATGGTAATTTAAATAAAGCTGGTGGATATACATCATCAATATATTTCTCAAGTAACCTTATAGATCAAAGTAGCGTTTATGGAAAAGATTTAATAGAAAAAGGAACTGAAGCTGGCGGCTGTATTGAAGTTTACAAAACAGTTGAAGAAGCTAATAAAAGAAATGACTATTTAGCAGGGTTTGATGGTGGAGGAATATTGAGTTCTGGTTCACACACTGTTATCGGAACAATCGTAGTTAGAACATCTGATAAACTGACTGCAACGCAACAAAAAGAGTTAGAATCTAAAATTATTGAGTCGCTAACAAAAGTATAATAAAAAAGCACGCTCCTCACCTTGGACAGTAAGAGCGTGCTTTACATAAAAATAACCTATGGTGATAGGCTTCTTTAATTATGCCTATTTTACCATAAAACAGGAGGAAAAGGACATGGCTGAGCCTAAAAAGAATCCCAAAACTGGTAAGTGGACAATTATTATTAGATACAAGAACCCAATTACAAATGATTGGGAAACAAAACAGTATACTTGTGACACAAAAAAAGAATGCAAACAAAAAGAAATTGAATTAAGAGCACGATTAATTAATAGCCAAGTTATCGAAGATGTTAATTTAATTGAATTTTATCATACATGGATGGACACATTTAAAAGAGGCAAAGTTTCCAACTCAAGAATGAATAAGATTGAACTTGTTGGAAGAAATTTAGAAACATTTTTTGGTAATAAACAGACATTAAGAGGAATAAATAAATTAAACTATCAGAAGTTTTTAAACTGGCTAGGTAATGAGAAACCAAACGGTTTAGGTTTAGCAACTGAAACAGTTGAAAACCGGCATGCAATTGTTAGGAGTATGTTTCTTGAAGCTCATGACATGGGCTATATAAATTTAAACCCTACTAGAGGCGTAAAAATAACGGGACAGAACGTCACAAAACTAAGGGCTAAGACTTTATCCTTTGATGACATTTTAATCGTTAAAGAGGCTATTTTGGCTTTTAAAGAGATAACTGTTAAGTATTTTTTACTAACACAAATCTATACTGGGGCAAGATATCAAGAAGTTGCTGCTTTAACATGGGACGATGTATTATTTGAAAATAGACAAATAAATATTGATAAAGCATATGAGTATGCCGGTGTTAGAAACTTTAAAGAACCAAAGTCACCTGCTGGTTATAGAAAAATAGATGTCAGTCAACAACTAATGGAACATTTGAAAATCCATAAAAATCGTATAGATAATTTAGTAAAAAGCAAGAAAATTAGAAATAAATTCAATCTAGTCTTTCCAAACGAACGAGATAGTTATCCTATTTCTAATTCTTATGTTAATCGTACTTTAGTTGAATTGTGTGAAAGACTTGAAATTGACCGAATATCAAGTCATACGTTCAGACATGCAAGAACAGACTTTTTAATATTAAGTGGTGCTGATCCATTATATATAAAAAATCAAATCGGTCATGAGGACATTACTACAACAATGAAACACTATGCTCAAATGAATGAAGATTTAAGAGAAAAAAATAAAAAGTTGCTAGAAACTTATTTCAAAGGAGAAATATAAATTTTCGTCAGTTTTTCGTCAGTTTAATAAATAAAAAACTCTGTATTCCTTTGATATCAAAGGATACAGAGTTTTGGTTTGAAGCCACCTACCAGGATTGAACTGGTGACCTTTTGCTTACCATGCAAACGCTCTACCTACTGAGCTAAGGCGGCAAATTTCTAACAAATATTAGGATACCTGTTCCTAATGAATAAGTCAATACTAAAACCAATTCTGCTATTTTTCTTCCTATTAATAAGTATTATTTCTTTTTATTTTTAAGCAAATATAATAATATCTGTTCGGTTATTGAATTTATCGACTGTTTATTGTAACCTTAAGGAGATTGAATGACTGGAGATAGATAAATAATGAAAATTAGGATCATTGGCTATGCAGGAAGCGGTAAAACCTCCCTCACCCTTAGCCTTCAAGAGAAATACTTAATTCAAGGTATTTCATTAGATGACTTTTTAAAAATAAAAGATAAAAACCAACGCATGACTTCTCTAAACGCTAGATTAGAGACTCTAGACGCTTGGATTGTTGAAGGTGTACAAGTTAGTCCATGGACTAACAAAAGTTTCCATGATGCTGATTTAATTGTGGTTTTAGACTACCCTCTTTATATTACTCAGTTTCGTGTAGTTAAACGAACTTGTAGTCAGGTATTCGACAAAAATAGAGACCTTAATCAGAAAAAAAAGGCCATTAAACGAATGTTTAAACTATTTAAATGGAACAATAAATTTAGAAAAAGACTCCCCCGCATCAAAGGAAACCTATATCATCAAAACTCAAAAGTCATGATTCTTGAATCTCCTCAGAGCGAACGAAGACTCCATCAACACATTAAGAAGCAACAACGTGTAGAAAAGCAAAAAAGACCAAAATAAAACCTCAAAGGATAGTTTCTATCGTATCCTTGAGGTTTTTTATTAATATTCCATTAATCTTAAGATGTCATAGCCTTTAATTTTATCACGGCCATTTAAGTCCATTAACTCAATTAAGAAAGCACAACCAACGACTTCTCCGCCAAGTTTTTCAACTAGTTCAATTGTCGCAGCAATTGTTCCACCCGTTGCTAGTAAATCATCGCAAATAATGACTTTTTGTCCTGGTTTAATCGCATCTTTATGTAAAGTAAGTGTTGCTTCACCATACTCTAAACCATAATCAACTTCGATTGTTTCTCTAGGTAGTTTACCTTTTTTTCTAGCTGGTGCAAAACCAATGCCTAATTCATAAGCAACTGGGCATCCAATAATAAAACCGCGTGCTTCTGGTCCAACAACCATCTCAGCTCCACGTTCTTTAGCATAGGCTACGATTTGTCTTGTAGCTTCTTGATAGGCAGCTCCATCACCCATTAATGGTGAAATATCTCTAAAGATAACACCTTTTTGAGGGTAATCGGGAATACTTGCAATATAATTCTCTAAATTCATCATACTTCCTCCTGTTGCAAAATCCATTGTTTAATCTCTTTGATGTCACTGTATAAAAACAGTTTTTCCATCTCAATTTTTTGTTGATACTCTTGGTAGACTTTGCTTTCTTGTAACGGCTTACTTTCTGGTTTTTCAACTTTAGCCATCAAACCATTTTCTATTGTAACAAATCCTAGATCAAAAAACACGTTTATCATAAAAATTAATAATTTCTTTTCAATTTTTAAATAATTGGCCATATCACCTAGCTTATATCTAACATCTAAAGAAGGAAACGTTGCAATAAACTTAAATAGCTTACCAAATTGTTCTCTTGAAGGTAATCCTGTTAAGTAGTGCTCTTCTTTAACTTGAACAAAGAAAAACAGTCGTTTAATCGTTAGCTTAGAAAAAACTTCCTTTGCTTGGCTTAATTCATAAGGACAATCCACAATCACAACTTCCTCATATTGATTAAACTCAAGGTATTTTTCTTTATCTAATAGACTTGCCACAAACACATCCTGTTCAGGTTTAGTCTCTACGATTGGTAGGCTCTCGTCATTGAAAACAAGATAAGCTACTTTATCACTTGTAGGTTTAGTATCAACACTTTTTTTGCCTCGTATATCAAATAATTGGAAACCATCTACTTCATAGTCTGTTAACATAAGTTGTGGTTTTCTTAAACCATTCCACTCATTTATTGATAGCTGACCAACGAAACGAATAGCCTCACCTTGCGTAAATTCAGCTATTTCACTTCCACGATTAAAAGCGATACAATCCAAGCTAGCTTTATCATTTCTTAGCTGACATTTTAAATGAGTATTATCAGCTCCAATTTGTTTTAACTGAGCAATCTCTTCACTTTGTACTAAAAAGTAAGGTGATGGGTTGTCCGTTCCAAAAGGGGCTAATCGTTTAAACATATCAATATACTCGACAGAAATATCTTCAATTGAGAGCTGACTATCAATAATTAGCTCTTCTTTAGTGTTAACTAAAAGGCCTGACACTTCTAAATAATTAGCCAAGCTTTGTTTGATTGTTTCCAGTTTGTCATAATCAAAAGTTAGCCCTGCAGCCATATGGTGACCACCAAAACTAATTAACTCACTCTTCACTTGACTTAATGTTTTAAATAAATCAATTCCTTGAATACTTCTACCAGATCCCTTTAATCGATTAGTTGTTTCATCATAGGTTAACACAATAACTGGCTTGCCAACTTTTGAAACAATTTGACTGGCAACAATACCTAAAACGCCTTCATGCCACTCTTTTGATATTAGAAATAAAATAGGTTCCTGAGCTTGTTCTTCTGCCATTACCAAAGCTTCTTCTGTTGCTTTTTTGACAATCAATTGTCGTTCACTATTTTTTTCTTGAATAAAACTAGCTAAACGACTTGCCTCTTCTTCATCAAAAGTGCTTAGCAACTCAACACCTGGTGAAGCGTCTCCTAAGCGTCCAATTGCATTCAACCTAGGTCCTAAGGTGAACCCGATAGTTTCTTCTGTTGCATCTCTTAAATCCACTTGCGCAACACTTGCAAGCATTTGTAGTCCAATTCGCTCTGTTTGTTTCATCATTTCCAAACCAATTTTGACAAGGCTTCTATTTTCACCTGTCAAAGAAACCAAATCAGCAATTGTTCCTATAGCAACTAAATCCAAGCTTTCAATTGGAATTTCCCCTAATAAAGCCGTAGCCACTTTAAATGCTACCCCAACTCCAGCTAAATCATTAAAGGGATACTCTCCCTTAGGATGTCTTGGGTGAACAATAGCAAAAGCATTTGGTAGTTCTTCAGGTAGTTCATGATGATCAGTCACAATGACATCAATTCCTTGACTCATGGCATAGGTAATTGCCTCGTGACCACTGACACCATTATCAACGGTTACGATTAATTCAATCCTTTCCTCAATGAATCTCTTGTAAACCTCTAAATTTGGGCCGTAACCATCGTTGAAACGATTTGGTAGATAATAGGTTACATCTCCACCAATCAGTTCAATAGCCTCTTTCATCACTGTGGTACTTGTAATACCATCTGCATCATAGTCTCCATAGACTAAAATTCTTTCCCCAGCTTCAACAGCTCGTTGAATTCTATCAATCACTTTTTCCATATCATACATTAAATACGGATCATGAAAATCTTCCACACTTGGTTGAAAAAAAGAACGTAATTCTTCCGATTTTTGGATGTTGCGATTCCATAAAAATGGAGCTAGTTCTTTTGGTTGATTTAATTTTTCTAACTCTGAAACTAATTGATTGGCATCATCAGATACTTTTTGTTCTCGCCATATATATTGTGATTCTTTCAAAATAACACTCCTGATCTAAAGAGTTTTAATGTCTTAGGACATCAGTCTTTACTAGAATAGTTTAGCATATCTTTCTGGAAAGGGATACTTTGATTTCCCTTGAAAGCATGACCTCTATTTGATAAAATCGAGGGAAGGAAATGGAGGATTAACAAATGAAA
This sequence comes from Candidatus Vagococcus giribetii, assembly GCF_017316185.1. Lineage (GTDB taxonomy): Bacteria > Bacillota > Bacilli > Lactobacillales > Vagococcaceae > Vagococcus > Vagococcus giribetii. The sequence goes on along the minus strand of NZ_JAFLVX010000041.1, from coordinate 7,040 downwards.
AAAAAGGGATTGATTATACTTTTTTCTCTTGTTTTAATTGAATTGGTTATTGTTGGTTTTGTGCTTTTAAAACCCTTCGCTAAAACAGCCAACGTTGAAACTAGTCAAACAAAAGAATCAACAGAAAAGTTACTCACTTCAACAACTATGAGTTCTTCTAATGAAAAAACAAAAAAAGAGGCAAAATGGATCGAAAGTGATACTGAAATTGCTTTTCCTATTTTGATGTACCACAGTCTAGCAGAACCAGAAGGAAATTCTTTAAAAGTGCCTCCTAAAGAATTTGAAGAACACATGAAATGGTTAAAAGATAATGGCTATTATACCTTAACACCTGAAGAAGCCTACATCGTTCTAACAGAAAATAAAAAGCCTGCTGAAAAAATTGTTTGGGTCACTTTTGATGACGGCTATTTAAACAATTACACAGAAGGTTTTCCAATTCTAAAACAATTAGATATGAAAGCAACCATTAATTATATTACCTCAAAATTAGGCTCTGAATATTACTTTAACGTCGATCAAATGAAAGAAATGAAGGCTAGCGGCTTAATCTCGATTCAAAGTCACACAGTCTCTCATCTTGATTTAAACACACTAGATGATGCTAGAATTGATAGTGAGTTATTAGATTCTAAACAATGGTTTGATCAACAACTAAATCAAGATACTTCTGTTCTTTGCTACCCTGCAGGACGATATGATGAAAGAGTTATTAGTTCAGCTGAAAAGAATGGCTATAAAATGGCGATTACGACAGAACCTGGATACGCTAAAAAATCAGATGGCTTATTTACTTTAAAACGAGTGCGAGTCTCACCAGGTTACACTGGTGATATGTTTGGTGACTTTTTACTAGCCTCACAACCATAAAAAAAGCAAAGTTCCTTCATTAGTAGAAGGAGCTTTGCTTTTTATTTAAACCATTTAATTAGATTCGTATTCCATTTAACACTCTCAGCATAAAAGAAGTTACCTCCATTACGGTAAAGCTTCCCTCCATTATGAATAATTGCTAAAGGATGTTTATACGGATATGTCTCTTGTGTTTTATTGCCTAATAAAGGAGCCAAAACATCTCTTGAGTAAGTTTCTGCAAGCTCTAATGTATTCTTTTGTCCTCTATCTTTAATATAATAAATATATTGAGAGCCAAAATTATATGCCTGAACAGCTGTCCAAATATCACACTTCTGTGCATTCGCCTCGTTTACAACCTCTGCTAAATGTTCAACACCAAATTGAATACTTTCTTCACTAGAAGTGACCTGATTTCTTGCACCAAACTTACTTTCACTACTCTGCATCAGATCAATATGATCTCCCTTACTTTCTGTAAAAATAATGCCTAGGATGATATCAGTATACTCTTCCATCTGATACTCTTTAGCAACTTTCTTTACTTCATCTTCCCAAACCATTACCTGCTTCACTTGATTTGAGATTTTAACATAAAAAAAGCCACCACAAACTATTAAGGCTAACAATAAAACGATTAAAAACTTTTTAAAAACACTTCTTTTTTTTCTCTTCAATTTATTGCTCCCTTAAACTTTAAAGTATGCACTATTTTGTCATAGTTTTTATTTTTTATCAAGTTAAAACTATAAAAAAAGCTCAGGAATAAAACATTCCTTGAGCTTTACTAAAAATCTCGATTTTGTTGCCATTCTGGACTTAAAAACTCCTCAGAATTCATCTGATACTTAGGTGCTTGATCATTTTTCAAGAATTTTTGAAGGTCTTGATCTAAGTTCAACCAACCTCTCCAACCAATATGAATGGTATCTTCCATAAAGTATGGCTCTGAGTGTTTATCCGTATAATCAACCACATGATTAAATCCTTGAGACTTTAATTGGTAGTTGATTTTTTTACTAAAGCTATTTAACATCTCTTGAGAAAGACCTGTGTACTCTGACCAACGTTTATTCACTGGAGGAATAACAAACAGAACATCCATATCGTTTTTAGCAATTTGATCTAAAACCAATTGGAAATCTGAAAATTCTGGCGAAGACACATAATCAAATTTCGTTTGAGAATTCTTTAATTTTCCTTTTACAGGTAAAATTCGTTTGGTGTAAAAACCATCAGCAATTTCAAATTCATTGCTTTTTGTTTCTTTTTTACCACTATCATAAGCTAATTTATCTAATTCATCATAGTTAAATTCATTTGGTAATTTTTTAGTTTCTTTAGTAATTCTCTCATCTTTTGACTTGATGCCAATTTTACTAAAAAGTAAATCTTCTTTTGACAGCATGCGATAGCGTACTCTTGCCTGATTAATATTAGTGTCAGACAACTCTTCGCCTTTCGCAATTTTGTTTATAGCTATTTTCATCTGTGTATCGCCCTTCACACTTGAAAAGCCTTCTAAACGCTTAGCTAAATACTGATCGTTAATATCTTTCACATCAGCATTCATTAACCATTGATTCGTTTGAAGTGGTGAATAAAACAGTGAAAACATTGGATCTCCCACACCATCTTTAACAAACCACTGTGGCGAAATAATAAAGACTGCCTTTTTCTTATGTAACTCCTTTTCCATTGAGTTAAGCATAAAATAATGTGTCAAAGATTGTGTCCCTGGAGCACCTAAAAGAAAAGGTTCATAATCTCTTTGATATTTTTGAGCTAATACAGACGGGTGAAATGGATTCACACGACTTAATTCAGATGAACCAAAGAATGGTAAGTATTTATTGCTTCCCATTGCTTCATTTTTTAGAGCATTTCCTTTTAAGACATTTACTGACATAGAAGAGGCCGATTTATGTATTGCTTTATTAGAAGGCTTACTAAATAAGTTTAAAGGGGAAAAGATAATAAACCCTATAATCAATATAGCAACAAAAAAAGGTCCTACAGCTAATAATAACTTTTTCTTATTCATTAAGCTAGAGCAGTAACTTGATTAATGATTTGTTGTGGAGTTCCCCACTCACTTCGATCATACTCAGATACTGGTACAGTAATACCTAACTGACCATCAATTTCAACTAACATTTGAACAGTTGCCATTGAATCTAGTAAACCTTCATCATACAAGTTTAAATCCATTGTTCCTGAAACATCTTCTCCTGTTAAATCTTCAATAATTGCTAAAATAGTTGTTTTGATATCCATTAAATCCATCTCCTAAAAATTATTAATATGTTTTATTAACGTATCTAAAAATCCTGAAAAAATCAGGAAACTGAAACATACAGCATTAAAAGTAATAAAAATACCTAAAGCATTCGTCCATCTATTACTTGGTAACTTATCTTTGTGTTTTTTCTTATAACGCAACCAAGCATCATTGACACAAATTAAAGTAGCATGGAAAATTCCGTATACAATATAATACCATGTTAAGCCATGCCAAACACCCATAATCATAAATAGGGCAAAGTACCCAACGTTTGATGCTACGATACGGCTTTTGAATACTTTTTTCTTCATTAAAGTAAACATCAATCTCATGTAAACATAATCTCTAAACCAAAACGAAAGAGACATGTGCCATCTATTCCAAAATTCTTTAATATTTGGACTTAAGAATGGTTTATTAAAGTTGATTGGTGTTTCATAACCTAATAAATAACTTGTTCCAACAGCGAACAAACTGTAACCTGCAAAGTCAAAGAACAAATATAGACTGTATACATACATATAACCAATCGTTCCTAATACAACTCCACTAGGTGAAAGAGCAAATTGCTCAACAAGTGGAAGTAAATGACTTCCTAGCACATAGCCAATTAAAAACTTATATAAAAATCCCAAGAAAATATAGTGAATTCCTTTCCCTAACATTTCTGTGTATTTTTCTTTAGTAGGTGGCTCTTTTAAATCTTTTAAGAAACGACGATAGCGATCAATCGGTCCTGAGGAAATAGTTGGAAAGAAGATTAAAAACTGAATATAGTCTGTTGTACGATATTCTTTAATCATACCATCACGTATTTCCATAATGACTTGTACAGATTTAAATGTTAAATAAGAGTAACCTAAGAAGTAAAACATGAGATACGAATCTCCCGCTACAAAAGGTCCTATTTTCATGATTAACATCGGTACTAAACTTAACACTATAGCGACATAAAACCATATACTCTTATTGTCCTGTTGTCGGTATTTAAAGTAAACTTTGGTTAACACACATTGCCATAGAATATAGCCAAGTAGAGCATAACCTTGACTCATATGTGGACCAGCAAAACTAATCCATAAGAAAAATACCGTCAGAAAATTTTGATACCAATAAGCTCTTTTACCTTGTAACGAATAAATAATAGACGGAATAAACAAAATTCCTAATAGTATAAAGTAAAAAGGTTTTTCATAAGGCGTTAAATAAGGAACGTAAGTATTTATCCATTGAATCATGAGTTCACCTCTTCAATTAGCTGCTTACGGTTCACTTTTCCATTTGGTGTTAACGGTAAATTTTCAACAAAGACAAATCGTTGAGGAATCATATACTCCATCACACTCTTTTGTAAAGCCTCTTTTATTTCATTACTTTTTATTTTTTGATCGATATCTTGAATCCCTTCAAGTACAACATACGCAATTAATTGTTGAACCTTATGATTCTTATTGTATTTAGGAACAACACACGCATTTCTAACCATATCAATTTCCATCATATGGTGATCTATGTCTCCAAGCTCCATACGATAGCCATGCCATTTAATTTGAAAATCCAAACGACCTTTATAGAACAAGTGCTCATTCTTAATCAAACCTGCATCCCCAGTTTTATAAGCTGGTAAGCCATTATAAGTTATGAAAGCTTCCTTTGTTTTTTCTTCTTGTTCAAAGTAACCTGCTGATACACCTGGTCCTACAATTAATATTTCACCAATTTCGCCTTCTGGCAAGTCATTACCATTATCATCTAAAATAACTAACTGAGTGTCACCTTTAACTTTTCCTAAAGGTAGACGATCAGTTGATTCTAGAACTTCCTCAGTAATTAAAACTGAAGTAATCGCAACTGTTGCCTCGGTTGGCCCATATGTATTAAATATAAGTGCCTTTGGAAAACGATCCATTAACTTTTTAGCAACTGCATGAGGTAATTCTTCACCACAAAATTGGAAATTAACTAAGTTGGGTAATGTTTCATTATTAAAATCAGGACTCAATAAACAAATCTCAACTAATGAAGGCGTTGATACCCAAATATTCAGATCCATTTCAGGTAAACGAGCAAATAATTTCGGAAAATTATCAACTTCATCCTTACTTAGAGCTACCAAAGTACCGCCTGTTAAAAGTGCTGGATATAAATCCATAACAGACAAATCGAATGAAAACGGTGCTTGACATAAGAAGCGTTGGCCTGTTTCTAAAGTAAAATCACTTAACATCCAGTCACAAAAACTAACTAAGTTGTTATAAGAAATCTGTACGCCTTTTGGTTTTCCAGTTGTACCTGAAGTGAAAATCATATAGAAATTCTCATTACCTAAAACCACTTGATTCAATGACGGCATTTCTTTAGATGCAATAACCGTCTCAAATACTTTCTCAGTAATAACATCTTTCTCATCTAAAGGCCAGGCACCTAACGAAATCGCACATGTTGCATTAGATTCTTCTAAAATCATTTGAACTCTTTCATCAGGTGTATGGATATCAACTGGCACGTAACAATGACCTGCTTTTATACAAGCTAAAAAACTTATAATCATACGACCATCTTGTCCACCATAGACTAAAATATTATTTTTATTAGGATAGTTTTTTTCAAGATAGCTTGCTAATGCATTGGAACTATCTTCTAACTCTCGATAAGTCAATTGGTTTAAACCATCATCAAAAAAATAAGATTCTGGAGTTTCTTCAGACCATTTTTTTATTTTTTCTAAAATTAAATTCTTCATGTTTCTAGCAACCCCTTAAAATTGATTGTAAATGAATGATCCTCCACCCACTGCACTGTAGTGGTATAAGTAAACTAAACCTAGTAAAATAGTTGTATATAAAATAGTTTTTCCTGCAAAGCTTAACCATTCTCTTGAATTTTTGTTTTTCACGATATTTTTCATTTCCATTTTCAACATCTCCTATACTTTCTTTCTTTTAACATATTCTACAATAGATTCATCTTTTTTTTATCAAGCATTTGACGTAAATCTATCTACGACCTAAGACCTAGTTTTATGTCATCTTAGAAATATTCGTAACCTTCTTGTAACAACTTGTTTATTATAAATCAAAAGTAATTAAAAATCCAAACTTTTTTGCAGGACAAATTACTATTTTTTATTAATTTTATATTATTTTGGACTGAATTAGTTAACACTTTACGATTCACTATTTTTATAACGATCTTTTTGTATACATGTTTCTATATTACTCTTTATTGAGCAAAATTTTATTTCAACTTTCAGTACAAATAAAAAAAGACTCAAATTGAGTCTTTTACTGGGCTAGCTGGATTCGAACCAACGAGTGACGGAGTCAAAGTCCGTTGCCTTACCGCTTGGCTATAGCCCACTATTAAAAATAAAAAAGGCGACTGATGGGAATCGAACCCACGAATGTCGGAGCCACAATCCGATGCGTTAACCACTTCGCCACAACCGCCATAGTTAAACAGGGGTAGTAGGAATCGAACCCACGCTGACGGTTTTGGAGACCGTAGTTCTACCGCTAAACTATACCCCTATAGTTTAAAAAATATTAAAAATGGAGGGGGGCAGATTCGAACTGCCGAACCCGAAGGAGCGGATTTACAGTCCGCCGCGTTTAGCCACTTCGCTACCCCTCCATATAATGGCGCAAGACAGAATCGAACTGCCGACACACGGAGCTTCAATCCGTTGCTCTACCAACTGAGCTACTGCGCCTAAAACGGTCCCGACGGGATTTGAACCCGCGATCTCCTGCGTGACAGGCAGGCATGTTAACCCCTACACCACGGAACCAGATTAGCTATTTAATGGAGGTTAACGGGATCGAACCGCTGACCCCCTGCTTGTAAGGCAGGTGCTCTCCCAGCTGAGCTAAACCTCCAATAATGACCCGTACGGGAC
>NZ_JAFLVX010000040.1 GCF_017316185.1 Candidatus Vagococcus giribetii | reverse complement strand
CCAGAGGCTCCATCAACACCAGTGGTGACAACTGTGCCAAAAGCAGAGACCAAACCTGAAGTGACGACAACACCAGGAGTGAAAGAGCAACCAACCATTACAACAGTACCTAAGGTGGAGTCAAAACCAACGATTGAGAAATTCAGCGGGGCTAAAGTTGAAATTAAAAATCCTTTAGGAAAGAATATCAAAAAACACATTTCAAAACATGATTATGAATCATTTAAAAAACAAGCAGATTATCTAACTGATAGTCAATTAGCACAAAAGTTAGAAAAAAACAGTTTTTTCAATCCTGAATGGTCTACTAGTGATATGAATAAATACGTTGAAATAGCATATAATGATTTGCTAGCACAGGGAAAAACAGGTAAACATGTTTATGAAATAGCAGGAGAAAAAATTACGATTGTTATCAAAAATGATGGAGTTTTAGATACTGCGTTTGGAAACCACGAACTAAAAGTAAGTGATTTTAGAAAGTAAAGGTGAAATATAATGATTGAAATTAAATTTAAAGTTTTCACTTCTTATTTTGAAGATGAAGATGAATTAAAAGGTGAATATGGGTATTTTCAACTTTGTGTGGACGATAAAACGTACGGAGAATACAGAGAAGATATTGAATTAGATATACTGTCCATGAATATTTATGATTGGTTTAGTAACTTTGCTCAAGCATGTATATTACTTAAAAATAAAAATATAGTTTATATTAGTGATGTAGAGACTTCAGAGGTATGGATAAAGTTGATGACTGATGGAGAAGACGTTCAGATTAGTGAAATCTATGCTGATAAACCTGATGGAAGTCGTTCAGTTGAAACAGATATAAATTTAGATGAAAAAAATAGAGTATGGGAAAAAATGGTAAAAGTTATAGATTTTCAAAGTGAGTTGTTTTTGAAAGGAGAACAATATTTATCAGAATTGAAAAAATCAAATAGCGAAACTAATGAATATATACAAAAATTAGAAATGCAATTAAAAGAAATTAAATAAAAAGGCACTCTATCACTCAATGGAAATCGAGAAAATAGAGTCTTGACTAGTAAGCATTCACTAATCAATTTGGTTCTTTCCACAGTTTGTTGTTAATCGGTTAAAAGTACTTTCTTGACTAACTCAACTATTCATAGAACCAGTAACTAGTTGAATAATCGACCATCGTCTAATCAAGAAAAGGCATCGACTCTATCAGTCCACAAAGACTGTTTCATCTACAATTAAAGGGATTGAAACAGTATATGCTCTCTATAAAATTAGCCAAAGAGATTACCGTCTCTTTGGTTTTTGGGTATGTAATGAACTCAAAGTGTTGATGGCAATTACTGCTCATCCAGGTCAAACCTTAAAAATCCATCAAATTGTCACAGTTCCAGAAAAACCAGCTATTACCAAGACACCAAAAGTAGAAGACAAAGGTTCTGTCACAACGACTCCAGAGGCTCCATCAACACCTGTGGTGACAACTGTGCCAAAAGCAGAGACCAAACCTGAAGTGACGACGACACCAGGAGTAAAAGAGCAACCAGCCATTACAACCGTACCTAAGGTGGAGTCAAAACCAACGATTGAGAAGGCTAGTGGGACTGATGTTCCAACTTCAAACTCTTTGTCAGATGAAATAGCAAGTTCTTTAGGTGGAAAAGCCTCACCATTAAAGAATGGCTATAAAGTTGAAATTGCAAATGGAAGAAAGCCTATTGTTGTCCGAATTATGGATGAGGGAAGTGGGGGACGAGGAAAGCCATACTATAGAGTTAGTATAGATGGCAAAGGTTCATTAACACCAGAAGGTGTAATTTCTAGTGATAGAGGGCTAACCCATATTGACCTTAGCAAGAACTCGATGAGCGAAATTACTAATATGATAAATAATTATTTGGGAAGGAAGTAAACAAAAGTGTCTATTCAGCAAAGAATGAATGAATTATTTGAATCAAAAATAGTATCTTATTCAATGGATATTTTAGAAAATAAGTTAAATTTGGAATTAGAATTGTTAGAAAATGAGATAATAACAAATTATAGTGTAGAATTCATGAATGTTAGCACATTTTATTTTATAAACAATACTATTGATGAACGAAAAGAGATTTATCCTCCTGAAAAAGATGATTATTTAGAATTAACAAGCATCAATCTATCAAGTAATACAATCAATATTTCTTTGGATTGTGAAAAAGAAGACTGGTTGAAACAATATAATGGTTGTGGAAAAGTTGTTTTAGAAATTTGGAGTAAGTTAGTAGTTCTAGAAGCAGATAAGTTTAAAGTAAATGATGATGTATATGATTTATAAGTGTTAGTAAATAAAAAGGCACTCAATCATAAATGGTTCTAGTATCAAATCTTAGACAACTTTTTTGGCAGAACCAGTCATACGATTTTCTTAACTACTTATTTAAATTCTAATAAACATAAACAAAAAATAATTGAAAAAGAGACAGGAAAGATAAAATGAATTTACAAGAAAAAATGAAACCTATTAAGATGTCTTATATAATAGCAAGTCTAGTATATACATTTGTTGGTTCTGTTGCAAAGTTTAAAAAGAAATAAGTTCTTTACTTAATTGCTTCAAAATTATGCTGGAGTACCTAATAGTAGATTCATTTCATGAACGACTGAAAAGCCAAAGAGACAGTAGTCTCTTTGGCTAGTTTTATATAAAGCATGTATGGTTTCAATCCCTTTAATCGTAGAGGAAGCAGTCCTTATGGACTGATATAATTTGTGTCTTTTCTTGATTGGTCGGTGATCTTGTTCAACGATATTGTTTAAATATTTACTAGTTCGATGAGTAGCACAAGTGAATTCTCCCTCTGCTTTAAGTTGATTAAATGCACTGCTTAGAGAAGGAGCTTTATCCGTCACAAGAACTCTAGGTTCTCCAAAATGTTTGATTAATCGTTTGAAGAACGCATAAGCTGCTTGTTTATCACGATGTTTTCGTAACCAAATATCTAATGTTAAACCTGAAGAATCAATTGCACGGTATAAATAATGCCACTTTCCTTTGATCTTAATATAAGTTTCGTCCATTCTCCAAGAATCCCCCGCAGATTTATTTCTTTTCTTCCATAAGCAGTAGATAACCTGACTATATTCCTGCACCCAACGATAAATAGTCGTATGACAAATAATGATTCCTCGATCAGCCATAATCTCCGAGACTTCTCGATAACTCAAGTTATATCTCAAATAGTAGCCAACGGCTACCATAATAACATCTTTTTTGAATTGTTTTCCTTTAAAATAAGTCATCTAAAATCTCCTAGTTATTGCTTTTCTTTTCATTTTAACTTAAATAAGTCGATTTGAAAAACTTTGCAACAGAACCTAAATATGTATAAAGTAAG